>JAZDMK010000163.1:0-2532 GCA_043800975.1 Bacteroidota bacterium | reverse complement strand
GATTGTTGATGCAAAAATTAAGAAAGCAAAAGAGGAAGGACTTCACGAACCCGTTTCACTTCACCCTGTTGTGGATGTGAACAGTTGTATACAAACCGGAGCTTGTATTGCAGCCTGTCCGGAACATGATATTCTGGGAATAAGAAATGGGAAAGCGACTATAATAAATGCTTCTCAGTGCATAGGACACGGGGCTTGTTTCCATGCATGTCCTACCGAAGCAATCAGTTTGCGCATTGGAACAGAAAAACGTGGTGTTGATCTTCCGCATGTAAATCAAAATTTTGAGACAAATGTTCCAGGTATTTTTATTGCAGGTGAACTGGGGGGAATGGGTCTTATAAAAAATGCTGTTGAACAGGGCAGACAGGCTACCGGAAATATTGTAAAGGCAATTAAAAAAAATCATCAGGCATCGTACGACCTGATAGTTGTTGGTGCTGGTCCGGCAGGAATATCGGCTTCACTGGCAGCAAAAAAACTTGGTTTAAAATTTTTACTTCTGGAACAGGACACTCTTGGAGGAACTGTATTTACTTTTCCAAGGAAAAAAATAATAATGACCTCCCCAATGGACCTGCCTCTTTACGGAAAAGTTAAACTTTTTGAAACAAGTAAGTCCGAGTTGCTCGAGCTATGGCAAACTGTGCTACAGAAGAATAATATCAGTATTCAGGAAAATTCAAAAGTAGAATCGATAGTTTCTGTAGATGGAATTTTTAATGTAACAACAATTAATGGAGAACAGTACACTTCTGCAACAGTTTTATTGGCAATAGGTCGAAGGGGGACGCCACGTAAATTAAATGTTCCCGGAGAGATGCACGAAAAAGTTGCCTATCGTCTCCTGGAGCCTGAATTAATCTCAAGTAAAGATATAACTGTAGTAGGTGGCGGAGATTCAGCAATTGAATCGGCTCTTCTTCTTTCGGATGAAAACCATGTTACACTCTCATATCGAAATGAAGTATTCAATCGTATTAAACCGGCCAACAGTATGGCTTTGAACATAGCGATAGCTGCTGGAAAACTGGAAGTCCGTCTATCCACAAATCTTACATCAATTGAAGAAGAATTTGTTACACTGACAGTTGGAAAAGGGGAAGAGACAATAAAAATAAAAAATGACCTGGTATATATTTTTGCAGGTGGTGAACTTCCAACTCAGTTTCTGGAGAAAACAGGGATTAAAATTGAGAAAAAATTTGGTGAAACAGTTTTGAAACACTAATATAAGGCATAAGGCATAAGGCTTCAGGCGTCAGGTGTCAGGCATCAGGAAGAAGTTATTTTCATACCCTGAACAATAAGACACACGCCAAAAGATAAAAAGAGAAAATAATAGAAATGGGAAGAAAAAGGAAATTTTATCTTGGATTTATTATTATGACACTGGTATCAGTTTTTCCTCTGTCATCACAAATCTCGCCTGGTGATTTGTCATCTCCTCATGCCCATCTGGAGGGTCTTTCAAATTGTACACAATGCCATGTTCTTGGAAATAAGGTGTCAAGTGAAAAATGTCTTGCCTGTCATACTGAAATTAAGGATAGGATAAATATTCAGAAAGGCTATCATTCATCTTCAGATGTCAGGGAAAAAGATTGTTTTGTATGCCATAATGATCATCATGGGAAAAATTTTCAGCTGATTAGAATGGATTTTGAAAAATTTGACCATAAACTTACAGGGTACACTTTATCAGTGCCTCATGCCAAAAAAGAATGCAAAGATTGTCATGATACAAAACATATTGAAGATCAGAAGATCAAAGCTAAAAAATTTACATATCTTGGTTTAAATCAGGAATGTTTAACATGTCATGTCGATTATCACCAGAAAACACTTTCTCCCGTTTGTTTAAATTGCCATAATTCTGATTCATTCAAGCCAGCTTCAAAATTTAATCATTCTGACACAAAATTTATTTTAGCGGGGAAACATATTAATGTTGACTGTATCAAATGCCATAAAATTGAAACTGTAGATGGGAAAAAATTCCAGCAATTCAGTTTAGATCGTTCTTTTACATGCTCTTCCTGTCATAAGGACCCGCATCAGAACAGGTTTGGTCAGGATTGCATCCAATGCCATACTGTGGAATCGTTCCAGATCATTAAGGGAGGAAAAGAGTTTGATCATAATAAAACTGATTATAAACTTGAGGATAAACACCTGACAGTTAATTGCAAAGCCTGCCATAAAACAAAGTTTACAGATCCTCTGAAGTTTGCCAACTGTAAGGATTGTCATTCAGATTACCACAAAAATCAGTTTGCGAAAAATGGAATCTCTCCTGATTGTTCTCAATGCCATAATGTAAAAGGTTTTACTCTTTTTTCATATACTATTGACCAGCATAATATGAGTAATTTTCAACTTCAGGGAGCCCATCAGGCTGTTCCCTGTTTTGAATGTCATAAAAAGCAGAAAGAGTGGAGTTTCGAAAAGATCGGAGTTAATTGTATTGATTGTCATACGGACATTCACATGGCTGTAATTGATAAAAAATATTACCCGGAGGAAAACTGC
>JAZDMK010000131.1:0-3744 GCA_043800975.1 Bacteroidota bacterium | reverse complement strand
CACCGTATACACGCGGGTTTCAAGCCCCATCAACAGTCACGGGTTGCAGGGCTGAATCGTCATTCGGAATGCCCCGTCCGATAGGTTGGCTCCCCGCTTTCTTATCCGCAACCCTTCTTATAATCATCAATCAAATCGGTGTACTCAATTTTAATATCCATATTGCTCATATGACTAATTAAATCAATTCGTTGTGATGAAATTTTTGTTCCTAATGAAATGTGCCCTGGCTTCACTGTTTTCATTTCTTCTGCAAGTGTTCTTCCGATACCGTTGTCAATGATTCGGCAACACAGATGGTTTTCAGTTTGGAAAATTTGAACAGTGAGTTTTCCTCCCGGAGAAATGCGGTGACGCAAGCCATGAATGATTGCATTTTCAACATAGGGTTGTAGCAGTAATGGAGGTATTTTCAGATTGTGAATGGGAAGAGAAGGATCAACAAGAAACTCATATTCGAATTTATCCTGAAAACGATAGGATTCAAGTTCTATATAATTTTTTAAAGTTTCAATTTCTTCGTTCAGCGAAATCATTTCTTCACGCGAATTATTCAAAACACGCCGCATCAGTGTTGTGAAGCGGGAAAGGATATGTAATGAAGTAATTTTGTCATTCTTGATAAAGAAACTTTGAATTGTATTTAATGCATTGAAAATAAAGTGCGGATTCATTTGCCGATTCAGTGCCTGTAGCATGTATTTATTCAACTTCACCATCATTCTGTTTTTTTCCTGAATCACATGCAAGCGGTATAAGAACAATGATGTTAAGGTAATAGCTGCAAATAAAATTATGATGAGTTTAAACCACCATGTTTTCCAGTAGGGCGGAAGAATTTCAAAACTATAGGTTGCAGAATGAGTGCTCCATACTCCTTCTTTTGTGGATGCGAATACCTCAAAAGTATAATTGCCGGGAGCAAGATAAGGAAAGGATACGGAGGTTTCTTTTGAATAGATCCAGTCGTCACTGTTTTCGCTACCAAGTAGCCGATATTTGTAAATTATACTTCCTCTGCTTTTATAGGATATTCCAACATAGGAGATTACAATATTGTTCTGATCGTGTGATAGGGTCAGGTTTTGATCGATTGATGTATCGCGGTTTGAAACTTTTACCTGATTAATATACACCGGAGGCGGAATAGGTGATAATGAGCTGTCAGGTTTATTAAAAACGGAAAGTCCGTTCATTGTGCCGACATGCACTTTTTTATTGAACACCATTACATCAAGCACTTCATTGTTAACGAGACCGCAATTGGGTGTGTAATTTTGAATTTTAAAATTAATTCCATTGTCATGTGTGATAATAATCCGGGTAAGTCCCCGGTTTGTTCCTAACCAGATTGAACAACCCTCGATAAAAATTTCCGAAATGTTGTTGCTTAATAAATTCTGATTTGTTGTCAGTTGTATAGCATGCTTTTCTTTAAAGACTACCAGTCCAGAGCCTTTTGTTCCGATACAAAGAATACCACTGTTACCATATTCCTTGATGTCAGTGATCCGGTCGCCTAATGCAGGATGAATATTCTTCATTGATTCATATTTCAGATGAAGCTGCTCTTTGATATAATATTTTTTACAATGCCAGAGCCCGTCGAATCCACCGGCCCACAGTTCACCTTTGTTTGTTTCGCAAAAGGAAGTGAATCTTTTTTTAACATTGTCATCGATCGAGGAATTGTAAACTGATTTGTAGTTTTCAATTTTTGTCAGATACTTACTTCCAAACATCCAATATCCATTTTTTGATTCAGAAAGGCCGTTGCCTCCTCCTACTGATTGAGATTTGTTTCGGCCCGCAATGTTTTTATCCTGATTGTTTTTTCTCTCTGCTATTCTGTTTCGTTCACAAATAATCAAGGTTTGTCGGGCTTTGTCAAATAACATAGCATTGATCAGGACAGGAAAAACAGTGCTTTTTAAAATTAAAAACGTTTCAATTCCGTTATTTGTAAGTTTATAAATATTTTCATCCTGGGTTGCAAATAAAGTGTTTTTACCATCATTGGTAAGGGCGTTGACTTGTTTACGCCTGAGCCCGTTTGCTGTGTTAAAATAAATGAAATCCAATTCCCAGTCAGGCATATAGTAAACCCCATCATCAAGCGTCGAGAACCAGGCACCGCCTTCTTTATCAAAGCATACAGAAGAAACAGACATGTCTTTAAAATAATGACGACTGGCCGCGAATCGGAAGTTCCCGGAATCATAGCAGCGGATGCCATCGTTTCTAACACTAACCCAAATGCTGTTGTTTTTTCCTTTGCTGATCCAATAAACATAATCCTTCAATTTTACAAAAGCTAAAAGCTTTCCGTTTTCATCCGCTTCAAGCAGAAAATCGCTGAATGAAAAAATGTAATGGTTTTCAAAATTCTTCACAATAAAAAAGGTTCTTCCTTTGTGCCTGTCAATGTTTGGAATGGCAACAAAAGAATATTCACTTTTGTTTTTGTTTTGCAGCATAACAAGCATCTTGCTGCCAATGTCAACTCCGGGTTTTGGACGCGGGTTAAATGACGTAATAAATGTTTTGTTTTTGGTTTCGTAAATATGAATTGCCATTGTATTACCTGATTTCTTCAGGTTTTCAGGGATGCATGATTTTGTAACTCTCCCCAGACTGTCGATCTGAATAATGCATGATTCGTTATAAGCCAGTGTAACTTTATCTCCCGGCTCTACACTAAAATTGTTTTTAGCGTAAGTAGAATTGGAAATGGCTTGATATTTAACAATGGAGTCGTTGAATTTGTATTTACATATTTTCCCTTTTTCAAAATAACAAATGTTGCCGGAAATAGTTATAAACCAGATTCTGTGCTTGTAATCTTCATAGGATTCGAATACCGTATTGTCAGTAAGTCCGTTCCGTTTATCAAAATTCTGAAAGGTATAGCCGTCATATCTGCAAACTCCGAAGTTAGTGGCAATCCACATGAATCCTTTGGAATCCTGCATGATGTGATAAACTTCGGAGGAGGGCAGGCCGTCGTTGGTTGAAAATTGAATAGAGTAGGGCTGTTGCGCATAGGATGCAAAAGCGCTCCACACGATTAAAACCAACACATACCAACGAAACAGTTTCATGAACATCACATCGACAGTTTGCAAATATAATAATTACCGTTAATAAACCAAAAGCCACCGTTCGTAAACCCAAACCGACCGTTGGTGAAACTTACGTAGGGAATGTTGAAAGGAAAGAATTATTATTGCACAGAAGTTTATATAAACTTTCACTTTGGCCGCCCTGCAGGGAAGTTGGTTTTCGAAGCCGATACTCTGTGGGGCTTTTTTTTGAAGACCGAAGACCGAAGACCGAAGACGGGAATGGAAGCCCATCGCCCAAGACAACACCTTCTAAAATTTAAGATAACCGATGCTTGATGCCCGATATAGAAGGGACCGAAGACCGAAGACCGAAGACCGAAGACCGAAGACCGAAGACCGAAGACCGAAGACGGGAATGGAAGCCCATCGCACAAGACAACAACTTCTGGATAATAAAAACGGATGTCCGATGCTTGATGCCCGATATAGAAGGGACCGAAGACCGAAGACGGAAATGGTGACAGGTTACGAGTTACGGGTGACAGGTTGACCTTGTCCAAATAACGTTGACCGTTTTTAATTAATTAATCACTTATTATTTTAATGTTGACTTTTTCTTTTTTGGTTTCTTTTTTCTTTTTGTTAACAACCCACTTTTTTGTTAATACCCCTGATGCAG
>JAZDMK010000128.1:0-3271 GCA_043800975.1 Bacteroidota bacterium | reverse complement strand
GAGCATGCCGCTTTAAGCGTGCGCAGAAAAAGAAATTCTTCTATAAAAGGCAGCGCTGAAAGGTAACCTTCTGGACACTGACGGTGCCGGGATCAGCTTAACTTACGGTGAAATAAGTCAGTCTATCATTGATAAGAGAGGATACGAATGAACAGGGGTGAACTTGGAGATTGGTATGGATAAAAATAAGCGTCCTCAGAACGGTCTTTTTTGCGAAACTCGAAAGGACTGGCATGATTGGCTGGCATCCCATCATGGGATCGCATCGGAGGTTTGGCTGCAAATAAAAAAAGCCGGATCGGCTGAGAAGGGTGTCAGCTACAATGAGGCGGTAGAAGAAGCGATTTGCATGGGTTGGATTGATGGAAAAATGTATAGTCTGGATGCAGATAAATACATGCTTCGTTTTACGCCCCGCAGACCGGGCAGCATTTGGTCAATGACAAACCGAAAACGGGCTGAAGCGCTAATCGCCGAAGAACGCATGACTGAGGCAGGCATGGCGGCAATTCGGGAAGCTAAGGAAAATGGCCGTTGGCAGGCCGCTTACTCATCGAAAGAAACGCCGGATATCCCTAAAGATCTTATGGCAGCATTACAGGGGGATCCTGTGGCCAGTCGTCTTTTCAAGGACTGGTCCAATAGCCAAAAACTTCAGGCGGTATGGTGGATCGAGGAAGGTAAACAATTGAAAACCCGAGAAAAGCGCATTGCCAAAATTGTCAGCTGCGCCCGTAATAAACAAAAACTATTTTAAAAATGATAATTATGGCTACCATTAATTACCGTATCGGGGATGAAGCCACGTGGGATGAAATCCGGGAGCCGGGCTCAGCTTGACTCGAAAACCTTCGTTTGTTTTTTTTATAATCGAAAGAACCGTTTCAGGAAAAATTGTACGAATAACTATTTTATTTCATTTTAAACAGTAGACAGTTTACGTTTAATAAAACTTCAGATATAATATTAATAAAACAGCCTGCAAATAAAAAGTCAATAGAAAGTTGAAGGTTTCTTGAAAAAAGTTATACGCTGGATTTTAAGCATAACAAATAGACCACCACGATACGCTGGTCTGAAAGAAGGAATGTAAGAGGTAATTATTGTGGAAGAATTGCTAGGTATTCTTTAACTCTACCATAGTAGATACGAAGGAATTTATTGGCACCTGCTGTCATGTAGACATAGTAAGGCTTGCCTTGGGCACGTTTCTTATCGAGAAACTGATAAACAGCATCATCCTGCGGCTTGGTCTTGATAAGAGCATCCATGACCTGAAACAAAGTTTTTCGCAAGTTTGAAGAACCTCTTTTGGAAGTATGGACACTTTTTTGTTCATAGGTTCCAGATTGGTTAACACCTGGATCGACGCCTGCAAATGCAGTAATGGCACCCTTATGTGTAAACCGTGTAACATCGCCAATTTCAGCAATCAACTGAGGTCCAAGTGATGGACCGACACCTTTCATTGCCATGACAATAGAGTACTCAGGCAGCTTGGATGCGGTTTCATTCATCAGCGTACGAAGTGCTTCTACAGTTTTGGAAGCAATGTTTAATTGATCGACAGCTTGTTTCACAATGAGTTTGGTCAAATCATCTTTAGGAAGTACAGAAACAAGTTCCTTTGCTGCTCCATAGATTTCTTCAGCTTTTGATTGACTGAAGTTGTACTTATTTCGCTTACACCATTTCTGATAATGGTCGATGAAAGCGTGAAGAGACATTTTACGAACACAGTCTACATGCCAGTATGCAGCAGCGAAATTAACCCATTCTGGCTGCCATCATCACGAGCAGGGCTGTTGAAGTAAGTATTAACACCCGGATAGGTCTGATCAAGTATCCCGATAAAGTTATTTTTCATAGCCGTTTTGTGCTTCATGTAAAAACCAAACTGACGGTTTGGAATTGTCAATAATAGTTCAGTCTAAACGAACAAGGAAATTATCTACCATGTGTACTTCGAAGATGAATGCACCCTTGGCTGGGATCAATAATCAACACCTTAATCACTATGCGGCTAGTTGCTGATTTTCATAAAAGAGCTCGCGATAAGTCAGAGGTGGATAGCCGCCATTTGTGCTGTAAATTCGCCGTCGATTGTAATAATGGATATAGCGGTAGACAATCGTTTTTACTTCAGCCATCAGCATGATTTTTGTATCAATTTTATAGAGTTTCTCTTTTTTCAGTGTTGCAAAAAAACTTTCCATCCGGGCATTATCATAGCAGCGACCGGTACCGCTCATGCTTTGAATCGCATTTGCTTTTTTCAACGAATTCCGAAATGATTTGCTGGTAAATTGCGTGCCCCGATCTGAATGAAGGATCATTCCTTGGGCATTATCATCTCTACAGGCTTTCTGGAATGCGTCAACGCAAAGGTCAGCCCGCATATTGTCATCCATCTTGAATCCACGGATGGTACCATCATAACAATCCAAAATGGGAGCCAGATAAAGTTTTCCTTCTTTACAGGGAATTTCAGTTATATCCGTTAACCATTTTTGATTCGGCGCTTTCGCTGTGAAATCCTGTTTAATGAGATTTTCAGACTTCTGCGCTGCAGCATCGGCTTTCGTAATCCCATTGGGTTTGCGTTTCATGCGGATCATCAGATTATTTTCTTTGCAGATGCGATAAATTGTCCTTAAACTCCCATTATAGTTTCGTTTTAATCGAAGATAATCATAGATGCGCCGAACACCGTAATTCGCATTTTCCTCATCTTCTTTTATTAATTCATAGATTTGCGCCAAAAGATTTGCATGCTTATCCGGTTTGTTTTTAAAACGCAGATGTTTGTAATAACCTGATTCGCTGACACCAAGCGAGCGACAGAGGTGGGCAACAGGCCACCGGCTCCGGCGACTTGAGATATAGGCCATCCGCAGATTCTTTGCTATTTCTTTCGGCGCTTTACAAAAAAACCAAGTGCATCCTGGAGAATCTCTATTTCTTCTCTGGCTTCCCGTAGTTCCTTTTCGAGTTCTTTTAAACGCGTTGTATCTGCTATCGGGATATTTCCAGGATCTTCAGAAAATCCAGATTTTCCTTTTTTGGCTTTGCTTATCCATGCGTATAATGTATCAACTTTAATTCCGAGTCGATCGGCTGCAGCTTGATTGCCGATTTCTTTTGCCAGTTTTAACGCTTCAAAGCGTTCTTCTGCGCTGTATGCTTTTTTCATAATTTTCCAGTCCTTTTTTCTTTTTATTTTACCTCATTTCCTTGCAATTTGGGACTGTACTTTTATGATATCACTCCA
>JAZDMK010000117.1:0-10791 GCA_043800975.1 Bacteroidota bacterium | reverse complement strand
TGCATCAAAAACAACATTGTCCGACCAGGCTGGTAAACAGGTGCCTGCCGGCCCGCCGGAAGCGGTGGACCAATGAGCAGGATTGTTCCAGTTGCCCGTACCTCCAACCCAGTAATAAGTAGTTGCTGCCGGTGACGTAATCGTCCATCCGGTATTATTACCCATATCTGTACTGTTGGTTGCATTGAAGGTTGCTCCCCCAATTGCTTTCATATCTATTAGTTTGCAGTAGCTTATATTAATCGCCCCTGCAGTTTTGGATATTGTAGCCTGACTTCCTTCCGCCGTTGATATAAAAGTTATATAACTTCCGCATGTTCCAGCAGCATTTATTCCTAAAGTTATTGTCTGGGTTGATCCAGCTTCAAGCGAAACAGTTTTCCCGGCATTGAAAACAAGGTTACCAAAAGTATTATTATGATATATGCTTGCATCACCTGCAAAACCTACATTTAAATAACTCTGGTGACCTCCCTGAAAAGTTGCATTGGCTGTAAAAGCAATATTAGCAGTTGCAGCGTTTAATATGAGGTTTGTATTGTTTTGTATCTGCCATGCACTGACTAATTGAATGTTAGATGTTCCCAGATTTATATTTCTTGGCAGATTAGTATTGGAAGAGAAACTGTTGGCAATCACATTCTGATTGTTTGTATTCAGCGAACCCTGATTAAAAGTAATTGAGGTGCATTGTAAATTCTGAACAAGCCCCCATCCTCCGGATCCTGAAAAATAAACAGAGCCATTGAGCACTTTGTTCTGTGTTGCAATATTCTGGGCCGGGTCAGGTGATACAAAATTATAGATCCCATTAAAAGTAGCTGTCATATTAGGATCTAGAATGAAATCTCCGCTGATAAATAGAGCATCTCCCCAGGAATTTACTGCAGCTAAATCCGGATTATTTGTAACCCCGGTCCAGGTAATATCATGGCAAAATGCATTGCCGTCAATTGAAGCTTTCTGACCAGCTGCATTAAATGAATTTAAATCAAAAAAAACATTGTCTGAGATTGACGGGGCACATGAGCCAGCCTGAGGACCTCCAGACGAAAGAGACCAATGTACAGGATCATTCCAGTTTCCGTTTCCCCCGACCCAGTAGAGTGTTTTTGCAGCAGCAGCATTGATTGTCCAGTTGTGAACATTGCCAAGGTCGGAGCTGTTGTTGGAAACGAAAATTCCGCCACCAAGTATTGTAATATCTTTTACCGCAATGTAATCTTCATTTACATTGCCATTAGTTTTTAGAATATTTGCCGTAGATCCGCTGGTATTTGAACATACTACAACCTGATTATTGCAAGTTCCATTAAATTGGAGATCCTTAACTGTGACCGTAGCGTTACTAGGAAATCTAACAGTTTTGATATTATTAAATGAAACCGTTTCGAAGGTCATGCTTCCATTTAGGTCTATTTCTGTGCCGGATGAGAGACCGTCAAAGTTCATGTTATAAAAGGTATACCCATTACCCATAAAAGAATTATTACCATTGATAATGTTTATAGTAGAAGTGCCCGGGTTGATAGCTAGTATAGCAGGGGTTCCCATGAGGCTGAAGCTTGAACAGTTAATGGTGGAGTTTCCCAAAGTCCAGCTGCCATGGGCCATACCCATAATGTTTATATTCTTACAGTTGATCGTGTACCCATTTGTATTTAGATTCCCGTCGTTGAACATAATGCTGTTGAATGCAGAAGTAAGTGTAATATCTGACAGTAGCGTCCATGTTCCTGTACTTCCCATCTGGAAACTAAATTGCTGAACGTTTGCCAAAGTAAGCCCACCTGTATTTATGGTTGTTAAAGGGCTGTTGGATGTGAAGTTTAATCCTCCGGACATAGTGCAGGACATTGACGGAATAAAGGTCAGCGATCCATAAATAGCAATAGCGTTCGTTCCGGCCAACGTGGGGCTGTTTGTTGCCCCGGTCCAGTTCATGTTTTTGCATTCAGCATTAAATATGTCAACAGTTACGGTTTGCAAGGGTCCGGAAAAGGAATTGGCGTCAAAGAAAACATCATCGTTTTGTGTTGGAGCCGTAAGGTGGAATACAGCACCACCAGTTGAAGTTGCCCAATGGGTCCCTGCTGCAGACCAGTTTCCAGTACCCCCTACCCAGTAATAATTGGCTGCCTGGGATCTGATTCCAGTAAAAAGAGTACAGAAAATAACCAGCAGTACTATACATGCCGGCTTCAATAAGTTGTTGAGCTTTTTCATAATTTGGCTTTTTTGTTTTGGCTAATTTGAGGAAATCTGTAAATAGACGAATATCCCGTTGTGAAAGTTGCTTTCTGTTTTTATTTTATAAAAAGTTAAGGATTAAATTATTATGTGAAGAATCCCTTTCATCCCTCGCTGCATGGATAAGATAGAGTATTGCTGATTTTATTTGACTCTTTTGTCAGTTTTGTGAAAACCCATAATACGCAGCATATACATGCAGGCACTAAAGTATATCCAAGGCCAACTACTTTAGATGGCTGAATTGACTTACTTAAGTGTGCAATAAAATGTCTTCTTATGAAACCACATCAGCCAAGGGTATCAAATAAAATCGATAACTGAAGAGAAATTGTTTCAGCTAATCGCCTCTGCCACAACAAACACACTGCCCCCCACAAACACCAAATCTCCGTCCATCGCAGCAGTGCGGGCTGCCTTTAATGCAGCTCTGACTGATTTGTATGCTTTACCTTTTAATCCGGCATTATTTCCTTTGTCAGCAAGCAGGGCAGCATCCATTCCTCTTGGGATATTGGCTTTGCAGAAATAATAGATGGCATCAGCCGGCCACATTTTTAAAATCTTTTCCGCATCCTTATCATCGGCAAGCCCCAGGACCGCATGCAGTTTCTTATGTGAAGTCATTTTAATCATTGCAAGCACTTCCTGCATCCCTTCTTCATTGTGCCCAACATCGCAAATCGTCAGCGGTGATTTCGACAATGCTTCCCAGCGCCCGCGCAAACCGGTGTTTTCAACCACATGCGATATTCCTTTCCGGATATTTTCTTTCGTGATTTTAATTCCGCTTTTTTTTAGCTCTTCCAACGCAGTTGCAACAGTCATCAGATTTTTCAGCTGATACTTTCCATGCAAAGCAAGCCGGAGTTTACGAAAATACATTTCTTTTCCCTTATACACATCTGTCTGCAGCAAAGGCTTTCCGCCGGTTGTTCCTGCATTAATATTTTCGCTGTGAAATAGTTTGTCTGCAAATACACATTGTGTATGGCATTCCGCTGCTTTATCCAAAAAAATTTGTTTAATCTCCTTTTGCGTTTCGCCAATCACCACAGGAGTTCCCGTTTTTATAATACCCGCTTTTTCTGTTGCTCGCTGAAGTATACTTTCTCCAAGTAAATTCTTGTGATCATTCCCGATATTTGTAATTACACTGAGAATTGTTTTTACAACATTCGTCGAATCCAACCTTCCGCCCAGTCCGGTTTCAATAATGGCAATGTCAACGTTGTTTTCAGAAAAATGTTCGAAGGCTAAACCCGCCGTCAGTTCAAAGAAAGAGGGTTCGATCTTTTCAATTTGCTTTTTATTTTCTTCCAGAAACGCAATCACCTTCTTCTGTGGAATCATCTTCCCATTGATGCGAATACGTTCGCGAAAGTCCTTTAAGTGAGGCGAAGTAAACAATCCTGTTTTGTACCCGCACTCCTGCAGCACCGATGCGAGCATGTGCGATACCGATCCTTTTCCGTTGGTGCCGGCTATATGCACAGCCGGGAAATCCTTTTCAGGGTTTCCCAGCATTTTGCAAATTGCGTATGTGTTGTTCAGGTTGGCTTTGTATGCTGCCGGCCCAATGCGATGATACATGGGCAAACGACTCTGCAGATATTCAAGCGCCTCCTTATAGGAACTCAATTTAAAATGTAATTATAAGTAATTGTTCCTTTTTGTTCAACAGCAGCATCTTTTTTAAAAAAGAAAGTTGTTTTTAATGCCGCATCAGTTGAGTTTTTCCAAAGAGTTCGATTTGAGGTTGTAGTTCCTTTTGCACCAGCTGTTGCTCTAAGAACCTTTCCATTTCGATCTAAAGTAACTTCAACTACAACTTTTCCAGATTCATTTACATTATAAACTGGTTTTACTACATTCTTAACAACCCTATCTTTAATTATTATTGAAATGCCGGGTCCTTTTCCATCTCCTTTGCCGGGGCCTTCACCTTTTCCATCTCCGCCACCTTTTCCATCACCACTTCCGCCGCCTTTGCCATCTCCTTTGTAATTCTTAGAGTCAACAACTCCATTCGGATTTCCTTTGTCACCGCTGCCTTTGCCGTCACCCTGGCTTTTTCCTTTGTATAAAAGTGCCGGGTTTACAACATTGTTCTTCGCATTATTAGCGTTGTCATTATTATTTTCAGCAACTGTTTTGTTGTCGTTTTTTACATTGTTAAATGAAACATTTTCACCGTTTTCATTGCTCAATAGATCATTCTGGCTGACCTGAACTTTGGTGTTAAACTCAGGTTGTGAAACAATCTCATCCTGCACATCGCCATAACCATCTTCTGCATTGCCAAGATTTACCTCAATACCCATTCCTTTACCGCCGCCACCGGGCTCTTCCGCAGGGAAAGGAGGGATGGGCGTTTTAAACGACATCAGCATGAAAATGAAAATCAGTCCGCCGTGTACGAGCAGCGTGACTCCGATTCCTGCAGCCTTACGCTGCCATGGGTTTTTGGGTTCTTCGCTCATGGTGTGGGTGCTTTAGTGGCTAATACCATTTTAACTTTTAACTTGTTTCCGATCTGAAGGACATCTACCAGATCCTGCACCGACAGGGCGTTATCTACATTCAGGATTACCGTAGCGTCTTTCGATTTGCTTAGTTCTACGGATAAAGTACTCTCAAGGTTTTTAAATTCTACTGGCGTATTTCCGACATAGTATTTCAAATCCTTGGTAATCGAAACGCGCACTTCTTTTGCAAGCAGTTTTGTGTTTTGTTTCGATTTGGGGAGCGACAGGTTGATCACGTTCGGATTTAGCAGTGTGGACATGATCAGGAAGAACAACATCAGAAAGAACATGATGTCGTTCATCGAGGCAGTGCTTACCTCGGCTTTGTATTTTCGTGGCCGTTGCAGGTTCATTTTGTAGGCTCCTGTAATACGTCAATAAAATCGATGGCATGTGTTTCCACTTTGTGGATCATCTTATCCAGCATGATATTCAGCCAGTGATAAAAGATGAAAGCAATAATACCGACAATCAAACCGGCAGCACTGGAAACCATCTTTGTATATAGTCCGGCAGACACAGAGGCAATACTTACATCACCCGATATGGATATATCATAAAAGATTTTCACAACCCCGATGATAGTTCCGATAAATCCGAACATAGGCGCTATCCCGGCACAGATGGAAAGAATGCTGATGTTTTTTTCGAGCCTGTAGATTTCTACTTTCCCAACCTGCTCGATCGATTCTTCGATTTCTTTAATCGGCCGGCCGATGCGTGAAATACCCTTGTCGATCATGCGTCCAATGGCACTCGATGATCCTTTGCAGATGGCGCGCGCAGAATCAATTTTCCCTTCCAGTATAAAAGTACGCACATTGTCCATAAATCCCTTTTCAATTTTCAGGGCTTTGCGAATGGTGATATATCTTTCAATAAAGATGTACACGGCAATAATTGAAATCAGCAGGATCGGAATCATAATCGGACCACCTTTTTCTATGAGGCTCCAGAGCGTAAGCGTATCAACGGGCGGCTTAACAGGAGTTGTGGCAGCAGGTACAGCCGTTGCAGTTTTTATAGCAGTGTCGCCTGCATTTGAGATTTGAAGTAAAATGGATGAAATCATCATTATTCTTTTTAAGGTTAACGTTTACTTATGTTTATTATTGTTGTCTTTGGAATGTGAGAAGTAGGGTTGAGCAGGAACGGCGGGCTGTATTCCGTTTTTCGATAGTACGGCAGCAATCTGCAGGTTCATTTGTTCTTTCTTTATCAGAAAATCATCATAGTCAGGCGAATCCAGGTAGAAATCAACAAATACTTTATAGCCGAAATCACCAAACGAGTCTAAAATAGCTGTGCTTTCTGTGCTGCAATAGGAAGTTGCTTTAAACAAGGCCAGTAAATCTTTAACGGTTGATTTAATTGACTCCATTTCGGTTTCGTATGAAAAAGTAAAGAAGAAATTCACTCGGCGGAATGTGCGCAGGGAAAGATTATCCAGTTCACTTTCCACAATTTTTTTGTTGGGTATGGTAACCCAGCTTTTCTCCATGGTGCGTATGCGTGTACTGCGAAAGCCAATCTTTTCCACGAAGCCGGTAACGTCGTTTGTTTTTACCAGATCGCCTACCACGAAAGGCTTATCCAGGAATATGGTAAACGATCCCAGTAAATTTTCGAGCGTATCTTTAGCAGCCAGAGCAATAGCTATTCCGCCAATACCAAGGCCTGCAATAAGCGATGTAATATTTAATCCGAACACAGCACCCAGAATTAAAAAGATGCCGAGTATAACGACCACTACTTTCAGCGCATCAATAGCAAAGGGAACCAACTGATCTTCCACCTTCGATTCGGTCTTCAGAGCACGGGCAGCCATAATTACTCCGATGGAATCCATAAAGCGAAGGCCAATCCAGATGATCGAGGAAACAAACAGAATTCCGTATATTTTAATCAGAATCAGGTGTATTCCAAACTCATCAGCAGGAGGAATATGCCAGGATTTTGGGAAGTGGATGAATGAAAATGCAACGTAGATAAAGATTAAAAACGTAAAGAACTGCAGCGGTTTAAGCAGTAATTTTTTAAAATTTGCAACCGTAATTTCAGCTGAGTATTTTTTTATCAGACGATACAGTATGCGACTGACAAGTTTTGAAATCAGTCGCTTGAAAATTAGACCGAGACAGATTGTAAGCAGGAAAAGCCCGAAGTTCAGGAGTGTATTATCGAAATATCGAAGTTCTAGAATCTCGTTGTATTTGTCCGGCAACCACTCCATAGTGCTGAAAATGTGCGTAATTATTTACTTTACGCAAAAGTAATGACAATTGAGGGTGGTATTTTTTTGCCTTTTAAAACTTATTAACCGCGCAAAGTTAATTGCAGCCTGCGTTTTTGAAGAAATTTTAATGTGAAAAATGTTCAGGGAAGAAATACGCTTCCCCCGCAATGATCCTGCTTTGCACCGGTTACCGATGCCAGACAATTATTTTGATTGTTCATGCGCAGCAATCCTAAAAATGCAAATACGAGTGCTTCTTTAAAATCAACGGTTCTTTTATCGGGAATTATTATTTCAGCATTACACATCTTTTGAATCAACTCTGTTAAAAATTGGTTGTGTGCGCCACCGCCGGTAATAAGCATTTTAGAATTAGCGGTTGTGTTTTTATTGATAATAGATACAATCTGAAATGCGATGTGTTCACAGAAAGTTCTCAGTGTATCGTTCAGGTTATCATGTTTGTTAATAACAGGATTGATGTTTCTTTCCACAAATTCCCTTCCCAGCGACTTGGGTGCTTCTAGTGAGTAGAATTTCAATTTATTTAATTCACTTAATAACTTAGGGTTAACGCTGCCTTTTCGCGCCAATGCACCGTTATTATCGAAATCTTTTCCAACCGTTTTTGAAAGCTGGTTTAATACAACATTGCATGGACAAATATCAAAGGCTTTTCTTTTCCCTTTTTCTTCAAACGAAATGTTGGCGAAGCCGCCCAGATTGAGGCAAAAGTCGTATTCGCTAAAAAGAAGTTTGTCGCCGATTGGAACAAGTGGTGCGCCTTGTCCGCCCATTTTTACATCCTGGGTTCGGAAGTCGCAAATAGTTGTTATTCCTGTGGAAGCTGCTATTGAACCGCCATGTCCAATTTGTAATGTAATTCCTTTTTCAGGCTGGTGAAAAATTGTGTGGCCGTGAGATGAAACAAAGGCTGGGTTTGCTTTGTGCTTGGTTATAAATTTCTTTGTCAGTTCTCCCAGGTAACTTCCATATTCTAAATGAAGTCGCGATAATTCTGTTCCGGAAAGTTTTGGTGCACCAACAAGTCGGTCTTTCCAAATTTCTGAGTATGGAAAAGTTTTATTTTCAATGATTTGGTATTCCCACTTTGTTTTTTTCTTTTCAAAAGAGCAATAACAAACATCTACACCATCCAGCGAAGTGCCCGACATGAGACCGATGCAGTGAGTTTCGTTTTTCAAAGTGCTTCAACGATTTTTTCCAAACCTATACCACGCGATCCTTTGAGGAGAATAGTGGATTCGGAAATTTTATTCTTTGTAAAATAATCCAATGCCTCGGATGCATTTTGAAACGAAGTGCCGGATTTTGAGATCGATGAAAAAACGGGACCTACCAGATACAGCTTTCCAAAATTCAATTCAATGGCTTTTTCAAGAATTTGCTGATGTTCCTTTTCACTTTCACTTCCCAGTTCAAGCATATCACCCAGAATAGCGATTTTGTTTTTAAACTGTGATGTTGAGAAACTGTCGAGCGCAGCATTCATACTGGAAGGATTCGCATTGTATGCGTCCATAATCAGCGTATTACGTTCAGTTTTTTGTATTTCAGAACGATTGTTCTTAGGAATGTATGCTTCCAGCGAAGATTTGATGATATCCGGTTGAATTCCAAAGTAATCGCCTACGCAAATGGCCGCTGCAATGTTTGGGTAGTTGTAGGAACCAACCAGCGAAGTTTGAATCGTTAGTTCACTTTTCAGAAAGTTCCATTTTACTGCTGCAAAAGGATCAGCAGTTAAAGGTATTACATGGCATTGTGATGAACGTTGCTGTCCATAAAAAATCCGGAAATAAATACTTTCGCTGATTTCGGTTAGAAGCTTATCGTCTGAATTGAGAAAAATGAACCCGCCTTTGTTTTCAATGAAGTTATAAAGTTCTTTTTTGGTTTTAATTACGCCTTCGTATCCTCCAAATCCCTCCAGGTGTGCTTTGCCGATATTTGTAATTATTCCGTGGGTGGGCCGGGCGATGTTGCACAGGGCTTCAATTTCTCCGGGATGATTGGCGCCCATTTCAATGATAGCCATTTCGGTATCAGGCTTTATTCCAAGAATTGTAAGCGGAACACCAATGTGGTTATTTAAATTTCCTTGCGTTGCCTGGGTGCGGAACGAAGAGGCGAGGACTGTATAAATCAGCTCTTTGGTTGTTGTTTTTCCGTTTGTGCCCGTAATTGCAATAAATGGAATCTGAAATTTTTTCCTGTGAAAGAATGCCAATGCCTGAAGCACTTCAAGAGAATCGTCAACAAAGATAAACCGTTCTTTTTTTTCTAATGCAGGATCATCCACAACAGCATAGGCGCAGCCGGCTTCTAATGCTTTTTCAGCAAAGGCATTACCATCGAATTGTTCACCCCGAAGTGCAAAGAAAATCGAGCCGGGTCTGGCTTTGCGGGTATCGGTGCATATTTCGGGATGCTTTTTATATAATGTGTAGAGTTCTTCAGTCGTAATCATTGCATAAAATTAAAAAAAAATCCCCAAGTAGTACTTGAGGATTTTTCAATATCATTGAAAAGAATTAATAAGCTTGGGGACTTCCCAGACGAACCATTGCACAACGGAAGCCGATATAGCTTGTTGAGAGTCTTTCGTCCAGATAGCGACGGTTGCCCGGTGAAATGTAATACACGCGGTCGATCCATGAACCACCTTTGTATACCCTAACGCGGTTATCAATCATTGAAGAAGGATTTGCACCCGTTGCTTCATACATCCACTTTTCAGGTTTATCCAATTCACTTTCGTTGTTGAAATAGATACTGGAGTTATAGTCGCCATCAAGGAAGTTGATGTTGTCGGCTGTACGGTAATTACGACGGTTAGCACTTTCTTCAACAGTTACATCGCGCCATTTAACACGACCAAGGCTGTCTTTTTCAGCAATGTTTCCATCATCATCACGTTCCTGTGTTTTGAAAACACTACCACGATATGGGCGGAATTCATTAACATCTTCAAACGAAAGATTACGATACACATCCATTACCCATTCGGAAACGTTACCAGCCATTCCATAGAGGCCATAATCGTTGGGCCAATAAGAAACAACAGGAGCAGTGATATCGGCAGCATCATTTAGATGACCGGCAACACCCATATAATCCCCACGTCCACGAACAAAGTTTTCAAGGATTTCGCCGAGATATTTTGAGTTCGGGTTGCGAATACCGTGACCGTTCCATGGATAGAGACGGCGTTCGGTAATGCGTTCATAAATTGTATTTCCAATCAGGCCAAGCGCTGCAAATTCCCATTCAGCTTCGGTTGGAAGTCTATACTTCGGAAGGAAAATACCATCTTCCATGCGCACTTTACGTGTGCCACTACCGCTTGGGTTGAGATCCTGAAGGTCGCTTTTGATAAGGCCTTCATACTGACCAGACAGATAGGCATCTGTATTAAAGTTGTTTTCATTTTGCTGACCAGTTGGATCCCATTTCAGGATACCTTCGCGAATCATAATGTATTCATTCACGCGGTCGGTACGCCATGCGCAATAGTCGTTTGCTTTAATCCAGCTAACGCCTACTACAGGATATTCACGATAGGAAGGATGACGCAGATAGTAATCCACGAAAGGTTCATTCCATGCCACTTTATCGCGCCATACCAATGTGTCAGGTAATGCAGTTTTGTATACTTCCGGATAGTCAACGCTGAATACTCTGTATAACCAATAAAGGTATTCCAGATAGTCCAGATTTCTGACTTCGTGTTCATCCATATAAAATGAGGAAACC
>JAZDMK010000092.1:0-27722 GCA_043800975.1 Bacteroidota bacterium | reverse complement strand
AACCCTCTTAGGTTGACATTCATCTTGTATATAAATGCAGGTTGAAAATATTACTTGTTCTTTTTTACAAGGTTCATTTCAGTATTAACTTTTAAAATCTACAATTATGAAAACAAATCGAACACTTCTGATTTATCCATTATGTGTAATGGGGATGGCCTTTTTTTTACTGTGCGCTTGTAAAAAAGATGAGGATAATACGATAACGGAACCTATTCCAATACCAACGCCAACAAATACAGTAACTGATGTTGATGGTAATATATATCATTATGTAACAATTGGAACTCAAGTCTGGATGGTGGAAAATCTGAAAGTAATACATTATCGAAATGGAGATTCTATCCCCAATGTGCCAGATGATACTCAATGGTCTTCACTAACGACAGGTGCTTATAGTGATTATGAGAATACTGAATCAAATTCTTCTGTGTATGGTAGATTGTATAATTGGTTTGTGGTCAGTGACAGCCGTAATATTTGTCCCGCTGGCTGGCACAGTCCTTCTGTTACTGAGTTTAACACCCTGATATCATACTTAGGCGGAACAAGTGTCGCTGGCGGTAAACTTAAGGAAACAGGGACTGCACATTGGCTTAGTCCAAATACAGGTGCAACAAACGAAACTGGGTTTACTGCATTACCCGGGGGTACACGTAACAACAGCGGAAGTTTCAGCAATGCATATAATCATGGATACTGGTGGACAGGAACGGAAATGGATCCAACAAATGCCTGGTCATACAATATAAACTACAACCATTCTGATATTTATAACACTTACGATTTAAAGCCTACGGGTTTTTCTATCCGCTGTATTAAAGATTAGTCTTCATCCATTTCAATAGAGTCTGGTTTTATTTCTTTAAAAACACATCGTCACGAAAGGGCTGACAACCCGGTATAAAAAAATGTAATCCCAGTTTTTAGAAATACGGTTTTCAATAAACATTTTAAATTTAATAATTATGAAGAAAATTTTATTAAAAAGAAAATTACTTACATATGGCATTATTACTATGCTTTTGAGCTTGCCATACAGTAGTTTTTCACAAGGAGTGAAACGGCAATGCATTTCCAGCTATGGCTCTTCCGTGTTAGTGGACAATGTTTTGATTTGTCAAACTGTTGGGCAAAGCTTTGCAACCGCTTCATATAGTGAAAACAATACGGCTGTTCTGCATGGCTTTCAACAGCCCTTCGTATATAATTTTAAAAACTTAAACGCAGAAACAAATAAGTTTTTGAGCTTAATTGTTTATCCAAATCCGGCAACATTTATCGTTACTATTGAGAGCAAAGAAAAAATAGAAAATCCTGTTGTTCAGGTAACGGATTTAACTGGAAAACTGATCGTGTCTGACCTGGTCGCATCATTTTTATCTCACAGCATCGATTGCTCACATTGGGAAAATGGCACGTATATTATCACGGTATGCGATAAAAATCAAAATAAATCATCACACAAATTAATCATCAGTAAATAATTATTGACATGAAAAAAATAATAACGATAGGTTTTATACTGTGCCTCATTTGTCTTGCAGTCACAGTAAATGCGCAATCCCACTTAACTGTTAAAGCTTCGCAACAATACACAACTTTTAAATTTACAGACACACAGGGCACAAAACTAAATAATGAATATTCGGGAATTTTTACGGGTGCTTATGGCGCTGGGTATCGTTTTATTTCCGAGGGCGGCGTGATGGTGAATGGAAGTCTGGGTATGCGTAAAGCTGGCGCAACGCTTGTTTATGATGACATAAATTACACATGGGATTTGCAATATGCAAATGCACAGCTTGGCTTTGGATATATGCTAAGAAAAGACAATATCAGTCCATATATTAGTGCATCCGGTTATTATGCATACCTGTTGAGGGGTTATCAGACTGTAAACAACGAAAACTTTAATCTTAAAAAATCAAAGTCGCTGAATGAAATGGACTATGGATTCTCAATATCGCCTGGAATTCAGATTAAACTATCCGATGCTATTTCATCTTTTGTGGAACTCGAATATCTAATGGGTTTAAATAATTTAGAAAAAGACGATGGTCAAAAAGCGACAAATCTTGCATACAGCATCAATGTCGGCCTCGCATTTTCTTTTGTAAAATAACGTTTAACATTAATTCTCAAATCATGAAAAAATTATACATTCTTTGGTTTATTTTAGCGATCTGTTTGATAAATCAAAATGCGTATTCGCAAAAAATAGGCGATCTGAAAGGCATCTATTATCAGGCGGTTGCCATTGATGAAGATGGAAAAGAAATTGTTGGTATGGATGTAGAGGGAAAGCCTCTTTATGAAAAAACAATTGCTGTTCGGTTTACAATAACCAAAGGCTTAGACGGTGTTGTGCAATGGGAAGAAACCCACACAACCAATACTGATAAATATGGTTTGTTTTCTCTGACGATAGGTTTGGGTGCTCCAACCGGAAATGGTGCTTATGCTAAGTTGCTCGATATTCCCTGGATTGATGCGGATCAATTTCTGAAAGTAGAAATTTCCACAAAGAATGACGGGAACTATAAAATGGTCAGTAACCAGCAGTTTATGGCAGTCCCCTATTCATTTTATACAGATGATATTGCAGACAATGCCATAACCACAGAAAAAATCCTTGACTCAACGATTATCAATCAGGACATTCATACTGGAGCTGTTGATTCACGTACGATCCTGAATGAAACGATTCTGGCAGAAGACATTGCCACAGGCGCTGTAACAACTTCAGAGATTTTGGATTCCACAATCATCAATCAGGATTTACAAACCGGATCTGTAGACTCCCGCGTTATCCTGAATGAAACCATTCTGGCAGAAGATATCGCTACAAATGCAGTAACAACCTCTGAAATTCTTGACTCCACCATTATTAATCAGGATATACAAGTTGGAGCTATTGATTCACGCACAATTCTTGACGGTACAATATTGAATCAGGATATTGCGGACGGAACGATTAATCTTACAACAAAAGTGACAGGTATCCTTCCTGTTTCAAACGGAGGTACTGGAAATAGTACTTTTATTAATGACAATCTTCTTGTTGGTAACGGAATTAATCCCGTGAAGTCTAAAATACTTGCATGTCGCGACTCCAGCATTGCCATAACACAGACTGCAGATTCAATAATATTGAAATCTACTTATGTTGGTACAGAAGTTACCAGTGATCCTGCCGGTACTTTTGTGATTGGAAACCTTCCAAATGGCACTACTTATGTTTCTAATGCTATCAACTCTTTCACCGTTGACTTTGGAGACATCATTGTTGGTTCAGTCGATGTCAATATTCAGGGTTGTATGATGACAGCCTATGTTTCTCAGCCTAATGTCATCAGGGTTGCAATTTATAACGGAACCGGAAGTGCTGTAAATCTTGGTACTGTAAACTTCAGAGTATACATAATTCATTAAAGGCCTTTGAGATAATACTAAAAATAAAGAGTAGCAGAAAAGATTCTGTTTTTTTGTAAGCATGTTGGGGCAAGAAGCAGGTCTGACGCTACTCTTTATTTCTATTAATTTTTTATGAAGATTGATGAAGATACTATAAAGAAAACAAATCAATGTTTGCACAATTTTGCGTGTATTGAAAATGAAAATCATTTATGTAAAATTGAACATGATATTGATTGTAAAGTATTGTTTACGACTTGCCAAAAAGCGGGGTGTTACTATTGCCTGTATTTTGGCAATTCAAAAATATGCAACTGTCCTGTTCGTATAGAGATATTCAGAAAATGTAAAAAGTAAAAAGATCCTGTTCAAATCATCGGACATTTAGCTCGTTAATTGCTAATAAACGATTCTTTCCGCCTGTTATTAAAAAACTCTCTTTAATAGCGTTTTTTTTAAATACGAATTATCGTGTACATTTTAATAATTTAAAAACGTGAATTGTAGTAAGTCAGAAATAAGTAGTAATAGTTACGGTTTAAGTTATAAATTTGAAAAATTATTGATTAGTTTAAGTCGTTTAGAAAACATTCAAATAGTCATCGTTCATCAAAATTTAAAAAAAATATGAAAACCATAACTTTATTTCTAAGCCTTATAATCTGTGCAACAACTTTATTAGCACAAACCAACTCTCATAAATTTGAGGTTCTTATTCGAAAAGCAGACTCTCTTTATCGAGTGAAAGATTTTGATAACTCTGCGCATACTTATTCTGATGCTTTTAAAATATCAGATTCTAAGATAACAATAAACCATCGTTATAACGCTGCTTGTTCATGGGCTTTAGCAGTTTATCCTGACAGTGCTTTCTACAATTTAAATTATATAGCAACGTTTATGAACTATACAAATCTTGGGCACTTGCAATCAGACCCGGATCTAATCTCGCTTTATAATGATAGTAGGTGGAAACTTTTACTTGATATAGTTATAGAAAATAAAAAGAAAGCCTTTCCTAATCTTGATTTAATACCCATAAACGGATTCAAGGTTGAAATGGTTACTTATGGACTTGAAAATAATAAAAAAGGAAAACCGGTCATTGTTTTTGAAAATGGCAGAGGTACGGATTTCGAATACTGGCTTCCAATTATCAATGAAGTTTCAAAAGGAAATACTGTATTCGCCTATAATCGGCCAAGAATCGGATGTTCTGAAGATGATAAACAATTGCCTACAATTGAACATATAACAGAAATTCTACGGGAATCTCTTCTCAAGAAAGGGCTTTATCCTCCTTACATTCTTGTAGGGCATTCATGGGGTGCGGCCCATGTTCGTTGTTTTGCATCGTTGTATCCAAATGAAATAGCCGGACTGATTTTTGTTGATCCCCACGACTTTGTTAAAAAGGGATGTGGTGGTAGATTACCCTATAGGGAAATAGGTTTATCTGAAAGCCAGATCGATTCCCTATTTAACGAATACGACAAGTCGGCTGATGAGTATATTGCGCAAGGGCCCAAATTTGTTGTTGAAGAGATGAAAGCGCAAAGAGAGTTTACCAAAACAGGTTTGAAATTATGTAATCGTAATCCTTTTCCTGATGTTCCGGTTCATTTTATAATGGCCGGCGGGTACCCATTAAATCAGCAGGAAAAATCTTCTTTGTATGATCAGGAAAAGATGTTCAGAATAAACAATAATTTAAAAATAAAAAGTTGGCTGGAATTAATTAATCCACTCAAATATGGAAAATTTTTTTATTGCTCGAACTCCAGTCATATAATTCAAAAGGATGATCCGAACATAATAATTTCAAGTATTAAAATGGCTTTGCTTGATTATGACAAAATCTTGAAAGAAAAAGAAACTAGTCGCTAATTTTTTTATCGCATTAATAGGAGTGCTAATATGCCTTTAATTAAGGATGTGCATTTACAACATTTGTAACTTTTCGAGACTCTTCCCGTCATATTCATTACATTATTTAAATAAGAAAAAATGAAAAACTATGTTGTTTTTTTTATTTCTTGTTTTTTAGTTTCGTATTGTAATGCACAGATTAACTGTAATTGTGAACAAGCTTTAAAACAACTGATCCAAAAAATAGAAGCCGAATACCCAGGGTTTAATGAAAAAACAAAAGATAAGCCGGTGTATAATAATTATAAAGATAACTTGCTTTTAAAATCCAGAGGTACTCAGGATACTGCCTGCATCGAATTATTGAGAACCTATAAAGATTTTTTTAGAGATGGGCATATTAGTATATTCCAGATTGAAGACGAGCAAAATATCCAACATAACAAAAAGCGAAGTAGCAAGGTTGCCATCAGTATAGAAGAATTTCAAAAGCGAATACTAAACACTACCGATCCCATGGAAGGGGTTTGGAGATCGGGCTCCTACAAAGTTGGAATCATTAAGATGAACTATGAATATCAGGGATTTATTATAGAAGCAGACACTGCCTACTGGAAAGCAAATGATATTAAATTCAGATTACTTGAAAATGGAAAAGCAAAGTACTATTTGAGAGATCACTCCTTGTCTGATGAATCCTATGAATTGGTTGATGGGTTGGTTTTGTATTTTAATTACTCTAAATACATTAAAGAGTTGCCAAAGCCAAACCTGTCGGAAAGTGAAATCAAATCAAAAATTAACGAGATTGAAGGATGTTATTTTAAAAAAGTATCTGAAAAAACTGCCTTGCTCTGTCTTTCCAGCTTTGAACATAATTATGTTGATCGAATTAAAAAATTATTAGCAGACAACAAGAAGGCAATAGAAAACTGCGAAAATTTAATTATTGATGTAAGAAATAATTTAGGAGGCGTATATGATGCTTATGAAGGACTTTTCCCATACATTCTTACAAATAATGTGAGGGGATTAGGAATGGAATTCCTAGTTACACAAACATTAATAGATGGAATTCAAGATTGGTATGATGATGCAGAAGGTAAGAAAAAGGCTAAGGAATGGATAAGCATATTCAAAGGTAAAATGGGTGAATTCGTAAATACAGATTCTACCGATATTTATATAAATGAAATAAAACTTGCAGAACGTAGCCCAAAGCAAGTTGTCATCTTAGTAAATCGCCGAACAGCCAGTTCTGGAGAAGCTTTTGTGTTTGATGCCAAGCAGAGTAAAAAAGTAAAAATATTGGGAACCCCAACCTATGGTGCACTGGATTATGGGTCTGCCAGTTTTTTTGATCTGGGATGCAAGAATTATAAACTAATGATGCCAACATGGAGGTCCATGAGACTTCCCGATTATCCAATAGACAATATCGGTATTCAACCCGATATCTATTTGGATAAATCGATAAAAGACTGGGTTCAATATGCGGCTGATTATCTGGAGAATAAATAAAAATAGCTCCTCGTAAATCTTAGGTTATAAGATATTCGATAGAAAAAAACACGGGGAATTGCCTTGTTGGTTTTGAACAATAGATTCTTTGTTACAATGGGATGTATACGTTGATTCCGGTGTTCGTTCATAAATAGTAATGTCCTTTTTAAAAAAATTGAAAAAGTTATTAATCCAAAATCCCCATCTTCTTCATCTTCTTCCACAAAGCAACTGTGCTTACACCCAGTTGCTTTGCTGTGTCCTTGCGGTTGAAGCGGTTGTTGGCAAGCACAGTATTCAGCTGTTCTTTGGTAATCATACGAAATGAAAAACGATTGACAATGGAAATATCTTCGGGCACAAATCTCGCTGTGGCAATGGCGGGCTCTGCACTTCCACAAAGACTTTGACGTAATGAAACCATGCGAATATCTTGTGGAAGATCCAGCACATCGATCAGTTTTTTGTTGCAGACCACAAAAGCATGTTCGATGCTGTTCTGCAATTCACGCACATTTCCGGGCCAGCAGTAATCCATCACAATACGGCTTGCATCTTCGGTCAGGCCTTTGATTTGCTTGCCTGAAAGTGTATTGAATTTTGCAATGAAATGTTCCACCAGCAGCGGAATATCGTTCACCCTTTCGCGCAGCGCAGGCGTGTTGATAGGGAATACATTCAGACGATAAAAAAGATCTTCACGGAACAAACCTTTTTTGACAAGATCGCGCAAATTCTTATTGGTTGCGGTAATGATGCGCATGTCTACTTTGATGGATTTATTATCGCCGACGCGTTCAATTATTTTTTCCTGTATCACCCGCAGCAGTTTTACTTGTATCATCTGGCTGACTTCACCTATCTCATCCAGAAAAACAGTACCGCCACCTGCCGCTTCAAATTTACCTACTTTGTCTTTGTATGCACCGGTGAACGAGCCTTTCACATGACCGAACAATTCGCTTTCCAGCAAAGTTTCAGAAAGTGCAGAGCAATTTACTTTTACGAAGGGCTTATCCTTTCTGGCCGACAGCTGATGAATGGCATTGGCCACCAGCTCTTTTCCCGTGCCGCTTTCTCCCGATATATTTACATTAGCCATTGAATCGGCTGCCATTTCAATCATGCGGTATAGTTCGAGAATTTTTTCATCCCGACCCACAATTCTTTGCAGTGGTTCTTTTTCTTTGATAATTAAAGGTGCGGCCGAAATGGTACTACAGGTAATTTCGCGGGAAATATCTGTGACAAACACAACCAGTGTGTTTTCACTTCCCAGTTGAATGAAACGTGCATTCACAAATACAAGCACGCTGTTTCCTTTGCTGTTATCCAGAAATGCCGTCTTGGCGATATTTGTCTTTTTCCCTTTAAAGCACTGACTAAAATCGAGGGTCTTCCTTTTACCCGGCTGAACATCGAAGAACTTAACGAAATGTACTTTTTGTTTTAAGGCAACCGCGGATTCAATACCGCTCAGATGCTGCATTTCGGCATTCCAAAAAGTAATATTCAGTTTTTTATCTGCCATAAAAATACCGCAGGGGGAATTGCGAAGTACAGAAAGTGTGTTTGTGTTCTTCATAAAGAGAAGTTAACTTAGTTAGCGCAAAGTTAACACAATTAACAATAGAGTTAATTTTTAATTAACTTTATTTTGATTTTTAAAATCGATATAATATTGCGGCAGACCTTAACCAACTAGGTTTGCAGAATGTTGGCACGCCAATTGAAAAGGGGCTCTTCTCTTTTCAAACATTAAAAACAAACGTAACATGAAAAAATCAATAAAAACCACACCTGTACTGATGATCTTATTTGCGGCTGTAATTATCGGATCCAATTTCTGCTGTACCGGAAACGCATCCTCTAACGGGAATTCAGCGCCTGCAACGAATACAGAAGCAACTGCGTTAGCAGAAAATACAAACGGCGTGATTACGCTCACCGAAAAAACATTTGATGCACAAATTAAAAAAGGAGTTACGCTTGTTGACTTCTGGGCTCCCTGGTGCAGACCCTGCAAGATGCAGCTGCCCATCAACGAAAGTGTAAGTGCTGAATTGGCGGGTAAAGCTGCGGTATGTAAAATTGATATCGATCAGAATAACAGCATCGCCGACCGGTATAATGTGCAAAGTATACCCACCATGATTCTTTTTAAAGACGGAAAAGTTGTGGGACAATTTGTAGGCGTTACAGATAAAGAAACGCTGCTATCAGAAATTAAAAAACATTTAAAATAAAAAACTTAAAATACAATTATCATGGAACACCTGACAAAAGAAACATTCAAAGAAAAAGTATTCAATTTCGAAGCCAACAAAGATTGGAAATTCGAAGGAAAAAATCCTTGCATCATCGACTTTTATGCAGACTGGTGCAGCCCCTGTAAAATGGTTGCTCCCGTTCTGGAAGAATTGTCGAAAGAATACAACGGCAAGGTGGATATTTACAAAGTAGACACCGAAGATCAGCAGGAACTGGCATCTATGTTTGGCATACGGAGCATACCCTCGATACTCTTTGTTCCTATGGAAGGACAACCGAAAATGTCGATGGGCGCGATGCCTAAAAATTCTTTCAAACAAATCATCGACGATGAACTGTTGTCGGTAAAAGCATAAGTGATGAATAAACAATGCAGTGTTGATGAATCGTGCCGCGATAAAATGTTGCGTCACATACGTTCTGGAATTCCGCAGATTATAGGAATCATATTGGGTGGAATCGGAGGATATTTATACTACAGTCAGGTTGGCTGCAGCAGCGGATCCTGCGCAATTACCTCGAGTCCATGGATGAGTATTCTGTGGGGAATGATGATCGGATATCTGGCCGGAGGAATCTTTAATAACAAGAAAAATAAAACCGAAGAAAAATGAAAATGAATATGGGAATGACAGATAAAATAATCAGAATACTGATTGCTGTCGTAGTTGCAATACTTTATTTCACAAATCAGATTCCGGGCACTTTGGGAATCATTTTGATGATCCTGTCAGGTGTATTTGTTTTGACCAGCCTGATTAGTTTCTGCCCGTTGTATATGCCTTTGGGAATAAAAACCTGTAAGAAAAAATAAATTGATTGTTAGTGATGATTGCTGCAGGCGTTTCTGAAGAGAAATCGTCTGCAGCTTTTTAAAAATTTAAATTCAAAAAAATGTCTATTGTAATTGATGAAATTCGTTGTCCGCAAAACCACCGCTGCCCGGCTATTCGCGTCTGCCCTGCAGATGCTATCTCACAAAATAATGCCGGGTTACCCATAATTGATATGTCGAAATGTACAGAGTGTGGAAAATGTACACGCTATTGCCCGATGGGTGCAATACGGGAAACGGCATAAATACTACTGGCAGAAAAAACTATTTTCCTCTTTTTCCGGTTATTAAAAACAAGGGATATTCTGAAGTTTCTCCTATATCATTTGTTCGTTTCATTGCGTAACATGATTCTGTGATAACGTTTTCGAACCCGGTAGTTTCATAAAGCTTTTTGAGATATGCACGATCGAACCCGAGATGACCTTTGAATTCAGGACCGTGGAAACTTCCGTCTTCTTTATCCAGATCCGCGATGCAAAGAAATCCGTTGGGTGAAAGCATGTGGTAAAAATTACTAAGAATGGAAGGAACATCCTCAATATGATGGATTGTCATGGCTGTAAAGATGATGTCAAATTTTTCAGATACATTTTCATCTGTAACCAAATCCATATTCACAACATCCATATTCGTGATATTCTGTAATTGAATTTTTTTCCTCAGCACCTGAAGCATTCCATCCGAACTATCAGCCATAGTGATTGATTTCAAAGCGGATATCAGATTCAGACTAAGCAGACCCGTGCCACAACCATACTCAAAACCACGCATGTCTTTATTAAGTGGAACTTGATCTTTTATTTTATCTGCGATCGCTTTTGCACGTTCAATATTCAGAATATTATCATCCCATGTAAGTGCTTTTTCGTCGAATTCGTTCATTGTGTTAATGTAGATTTGTATAACACAACCCTACTCAATTTCATTGAAGGATAATTTTTCCTTTAAACGAATTCTTTTCATTCTGCATACTGATAAAATAAACACCAGCGTTATTTCCTTGCAGATTCAGATTGAACGAACGTGTAGCTGAAGGTTGTATACCTTGTAAAATCAAACGTCCTGTTATATCAGTTACAGAATAGTTAAATGTGTTTAAAGTCATTTCTTCAGGAACCAGTACACCCGCTTTTCCGGTTGTTGGATTCGGGAAAATACTCAACTGATTTGTTTTTACTTCATTCACACCAACCGAAGTAGGATAAGGGATTGCAAACGACATTTCCAGTTCATCGTGCCATGGTAATGAAGGATCCATTCCCCAGAAAGCAGGATCAATATTGTTTCTGACCTGAGCAACCGAATAAGTAACGAGTGGTTCCGGAATTCCCGGTGCATACCAGTTGTATATTTTTGTTTTCAAAAAGAATAGCATTCCACTTCCTGCATCCATGGTGTCGATGCTGTATAACATGGTGCGGATACAACTGGTATAGTTGGTGTAGATCGGGCTTGGGATCGTACCGGTAACAAGTGTAACGGTTCCGTATGCATCTACGGTGACACTGTATTTTGAATCGGTAAGTACGCCCGAAGCGGTGCTGCTGCATGTTTGGTTAACAATGTTGTTGGGTGTGTCATAATCAACCGGGAACAATACTCCGGGCTTTTGTGGAGTGTTTACTATATTATATGGTGTGCCCGACATCACGCGGGAACCAAGTTCATAAAACCCAACATCTGTTTTTCGGAAATAATTATACGTTGTATAACCTGAAGTGGTTCCCTGATAATAAAGGTTGGCTGTAGGAAATGTCGAGGATCCGGGAACAAACGCATTAGGCGTATACCAGATTTTTTTCCAGTTATTGGGGTTTGGAAGAGAGGTATAATAGAAGGTTACTACGTTCCAACTCATTCCGGCACCACCGGTCTGAATATCCGACATAAAATTATCACCCAAAGCAATGAGTGCTTTTTGGAGACATCTGTCAATACTAAGAGTATCGTTTGCAGAGATTGAATCTGTGAATGATTCTGTAGGAGAAATTCTGCTGGTTCGGATATACACGCTATCGTAAGGATGTGGAAAATCGGATGAATCCAGAGGTGTAGGTGTCTGTGCGCTGGCGCCGATTACAAGTATACATGTAAAAACGAAAAGGGTAAAGATTTTTTTCATGAGGATAGGATTTGATTGAACCAAAGATATTAATTTTTCAGGAAGAAAAACATTCGTAAAACGAAGTTCGTTAATGAATATTTAAAAACTTTTTATTGTTTCACAAATTTACCAGAAAAGTCATAATGATACCAAGACCTTTTTACCTTTGCCCTGATTTCAATCAAAATGAATTTCCTAAAAATTTTTACAACACGAAATGCTTTTTCCCGGGAGTACGGAACATGGTTAATTGTGTTGTTTAATCTGGCTTTTGCTCCGGTCATGCTTCAACAATTTCCTGCTGAAATATTGATGTTTTGCATATCTGTTCTGTTTTTTATGATGTTTCGGTTTGAGTGGATGGACTACCTTTCCATTCATATTCAGTTTTCTTTAAATCAGAAACTTATTCGGGCCGTATTTTTTCTGCTTTGTTCGGCAACTCTTTTTGTGTACTTAATGTACAATAATTTTTTAGCATTTAAACCAGCATTGATGATCAGTATACCGGGGATGATCATGCTGCTGTTTAATTTATTTACACGAAGACAAAAGGGAAAGCGTCAGCTTATCCTTGCACAAATGATTCTTGTTTCATTCACAGCCTATATTGGCGCCATGATTTATTTTATGATGGCTGGAAAATTCGATCATCACTTTTATGTATTTCTTCTTTTTAATGCTCTGTATTTTTCTAATTCCGTTGTGTATGTTCGTTCTAAAACGTTGGGTGCTCCCTACGATGTGTTTGCTTTACTAATGTCAATCGCAAGCGTGATTTGTATTTTTCTTTTATCTTTATACCATCTTATTCCTGAAAATTTGTTTATCGTTTTTATTCCAATGCTGATAAAAACGCTGGATAATGTAATCCTTGTAAATACAAAGGTACCGCTACGTAGAGTTGGGCTAAATGAAACCTTTCACTGCGTACTTTTTATAACACTTTTTAATTTGCTTTATACTTTTTAGTTTTTTTCCTGATCGGTTATCCAGTAGTGAGTTTTCTTTTGAAAATCAATAAAAGAATATCCTATGGCATGTTTATCAAAGTATTTATTATAGTCATTGCAATAGCGGCAGCTAGGCGGAAAGTTGCTTGCAATGGCCTTTTCCCGAAGTTGTTTCATCAACAGACTATTCCAGAATGTTTTTAAATCTGTTGTTTTAATTGAATGAATCGCTTCTGAATTTGGACATATTTTAACTCTAAAATCGGGCTGAATAAGGCAGGAAACGAAGAAATTGATGCAGCCTGTTATGCGATTGCGGTTAGCGATTACCTGATTATCTTCTTTTGAAAAATAAAGAATAGGAGAATTTAATCGTAAAGTAATCCCCAGATTGTCAGCTTCCTGCTGCGCACGGTTTACTGCCCTATAAATCTGATCCGGATTGTTCCTGATAAAATGATCCTCTTTTATTTCGGTTGTGTTAAAATACCCCCCTTCACCCAGTGAAAGAGTTGGTATTTTATATTTCTTACAAAATCTTACTAAATCTGTTAGCCCGTCAATATTGAATGTAAAGCAGGCTGTAGCAATATTAAGATAGGGTGTTTTTCTGTCTTCTTTTGACTTGTTTATGTATTCGATATTTTCTATAACTTTTTTCAGATTTCCGTTTTTTCTGATGTATGAATACATTTCTTCATCAGCAGAATCAATAGAAAAACTAATTTCAAAACAATTTTTTAGCAGCTTTTTGATACGCTCTTCGGTTAAAAGAAATCCATTTGTAAGTATTGAATATTTAATTTTTAACTCATTCAGAAGATTTATTAGCTTATCAATGCCGCTATACATAAAGGGTTCTCCACCTGTAAGACGAAGTACAGATATGGTTTTTGCATTTTTTCGCAGTAAATCTTCAAGTACTTTAAAATCCATTTCCTGTACATTTTTCGTATACATGCTTTCATCCTGCGAGCTTTTCTCACACATGATACAGGAATAGTTACAATGATGTGTAAGCTGCAATGTTATAATTGAAGGGGTTTTTCCAGCCTTTTTTAATTTCAGATAAAATGCAAAATGGTTTCTGAAAGAATTCCAAAGCTTTGAATATGTAAGTTTGAAAAAAACGTAGAACAGAAGATGAATTCGGGTTTTATAAAAGGAATAGTTGTACATTAGTTATTGTTTCACAAATTTACCAGAAAAATTCTGAAACTTTACAAAATACAACCCTGCCGGTAAGTCGGAAACATCAAGTGAAATAGTACGTTCTGTTTTCTGAACTTTTCTCTTTAAAACTATTTCTCCCAAAACATTATTCACTGTCAAATCATAATCTTCATTCTGTTCTGTTTTCAGTTCAACAATAATGTTTTCACTGCTAGGATTTGGATAAAGCTTCATTTCTTTAGCTTCTTTAGTCAATTCCTTAACTCCAACAGGCAGTACCGTTACTGTTACTGTATCCACTGTTATACAACTATTACTAACATTTAAAACGCGATAGGTTGTAGTTACCGTCGGTGTTGCAATGGGATTGGCAATGTTCGGATTGTTCAGGCCTGTTGCGGGAGACCATTGGTAAAATGACCCGCCTGCTGCTGTTAACTGCACACTGTTTCCGCTGACAATACTAGTATCGGGACTGACAGAAGTTATGCAGGACGGTGAAAACAAAACAGTACGCGGAGCCGTTGCAAAATAAATCGCATTGGCACCATACTTCAGTGTATCTTCAAACCACATCATATATTCGTTGAATCCGGGATGCCACACCACATCAACAGCCCAGAAACCCATAGCATCTCCGGGCAGGGTTTCTAATATGGGATTACCGGGATAACGTATCCAGTCGGATCCGTTCAACGACAAAGCATAACCAACCTTCGCAGAATCTCTTTTAAAATTTTCACAAGCTCCGCTATAAAACATTTCAAAAACACCCTTGGTTTCAATCACTGCGGGAGCGCCAGCTATTTTCTCTTCCCAGTAGTTCGTGCTGCTTGTGTCTAAGGCAGGATTAGCAGGATCTTTATACCAAGTATAGCCATCCGGGGAAACAGCAAGCCCCACACGCCCCAGACTGGATGTGCTTACACCCATATACAGCATGGCATATACTCCTGAAAGCGTATCGTAATACAATGCAGGAGATTCAACAAAATATCCATCAAAGCCAGTGAATTCACCATGCACAAGAACCTTCCCCTGTCGCGTCCAGTGAATCCCATCGGGTGATGTAGCCAGCCCGATGGCAGAATTCCATGTATTGACGGGGTATAATGAATCACCCCAATAATACAATTTGTATTCGTTTCCGTCCCATAAAATTTCGGGAGTATCGAGCCATTGCCCGTCCCACTGGCCGATACCCGCTGTGTCGAGCACCGGGTTCGAAGAATACTTATTCCAGTTTGCCCCGTCAAGGGACCACGCATAATGAATGCGTCCTTTGGCATAAAGATCAAATTGATCTGTTCCAATGGCAACAGCATACCACATTTTCAGCGTATCATTCTTCAGAATACAGCTGGGCTGCCCGTAGGATGCCCACTGAACAGTCGTATCCATCATTAATGCAGGATTAGTTGAATAGGTCCACTGCACCTGGGCTGAAAGGGCATGGCTAAAAACAATCAATAATATTGAAATCAGAGTTTTTCTTATTGAATACATAAGCTTCATTAAAAAATTATGGGTGAGTAATTCCGTACTTTGAATAATAAAAGTACAAAAAAAATGAAATTCAAATACTAATAATAATTCAGTTTGTTTTTTTCATTCCTGTCATGAAACCATATCCCGCCAGCACAAATGAAAGAACAATCTGCACGAGCAGAAAATCGGGTTCCGACTCGCTGATGAAAAACGATATTGGAAAAACAATCAGATACAGCAAATAACAAAAAATCTTACTGGCTACAATACTCACCAGAACACTCAGAAATAAATTCTGAAACATTTGCTTAATCAGAAGAAAAATAAATGCATTGGCTAAAAGTTCGGCTGTGATGATAACCATTTTTATTAATTCCGGATGCCCTGATGTAAGCCATGAAGTAAAAGGTAAAATAAGTGCAAGCGCAAAAGCATTCGCAGAACGGGTATGCAAAAGTGCAAGGATTACCAGAATGCGCATGGGCTCGATCATCCATATGGGAATAGCTGTAAGATGTGAAAATGCAGGTGTGAAAATGATGAGTGTAACAGCGGCAATATCAAATAAAATGTTGCGTATAAGGATGGACTGTCTGTTCAGGACGTTAATTTGTGATTCCATAACCAGTTCTTTAATCTATTTTTCAAAGGTAAAATATTTTCTTTGATTTTGGAATTTTGAATTATGAGTTTTGATTTCCCGGCTGACTGAACATTTTTTCGATTCTGTTGTAAATAAAAAAATTCTTTTTCTATTTCAAATCTACCGCAGTATGGTCTTTCCCTTATCTGTTTTAACAATCTGTGTTAATCTATTCGCTTTTTATTTTTTTTTGTTGCTCATGCTCACACCTTTGGTGTTCGGTTGTGGTAAAAAAAAACATAGAAAGGATGTCTGGAATTAGTTTTCAAAACAATAATTTGTAAATTTATGCCGAAAAGATTTTTTGATGAAACGACGCGACTTCCTTAAAAACTCCCTTGCATTAGGCCTTGCCGGCTATGCTCTTCCCTCTTTTGTGAAAGCCGGAAACTGGCTTGGATCCCCTTCTGGTCTTGCATTGCCCTACGACCTTGTCGCCATCAAAGGCGGCGAAGCCGATGTAATGTTTGAAAAAGCAATTGCTTCGCTTGGTGGTATGGGTAAGTTTGTAAAGAAAGGCCAGACGGTTGTTGTAAAACCCAATATCGGCTGGGACGTTATCCCCGAACGTGCGGCCAACACCAATCCCAAACTGGTGGCAACCATCGTGAAACACTGTCTGGCAGCAGGTGCCAAATCGGTGCATGTGTTCGACAACACCTGTGATACATGGAGCAAATGCTACGCCAACAGCGGCATTGAAAAGGCTGCCAAAGATGCCGGTGCCAAAGTGGTTCCCGGAAATACAGAAAGTTATTATCAGGAAGTGGATATTAAATCAGGCAAAAAACTTTTGAAAGCAAAAGTGCATGAACTGATCTTAAGTTCGGATGTGTTCATCAATGTGCCGGTATTAAAGAGTCACATGTCGGCTAAACTGACCATATCGATGAAAAATCTAATGGGCATTGTGTGGGATCGCGGCTACTGGCACAAGAATAATTTAAATCAATGCATTGCTGATTTCGCCAGCTACCGCAAACCCGATCTGAATATTGTAGATGCGTATGCAGTAATGACAAAGCACGGTCCGCGCGGCATATCAAAGAATGATGTAGTGATGATGAAGTCACAAATAATCTCCGCCGATATGGTTGCCCTTGATACAGCAGCCGCAAAATTATGCGGCAAAGAACTTTCCGACGTGTCGTACCTCGCCATGGCAGAGCAACTGGGTGTGGGTACAACAAATCTGTCATCTTTAAAAATAAACAAAATCATTCTGTGACTTCTTCCCGTTTTCGTATTATAAAATCTTTGCGGGTTGCGGTATCACTTGTTTTCTTCCTGCTATACCTTTTTCTTTTTATAGATATCGCAGGATTTTTTTCGCAGGAACTGATGAATGTTTTTACAACATTGCAGTTCTTTCCTTCTTTGCTGAGCTTCGCATACAGCCACGAACCGGAAACGCTCGCCGGCTTTATTCTTGTGTTAATTCTTACTTTTTTCTTCGGCAGAATCTATTGCTCTACGCTCTGTCCGCTGGGAACCATGCAGGATATCATTCTTTTTGTGAAACGAAAAATCTTTCGGAAAAAGAAATTTAAATTAAAAAAATCGATGCTCTGGCTTGGCTACAGCTTTGCGTTTCTATTGTGCTTTCAACTTTTTCTGGGTGGAAACATTATTGCCAATTTAACAGAGCCTTTCAGTCTGTTTGGAAAGATAACACTCGGAATGATAAGCCCGGTCTATGTTTTCGCAAACAACCTCTTAGCGGGATGGCTGAATGAATCGGGAAATTATCTCTTTTTACAATTTGATGCACGACCTTTTTCAGGTGAGCTTTTTGTTTTTTCTCTTCTCTTTCTTTTGTTTTTTGTTGTGCTCAACTATTTTGCAGGACGCTTCTGGTGTGCTTCGCTATGCCCCGCCGGATCTACGCTTGGATTTATTTCAAAATTTTCTGTTTTTAAAATACGAATCAAAGAAGATGCGTGCAATCATTGTAATTCCTGCGTGCGCGTCTGCAAATCGGGATGCATCGATCAGAAAAACTTTCATGTCGATATGCGTCGTTGTATACTCTGCTTCAATTGTCTTCAGTCGTGCCCCGAACAGGGAATGGTTTACAGCAGAAACAAAACGAATACAAAGTCAATTCCTATTCTAAACAGTCAGGGAAATGCAAGGCGCGAGTTTTTTATGTCAAGCAGCCTTGCAGGTTTTGGAATTGCCGGCACGTTGATGAATCACAAATTAAAAGTGGAATCATCAAGAAGCAAGTTACCGGTTAGTCCACCGGGATCTATCGGGGTGCACCGCTTTGCGGATCGCTGCACAGCCTGCCACCAGTGCGTTAGCCAATGCCCTTCGGGTGTATTGCGGCCCACACTTTTAGAATACGGTGTAACGGGAATGATGATTCCGAAGATGGATTTTACACGCAGCTTTTGCAATTATGAATGCAGCCTTTGTTCACAGATATGCCCTACCCGCGCTCTTCTTCCGCTGGATAATGCTGAGAAGAAAAAAACACAGATCGGTATTGCCATCTTTGAAGAAAAACTGTGCGTTGTCGTGACGGAAGGCACTGATTGTGGCGCTTGTGCAGAACATTGCCCGACAGGTGCCATTGAAATGATCAATTATAAAAACGGAGTGCTGATTCCAAAAGTAGCCGATGAATTTTGCGTGGGCTGTGGTGCCTGCGAGCATGCCTGCCCTGTGCGACCTGTACGATCTATCATTATAAAATCAAACGAAACTCACCTTACTGCAGAATTGCAGGAAAGCAAAGCAGAAAACAAAAAGATAGATTATAAAGTTGATTTTCCTTTCTGATAACTACTGCATCAGGTGCATCTTCCCGCGATTGGTCCAGCCTGCATCGCTTTTATAGGTGCTGAAATAAATTACCAGATCCGCATCGCTTTTATAATCGCAAAAGTATATCGTTTTCTTGGCATCACTTTTATAATCGACAAAATACCAGAGGCCATCATTTCCTGAAGCATCGCTTTTATAGCTGCATTTGTAAACAACCAAATCTGCATCACTCTTGTAGCTGGCTACATATACTTTTACCTGCGCATCACTTTTGTAATTCACGCTGAAAACAGTTTGTGCGTTGAGATTTGCAGAAGCAAAAAGAATGAAGAGGATTCCGGCGAAGGTAATTTTAAACAGGTTCTTTTTCATAATAAGTATTGTTTTAAAAAAATTAAGCGCAAAAAGTTATCAAATTTCATGCCTTGTTAAAAAAGTTTCCTGATTGTCTCCGTTTGTTTTTCATATCCGGGCTTGTCAAGCAAAGCAAACATATTATTTTTATACGCCTCCACACCCGGCTGATCGAATGGGTTCACACCCAGCAAATATCCACTAATCGCACACGACATTTCGAAAAAGTAAATCAACTCACCCAATCCGGCCTCATCAACTTTTGAAAATTGAATTCGTATGTTGGGCACTTTTCCTGCGGCATGAGCTAGAATTGTCCCTTCTTCTGCCATCTGGTTTACATATCGCAGTTCTTTACCCGCCAGAAAATTTAACTGATCTGCATCCGCTGCTTCTTGCGGAACAACAATGATGCGCTTAGCAGTATGAACCGACAAAACGGTTTCAAATATATTTCTCAAGCCTTCCTGGATATACTGCCCCATGGAATGAAGATCGGCAGTAAAACTTACGGAAGCCGGAAAAATTCCCTTGTTTTCTTTTCCTTCACTTTCTCCAAAAAGTTGTTTCCACCATTCTGACAAATATTGGAGAGATGGATTATATGAGGCAAGAATTTCTGTCGTTTTCCCCTTTTTGTATAATAGATTTCTTGCGATAGCATATTGTATGCATGGATTTTTTTCTGTTGCAGCACATGTATTAAAATGCTGCTGCATGTTTTTTGCCCCGTTCATGATTGCCTGAATGTCAAATCCGGCCGCTGCAACAGGAAGAAGCCCAACCGGCGTCAGAACGGAAAAACGCCCGCCCACATCATCGGGAATCACATACGATTGATAGCCTTCTGCATCGGCAAGCGATTTCAGCACTCCTTTTTTTGCATCCGTGATTGCTACAATTCTATCTTTGGCTGCTGCTTTTCCATATTTTTTTTCAATGTGATTCTTCAGTATTCGAAACGCAATAGCGGGTTCTGTTGTGGTTCCGGATTTTGAAATGACTATAATTGAATAGTCATATTGATTGAGTATGTCGGTTAGATCTGCAATATAATCCTGCGCAAGATTATTGCCGGCATATAATACAACCGGATTTCTTCTTTCACGGTTCAAACTCTGAAAAGAATGGTTTAGCGCATCGATGAGTGCCCTTGCGCCAAGATACGAACCTCCAATCCCAACTACAACGATCACTTCTGACTTATCGCGAAGAGATGCTGCTGTTTGTTCGATTTCTTTTAAAAGAGTATCGGGTGTTTCGGATGGTAAATTCACCCATCCCAGAAAATCACTTCCCTTTCCTTTTTTATTCTGGATTGCAAACAGATGACCACTGCATTCCTCAAGAAGTTTTTGTGCGGACTCATCACTGATGTATCCAAGGGTATTACTGATATCAACCTGAATTGGCATGGTTCAATTTTTTGTTAAAGGTAAAAAGAAGTTTTTTGATCAACCGTTTTTTGTGAATTTTTTTTAAAGTCTTATTGATAAAGGATTCCAATATGTTTTTTAACGTTAGAAAATTTTTTGGCACGGGATTTGAAAATCACATCGCCGCTCTGGAGATTTCAAACCTTTTTTGCATTTTAACAGATAAAAACTGTTCTATTGCAGATGAGACCTTTAAAATTTTCATATTAACTAATTATTTGCTTACTTTGTAAAAAAAAAGAACGTTAAACTTAAAAACAATAAAAATTATGAAAAAAGTAACAACTTTCATTTTAGCAGTTTTTGTCTCTGCAATTGCTTTCGGACAAACAACCAAAACCTCTCCTGAAAAAGCCCCCAGCAAAGATCTGGCAGCTATTTCACTTGCACATGACATGGCACAGATGGGATACGATACCAAGCAACCTATCTACCTAGTTACTGCTGCACAAACCCTGATTGATCACCCAATCAACAGTGATTTTACCAAGCTTCACAGTTCTACCAAACCAATTGAAGATTCAAAAGGAAAAGCAACTGAAGCGAAATCAAATGATCTCACTCCTAAAAAACTTCTGGCTGATGCAAAAGAAATGGCAAAGGGTGATGTAAATCTTCTTGCAATGATTACTGCTACCGAAGCTAAGATCCCTGCTGAAACTGCTGCAACACGCGGTGCTTTAGGTGGCCCAGCTTCATGGAACGGCACTGTTTTCGCTGATTCTGACAAAACTATCTATGCTTCATTCAAAAAAGGACAACTTGCTGAAATTACCATTCAGGGTGATGGCAAAAGCGATCTCGACCTTTATGTTTATGATGAAGATGGAAACATGATTACTTCTGACAATGGCAAATATGACGAATGTTATGTTAGCTGGACTCCAAAACAGACTTTAGCTTATAAAATCGTTATCAAAAACGGTGGTACTACCGACAACGATTGCATGCTGGTTTCTAACTAATTGTACTAATATTTAAATCTGTCAAGTAATGAAAACAGTAAGAATTTTATTCACAGTAATTGCACTCACCGGATGTATGAATCTGTTTGCTCAAACAGACAATGGTTCCACACCCGTGAATCCTCCCAAAAACGTACTGAATGTTGAAATGGCTTATAGCCTTGCTAAATATGGCTACGACAACAGTAAACCACTTTACCTGATCACAGCAGCTCAAACAATGATTGACAATCCTATCAAAGGATCACTCAAACAAAATGAAACTGCAACAACGAACAAAGTGATCGATCTCAATCCTAAAAAACTTCTGGCTGACGCCAAAGAAATGGCAAAAAGCGACAACAATCTTGTTGCAATGATTACAACCATGGAAGCAACTGTTCCTTCATCACGCGGTGGTGGAAATGCAGAAGCTGTATATGAATACATTGATGTTGCAGCGAAAGCTGAAAACGTTTTCACTCAGAAATTTATTGGTGGACAGCCTGTAAATTTGGTTCTGATTGGCGACGGAATGTCAGATCTTGATCTCTATGTAATGGATGAATCCGGCAGACAGATCGCTTTTGATAAAGGCGATGTGGATCATTGCCGCGTTACATTCATGCCCTCAAAAACAGGCAACTATAAAGTTAAAATTAAAAGCCTGGGCGCAGTGAAAAATGTTTGTATGGTTATGACAATGTAACTATACTGTACTCCGAGCAAGTAAGGCCACATTACTACATTGGTATTGTGGCTTTTTTTTAATTTTTTTTTCTTACTTTTGAATTTTACTATCAGCATAAAACATTAAAGACATGCGTAGCAGGATTTTTCTATTGGCAATTTCCTTGATCATTTCTCTTACAACAGTTTTTGGTCAAGGTGAAAAGGGAGTTAAAATAGTTGACAAACCAAAAATTACTCTTGGGTCAACCAAAGCCGTCATAGTCGGTGTATCCGATTATAAAAATATTACAAAACTCCGGTATGCACATACTGATGCAATGGCGTTTTACAACTTTCTCGTCTCTCCTGCGGGAGGGTCTGTTGATCCGGCTAATGTTAAATTGCTGACTAACGAAAAAGCCACCTCGGCACAAATTTTTGCTGCGCTGGACTGGTTAGTTGAAACCACAAAAGAAGGTGAAAATGTAATTTTTTATTTCTCCGGGCATGGTGACCTGGAAACAAAAACGATTCGCCAGAATGGATTTCTTTTGGCATACGACTGCCCACCTGCAGCATACATGTCGGGTGGTACAGTGGCTGTAAATTTCTTGCAGGATTACTTGATGACACTGGCTCAATCCAACAAAGCACGTGTTACGCTGATTACCGATGCATGCCGTTCCGGAAAGCTGGCTGGTGGCGAAAGTGGCGCAAAACAAACGGCCGCTGCTTTACAGGAACAGTGGGAAACCATTATTAAAATTCTTTCTTCCCAAGCCGGAGAACTATCTTATGAAGGTGAAAAATGGGGCAATGGCGGCGGCGGCATTTTTACGCAATACCTTGTTAATGGCCTTACTGGTTTTGGTGACAAGAATAAAGACAAAAAAGTTACTGTTTCTGAATTGTTTATTTACTTTTCCGAAAATGTTCCCAAAGAAACAGATTTTAAACAAAATCCTTATGTAACGGGAAATCTAAGCTCGGCAGTGGCATACGTTGACAGTACATCTTTTGCCTCTTTACAGAAAAAACAAACTTCTGTTGGCGCTGGAGAAGTAGCGATGCGCGGGTCTAATGATGATCCTTTTAAAAAATTATTGGACAGTCTGACTTATAAAAAATTCCAATCTTTTCAGGCTTGTCTGAAAAACAACAATCTGATTTATGATATCCCCGGTCAGGAAAATGCCTGGAAAATTTTTAGCGGGATGAAAGACGACAGTAAGGCAAAGCCTGTTATTAATGAAATGAAAAACTCCTTGTGCGCTGCATTACAAGATAAGTCGCAAACAACGATCAATCTTATTCTGAAGGGAAAAGTAAACCTGATGCGCGACACAGTATTGCTAGATACTGCTTACCGGCAACTGGATTTTGCAATGAAAATTCTGGATGAAAAAAATATTGCATACGGTCATATCAAGGCGCGTTACCTGTACATGAAATCCATTATCACGAAACAAAACAAAGAAAAACTTTCCTTGCTGGATGAGTGTATTGCATTGGAACCTGATGCTCCGCACCCCTACAACTATAAGGCTACTGTATATCGTTTGATGCGCGATTACAAACAAAGCATCGAAAATTATAACAAAGCTATCCTGCTTGCGCCCAACTGGTCGTATCCATACAACAATCTTGGAATAGTTTACTTTGATCAGAAAGAATATGATAAAGCCATTGAGCAGTATAACAAAGCTATAAGCCTGAGCGCGGATGATGAAGTGCTTTACAGTAATCTGGGCAACGTTTATTATGCAAAACAAGATTACGACAAAGCCGTTGAATGCCTTGAAAAAGCAGTAAAAATTAAACCCTCCTTCGCTTTTGCACACAACAATTTAGGAAATTGCTATCTCGCAAAAAAGGAATATGATAAAGCAGAAGCATCCTTCAATAAAGCCATTGAATTAAATCCCAAATATCATTTTGCTTTTAATAATCTTGGAAATCTTTTCCTTGAAAAGAAAGATTATGAAAAAGCGCTCACAAACTATAATTTAGCTTTACAGCTAAAGCCCTCATATGTGGCGCCTTTGCGCAACATTGCTCTGATTTATAAAGAGCAGAAAAAATTCGAACAGTCGGCAGAGTACTACAACAAGGCTATTTCTGCTGCGCCCGAAAGTCCCGAAAATTATTATGATCTGGCCTGCCTGTATGCCATACAGGACAAGAATGATGAAGCATTGATCTGGTTTGAAAAGGCAATTCAAAAAGGAATGAAAGACAAAGCTCTTTTTGAAAAAGATGAGGAACTTTCCAAACTAAGAAAAACCAATGGTTATAAAGATCTGATAAAAAAATATTTTACTGATTAATCTGGTAATATGAAAAAACTTTTACTGTTTGCTGCAATTTTTATTGCGGCATCACTTTCTGCGCAAAACAACCAAAGTAATTCTTTGGGAAATGCTTTGAATCCCGATGGTACACTAAACATGAATGCCGCAAACGGATCGTACGATGTAACCGGTTTTCAGATTACAAGTGCTCCGGGTGAAACACCCCGATTTGCTCCATCTGCTAAAGGCAGTAAAGCGGCAGGTGACGAATTCTGGACGGATCCTTTTACACCCTCTGTAGGAGTTGATAATGAAGTCCTGGCTATTTGCTATATGGGAGGAACCGCATACATAGGCGGCAAGTTTATCAATGCAAGTGGAATGCCTGTCAATTATATTGCCAGTTGGAATGGTGTTTCATGGAAACATCTTGTTAACGGGCTTTCCGATCAGGTAAATTGTATTGCTGCTTCAGCGACTAAAATTTATGTGGGTGGTCGGTTTACAAATGGTGCGGGTATAGCAAATGCAGATTATATTATTGAATACAATCCGGCAACATCTACTTGGGCTGCCATGGGAACCGGAATGAACAGTTATGTAAACTCACTTTGTGTGAATGGAATCAATGTATATGCGGGAGGATCTTTTACTTTTGCCGGTGGTGTAACAAATACTGCTTATGTTGCCAGATGGAGCACTGCGTCCTGGACCTGGAATTCTGTAATTTCTGGTCTGAACGGACCTGTTAGTGTTGTTGCATATTCCGGCTCTTATCTTTATATCAGCGGAAGTTTTACAAATGCAAACGGAATTGCAGATGCTGACTATATCGCCCGCTATAATGGCACCACATGGAGTGCTTTGAACACAACCCTTTTTACAAGTGCCGTTAGTTGTATAATCCCTGATGGAAGTGGAAACGTATATATTGGTGGACTTTTTGCAAATTTAGGTGGTAATGCAAATGCTGACGGCGTGGTTAAATATACTTCGGCTACTACCTTATACAGCGCCGTGGGAACTGGAGTTAACGGGGATGTTAAAGACATGAGTTTTGACGGAACAACTTTGTATATAGCAGGAAATTTTACCTCCGCCGGTGGTGCAGCCAACACAAATAAAATAGCTCAATGTATCGTTTCAACGGGCACATGGTCTTCCATTGGAAACGGGCTTGTTGCAGGTAATAATGCAAATGCAATTAAAGCTTATTCAGGTGATGTTATTGTAGGTGGTTTATTTGCAACTATTGATGGAAAAGTGGTTAATAATGTTGCACATTACAATACTGGAACATGGCTGAGTATGGGTAGCGCATTTGATGGTCCTGTTTACTGTGAGTACATGAATGGGAATGACATTTACTTTGGTGGTGGATTTACTCACGCCGGAGGATATAATGCAAATTATTTTGTAAAATGGAATAAAGTTTCAGGAAGCTGGACCACATACGACAGTCTTAACAGCAGTGTTACCACGATTGTTATGGATAGCAGTGGTAATTTATTTATAAGTGGCGGTTTTACAGATGCCGGTGGCAATATTAACGCTGACCGCATTGCCCGTTGGGATGGATCAGCAAGTAACTGGGTCGCTTTAGGAACAGGAATTTCAAATAATGCAGTATTTGATATGGTTACCAAAGGAAATACGCTTTATGCCACAGGAAATTTTGCAGATGCGGGTGGTAATGCCAACTGCGATTATATTGCTAAATGGACTGGCTCTTCCTGGGTTTCATTGGGAAGTACACCGCCTTTGAACGTTTATACCACAAAGATGTATCAATATGCTGGAAAGGTATATGTAGGAGGCTTTTTTACAGGTGCTGGCGGAATTCCCGGAGCAGATTATTTTGCTGCTTGGAACACCTCAACGAATTCCTGGGAATCTGTTGGCGGAGGTGCTGATAATGGTGTGCGTGATATTTTTGTTGACAGCACGGGTGTTTATATTGTGGGTGATGCAAATATTAAAGCCAGTGTTTCCGCAGATTATGTTGCCCGATACGATGGCACCACCTGGTATCCGATGGGCACCGGGATTGATGATTTTGTTCAGACAATTACTAAACGGGGTAGTGATCTATATATAAGCGGGCAGTTTCTTAATGCAGGTTCAGGCCCTGTCAATTCGATAGCACATTATGATGGAACTTCATGGAAGCCCATGGGCACCGGGATTTCCAGTAATGCCGAAGAAATTATTGCAGATGACAGTTCGCTGTTTGTGGTAGGAAGTTTTTACTATGCCGGAGGAAAAGAGATTGAGTATGCATCCCGCTACATGGTTCTTCCCTACATCACCGCTCAAACCACTTCTCAGGCGGTCTGCACAGGCCTTCCCGTTCCACTAAGTGTTACTGCATACGGTACAGCAACCTTATTATACCAGTGGTATTTTAATGGCAGTGCTATTCCGGGTGCTACAAATAACTCCTACACCATAGGTTCTGCTGGTGTTTCTAATGAAGGAAATTATTACTGTATTGTTAAAAATGATGGCGGCAGTATAACAAGCAGTACCATTATAATTTCTTTACAACCTGTTTTAAACGTTGGAACAATAGCTATTGCAAACACAGATGTTTGTACCGGATCATCTGTTCAGATGAGTGTGACTGCAACAGGCTCCGGTTCTATCAACTACCAGTGGCAACTCAATGCTAGTAATATTTCTGGTGCTACAAACAGCACTTATACCATTGCATCAGTTTCTTCTGCACATCAGGGAGCCTATCAGTGTATCATCACTGATGCCTGCACAACACTCACGGCGGGACCCACCGTGCTTTATGTACATGCGCTTCCAAACATTACAGCCGTTGCTTCCAACAGCATAATCTGTCCCGGTAATTCATCTACACTAACCGCATCAGGAGGAAGTTCCTATATCTGGACTCCCGCTACAGGACTGTCGTCAACAACAACGAATCCGACGATAGCCTCGCCTCCTGCTTCAATAACTTATACGGTGAGTGGAACCGACAGC
>JAZDMK010000072.1:0-2207 GCA_043800975.1 Bacteroidota bacterium | reverse complement strand
GAGGAAGTTGAATACACTTCAAACGGAGTCGTCAGTAAGAGAATTTTAGAAAGAGAAAAAGGATACATTACACTTTTCTCATTTGATAAAGGCCAACGACTGAATGAGCATTCTGCTTTTTATGATGCATTAATTCAGGTTGTTGAAGGTGAAGGAAGATTTACTATCGATAATGTTGTTCATGATCTGAAAGCTGGCGATAGTATTATATTGCCGGCAAATGTTCCGCATGCAGTAGATGCAATTGAGCGATTTAAAATGATTATCATCATGATAAAAGATTAACTTTTCATTTCAATGAATTTATGAGCTCCGTATACTGCGGAGCTTTTTTTTTATAAATTTGATTTATGAAATTTTTCCTCACAGCGATTTCATTGCTTTGTTTTTGCCAGATTTCTTTAGCGCAGATTACGCCAAAGAATATCACTGTTGCGAACACACCGCCTGATGCTGTTCAGAAGCTGATTGATGAAATTGACAAAATGAATAATGACCCAGTAGTAGAAACCGCTGCATGGGGTATTTATGTCTATAACATATCGGGCGGTACTGAAGTGTTTAATTACAACGGTGTTGTTTGTCTGACGCCAGCTTCTACAATGAAAGTATTAACTGCCGGAGCTGGTTTTGGTATTTTGGGAACGGGTTACAAGTTTACAACCTACATTCAGTATGATGGAAAACTGGATTCATTAACCGGGATTCTGGATGGAAATATTTATATCAAAGGAAGTGGTGATCCTACATTAGGAAATGAATGCCCTGATTCCTTGCTTTCTTTCTTTTTTCATAACTGGGCAAAGGCAATCTATAATAAAGGTATTCGAAAAATCAACGGATATATTATCGCTGATGATGAAATTTTTGATGATGAATATGTGGCTCCGTATTGGAACCTGGGTGATATTTCTACAACCTATGGAGCCGGTGTTTCCGGATTAAATATTAATCAGAATACATATAGCATTGTTTTTAAACCGGGAATGAATGAGGGCGACAGTACTACTGTTGTGGGCTTTTATCCCAAACCCACGGATGTTACTTTTATCAATGAGGTAATCACAGATGCGCCCGGTTCGGATGCCGGTGTGTACGTTGATTGTCCTCTGCATGCACAGCATTGTTATCTGAGAGGAAGTATACCGGCTGGCAGTTCAAAAATTGCTGTGCCTACCGCGATGATGGATCCAGCTACCCTTTGTGCTGTTGAGCTTTGGAAGGAGTTGCAGGTTTATCGCGTGGAGGTTGAAAAAGGTGCAACCACAATCCGACGTTTGCGTGAACAAAAAACATACGTTCCACTTTCCCGCAAAACCATTCTTGAAATTAATTCAAGTAGCCTGTATAATATCGTAAAAAAAATGCTTCATTATAGCATCAATCTTTATGCTGAATCAATACTGAAAACGCTTGGATCCAGAAAGTCCGGCGGCGGTAGCTTTGCCTCCGGTTCGCGTTCTATTCAGGGATACTGGGCAGCGCGTGGCGTGAAAACAAAAGGAATGCGTGTAATGGATGGAAGCGGTTTATCGCGCGCCAATTGCTTTTCTCCGCAACAAATGATACAGGCTTTATCGGCTATTACAAAATCTGGATACTATAAATCCATTCTGGATGGTTTGCCAGTCGTGTATTCTACAAAATATGTAAAGGTGAAGGCGAAAAGCGGAACCATGTCTGGCGTGAAATGTTATTCGGGTTACGTCTTTACGAAAACTGGCAAGACACTGGCATTTTCCATTATGTTCAATAATTTCAGCGGCTCTTTCGGCGATATCAAGAAACGCTTCGATCGCCTGTTTATGCTGATGGGTGATATTTGATTCAAAAAATTTATTTGAATTTACGTGTAATAATTTTGAAAAAGTTGTGTGTTTTAAATTAATTGTTTAATTTGGTACCGAATTTATTAATTACATGCTTAAAAAACTCATAGACATTATCAACCCGCCTGTGAAATGGAAAATTCCGGTGTATATGATGTTGTCTGTTTTTATAGGTATAGCTGCCTTTGTTTTCTACTTATCGAATGCGGCTTCTTATTTAAATGATGAGCCAGAAACGTGCACCAATTGCCATGTGATGTATCCATATTACACTTCCTGGCAGCACAGCAGTCATGGTCGTGTAGCAGTATGTAATGACTGCCATGTGCCTCATGATAATCTTGTAAGAAAATACCTTTTTAAAGCAAATGACGGAAT
>JAZDMK010000053.1:0-6151 GCA_043800975.1 Bacteroidota bacterium | reverse complement strand
TATATGATACAACACATGCAACATAAATCGATTAATCTGCAAGCCCCTCATATCAGTACATCAGAATTCCATGTTTCACTGTCCGCCCTCCCTGCTCACCAGTCCGCTCTCCATGCTTGGCTGTTCGGCCTTCATGATTCGTAAGTTTGGCCGCCATGCTTAACTGTTCAGCCTCCATGTTTGACTGTTCGGGCGCCATGCTTGACTGTTCAGCCTCCATGTTTAACTGTTCAGGCGCCATGTTTTCAATGATCGGTCTCCATGCTTGGCTGTTCGGACGCTATGTTTTCCTATCAGGGTGCCATGTTTTGATGTTCGCGCGCCATGCTCTCCCGTCACACCCGATTTCTTTACCGTCCGGCCAAAATCCGCCCCCACCGGCCTCAAAAATCAAACAATCGTTGCCAATTAGCTACATTTTATAACAGCCTAATTGCCGGGTTGGCTGTTGAAGGTGTCGAAAAAATTCAGTCGCTGAGCTTTTCACTTCTGCACCTAAAGTGGCATTTCAGAGCCCGAACAGAAATTGCTCGACTACGTAAAAGATCAGTACCTGCAAGGAGCAGCGTAATAAAATGATTCGAATGCAGAAAAAGGAATCAGGAACTCTGGTTCCTTTTTTTGTATAGAAAAAGAAATAAGAAGAGAATATTAATTGCAATACTGATAGTAAGAATGATTGTCAGAAGACTGTTCCCTTCACTTTCATTTTCATATGCAATTTCCTTTGTCTGCTGAATACTCGCTGTATCGCTTTCTTCTTCCCACTTCAAAGAATCAGAATATTGATTAAACAGTTTGTCATAATAATCGGCTGAATCGTTAGAACCCATCTTCGAATGAATAATTGAAAGTTGCTGGTACGCAACCGGAAAATCAAATAATGCAGAAATACTTTTTATGATTGTAACGGATTCTATTGTATAGGTAAGAGCTTTACTATATTCAGCCTGAGCCAGCAGGTTTTTTCCAATCTGTAGAAAATTATTGGCAATACCTCGTTGGTCTTCCATTTCTTCATTCAGTTTCAGCGATTGCTGATAATATTGATTTGCTTCATTGTACTTTCCCTGTTCGGAGTAAATAGCACCCATGTTATTAAGACTAGTGGCAATACCGGCTCTGTCGTTGATTTCTTCGCGTATAACAAGTGCCTCATTAATATTCTGAAAAGCATTTTTATAATCCGAAATCTGATAGAAAACAAATCCTGTATTGTTTAAACTGTTGGCTTCCGCTTTTCTGTTTTTAAAATAACGTGCAAGCTGCAAAGCTTTTCCGTAATATTCCAGCGCTTTTGGATAACGCCCTGCACTTTCATAAATGTATCCAAGATTAATAAAACAATCGGTCAGTTCACCTTCCTTCTTCAGAACCTGATACAGCACAATTGCTTTTTCAATAGAATTCGCAGCCATTTCGAGCCGACCTATATTCGAATAAACAACAGAAATATTATTATAGGAAGTTGCTACACCCAGTGTATCGTTCAATTCCTTATCAATGTCGATGGATCTGGAATAATACTGCAAAGCTTTTGGATAATCACCTTGTTCCAAATAAATCACACCTAAATTATTATTACAGGCAGACACGCCTTTTCTGTTTTTCGCTTTTTCATATAACGGAATCGCCTGCAGGTAAAGACTTGCAGCCTTCTCATATTCTCCCTGAAAAAAATGAAGAACGCCACGGTTCTTCAAAATACTGGCTTTTAAACCAAGGTCAGTCAGTATCTCAGCTTCTTTCACTGCCTGATCTGCCAATACAATTGCTTTTGCGATATCAGAATAACGAAGTTCTTCAGATTGATTCAGCAATTTTTGAGCATCCTGTGCATAAGATACAAAACCAATGATTACAAATAATAGTGTTACGATTTTCCGCATAGTTAAAATGCGTCAATTTTTAAAGTTCGTTCAGAATATCTTTTTTCTTCAAATCGAATTCTTCCTGCGTGATGGCATTTATCTCACGTAAACGGGTAAGTTTTTCCATTCTAGTAACTGAAAGCTCAAGCGAAGTAAGACGTTGTTCAACTTCAGGTGAAACTGCTTTTTTATCCAATGCATCCTGCAGATATTTCACCTTCTGTTCCAGTTCATGCTTCTGGCGCATTTCCTTCTCTAATATCTCCGTTGTCTTTGTAAGTTCAATTCTGGCTTTCTCAACTTCAGCAAGTACATCCTGATCAGAAGCTGTCAGTTGAGGGTTCATTTTTAATTTCTCGATTTCATCCATCAATTCAGTTTCACGCCGGCTTCTTTTCGTCAATTCATCGTCTGTAGCTTCTTTCAGATTTCCATATTCCTTTTTAGCTTCCTCTTTCAGTTTGGAAACTTCAGCATCGAGCTTGTGTGATTTCTGTTTTTCAATTTCCGACTCATGGCGGTAATCCGATACTTTTCCTTTGACTCCAAGATAAAGAATAAGGAAAATGCCAAAAAGTATAAAGAACAAGCCTATCGCTGAAAAGAGATAAATCCGCATCTGCGATTGATTCTCAAATTCCTGCGTCATCACATTGCTTTCATCGGTTAATGTTTTTATGCGGATACTGTCTTCTTTCGCTGATCCCGATCTGCTGCTTAACACATCGATGATATCATTATCAAGCTCTACAACTTCACGAAGCTTTTGCAAAGCAGTAGCCGATTTAACATACGAAGAATCTGACTGAGCAGAATTCTGCATCACCTGAAAATCGCTGTACTTTTCTTCACGGTCTTTAATTTTTTGTTCAACATCGCTTTGTGCATGAATTTGCACAGAAATTAGGAGAAGAAATAAAATCAGAATATGTTTCATGAGGTTCATTTTTCATTCTTGATGCATGCAAATATAAAAAACATATTGAACTTTTATCTAAGTGATTCTATCATATGTATTCGTTATTAAACTAAGTGATCGATTTATTTTGCTTAAAAAAGTTCATCGAAGAAGCTCAAATGTTATTATCATTAACATTCTGCGTATTTTTGCACTTCAGTCAAAAAGAATGAATTTTAAACCTGAACTCAGCGATAGTTATTCTATACATGAAGGTCCGCTCATTGTAGAAAAGTTGCATGTGATGGGCGGTGCAAATTATTTCAGTGCCGGCCCTGTTGTTTTAATACGCTTGAATCTGGGCATTTATAATGAAGTTACGACCAACCAGATTCCCGATTTTTTTGAAAAACTTAAAACACGTGTTCCTTCCCTTCACGACCATTTTTGTTCGGAAGGAAAACCCGGCGGTTTTTTTATGCGTGTTCAGGAAGGAACTTTACTGGGGCATGTTACAGAGCATGTCGCCATTGAGTTGCAAACGCTCGCCGGTATGGATGTTGCCTATGGCAAAACCCGCAGCACTTTGCAGGAAGGTGTGTTTAATATTATTTTCCGTTTTTTTGATAAAGCTGCCGGAATTTATTGTGCGAAAGCAGCTGTCAATCTTATCAACAGCATTCTTCTCAATCAGGAATTTAATGTTGCCGAAGTTATCCGTAACCTGGAGCTGATTCGTGAACATCGTCTTTTGGGACCCAGTACGCAGGCTATCGTAAATGAAGCAACAAAACGCGGAATTCCTTTTTTACGTCTTGATCAGTATAATCTCATTCAACTCGGAACCGGATGTTATCAAAAACGCCTTAGAGCAACCATTACTTCCGATACAAACATGCTTGCTGTTGAAACAGCCGACAACAAATTCTTAACGTATCAAATCCTTGATGATGCCGGCATTCCTGTTCCCTTAACTATTCGTACTGACAATCCTGATGAAGCTGTTCGATTTTTTAAAACCACCCAGAAACCTATAACTATAAAACCCTGCGATGGAAACCTGGGTAAAAAAATACATCTTAACCTGAGTAACGAAGCAGATATTATTTCCGCTTGTAATGAAGTTGCCGGTACAGAAGAAGAAGCAATTGTACAGACTTTTGTGCCTGGAAAAATATTCAGATTACTGGTGATTGATTACAAACTGGCAGCTGCAGTTCAGCTTACTCCACCCTTTATTATTGGAAACGGAACTGACAACATTTCGAAACTCATTGAAAATTTAAATCAGGAACCGGAGCGGCGTTTCGGCGACAAAAGTCCTCTGTCGTGCATCGAAATGGATGAAGTGACATTACAACTGCTTAAAGATGCTGAATTAACAACTGAAAGTATATTAGAAAAAGATCGTGTTTTCAGTTTAAAAACATCCGGCAATCCACGATTGGGAGGTATTTCCGAAGACGTTACCGATATTGTTCATCCTAAAAATGTATTTTTCGCCGAAAGAGCATGCAAAGCAATCGGGCTGAATGTGGGTGGTGTGGATATTATTGCTCCTTCAATTGACACACCCATCTCTGAAAACGGAGGTATTGTCATTGAAGTTAATGCAGCTCCAGATTTCCGTATGCATCTGTATCCGGCTAAAGGAGAATCACGAAATGTAGCAGCCAATCTAGTTACTATGCTTTTTCCTGCCGAAAGTAAAAATCACATTCCTTTATTTTCTGTCACCGGCACAGTAGGAAAAACGACGACGGCTTTTCTTCTCGATTTTTGTTTGCGAAACGAAGGTTATTATACAGGATTATCAACAACGGAAGGACTTTTTATCAATGGCAATCTTTTGAAAGAAGGCGATATGACTGCTCCCGAACATGTGGGAATGGTTTTGAAAGATGCATCTATCAACTGTGCCGTTCTTGAAACATCCCGTGAAGGAATTCTGCGAAACGGTCTCGGATATCAGTTCGCAGACTGCGGAATTTTTCTGAACATCCATGATGAGCATATCGGTTTTGATGATATAAAGTACATCGAAGACTTAGCTTATGCTAAATCTGTGGTTGCAGAAGAAGTATATGAAACCGGTTTTTCTGTTTTAAATGCAAACAGTGAATTAACGCTGGATGTAATAAAAAGATTGTACAGCACACCTGTGCTATTCTCCGTCAATCCTAATCTGCCTACAGTAAAGAAACAAATTGAATCAGGAAAGATTTGTGTTACCCTGAGCGGAACCTTGATTGAAATTATTTCAAATAAAAACAGAATTCCTTTAATCTCTTTAAAGGAAATTCCGTTGATGTACAACAATACAGCTACATTCATGCTGGAAAATATCCTGGCAACTGTTGCATCATTATACTCATTTGGAATTTTACCCGAACGCATTGCTGATGGCTTGCGCAAATTCAAACCTGATTATCTTTCTTTGCCGGGAAGGCTGAATCACTATCAGGCTAATGGTTTTGACGTTTTTCTTGACTACGCTCACAATGAAACTGCATTGGCTGGTTTAATTTCATTTGCGTCTCAATACACAGGCAGGAAAATTCTTGCTATGGATGCTACCGGCGATCGCACGGATGATGAAATAAAAAGACTGGGACAAATGGCTGCCGAGGCTTTTGATGAAATTAATTTTTATGAAGGCGACGACAGACGCAACCGTCAGCCCGGTGAAATTATTTCTTTACTCAAAGAAGGCGCGGGATTAGTTGTTGAAAAGAATTGCATCATAAGTTTTTCTGAAAAATCGGATGAAGCAATAAGAAATGCTCTTGAAAAAGGATCACCTGGATTCGCAGTTTTTATTCTATCCGGAAGACCTTTCTTTGCTGACAACATTATTCATTCGTTCATTGATTCAAACAAGATTTAAAGTGGATACCGTAATTAATTTTGAAAGCTTTTGCTCAAATTTTGACACACCTGAATTACGTCAGGAAGTATTTGAAACTTTCAAAACGGTTGTTCCATCCTATCTTCAATCTTTTGAAGAAGCAATAATTACCAAGAATTTCCTTCAGTTTGAACAAACGGCCCATCGTTATAAATCGGGTGCTTTTTCTATGGGAGCCTTGTCAATTTATGAAACCCTGAATATGGCAGAGCAAATTGCCAAAGGCAAAAACAATATTGAAGAATTAAAAAGTATACTTCAAAAAGTTAACATTCTTTCTGCTAAGGCTTCCGCTGAACTCAGCGAATTTATGAAGAATGACAAATAATATCAGCAGCTGATATGCTCTGATAATGGAAGACCGTACTCTTCTGTCATTTTTATGTTCATCTTCTCCAGTTCATCCAGAATGGGATTGTAAATTTGAGGCAGAATCGGAATATGAACACCTGTAATAGTTATTGAGCCTTTCAG
>JAZDMK010000112.1:0-2542 GCA_043800975.1 Bacteroidota bacterium | reverse complement strand
AGTTTTGCCTCTAGTCCTCTTTTAGATCAATTGTAGATTGCGATCAACTTGACCAACTATTCAGGCCAAGCTGACCACTCTCCCACAATCTCAAAACGTTTTATTTTGCAGTTCTAAATTAAAACTGAAATTAAAGCGCATGAAAAACCGTATACATGAGCAGATTAAACCTGATTTTCTTTATGCGCAGGAATGAGGTGTAGCCATTGGTATATTCAATTTATGGTAAAACATGGCAAATGAGGGAAAAAGAAAAATAATACTTGATTAGTTAATTTTATTTTCTTAATTTTGTACAGATAGGCTCTTTGAAGAAATTGTACAGCAAATATATCCATTGGCAAAACCACTGGACTAATTTTCTGCTTTTAAGCTAACCCTAGCAAATAGGGCTCTTCTGAAACTGGACAGAGTCCCTACGGCACTGTTTTTCGCACTTCGATGAGTTACTGTAACTACCAGTGCTCCTACTTTGCCTTCGTATAATCAATCTCCGAGCCTAGCACCGAATGCGGAATCAGATAAATCGCCAGCGTCACAAACGCCGCAATCAAAGGCCACCACCTGCCGTTCGGATTTTTTCGCAAACGGAAATACGCAATCACCCAGAAAAGAAAAGCCACGATTGTCTTATTATCCGTGAGATCATGCCCCAGCGGCCAGCCCGTCCAGTAGGCACCAAATGCATATTTCTGAATCACCGGCCCCAGAATCAAACCGCCTAATAATAAAAATATCATTACCCACTTGGTATAAGCCAGCAGGCTCTGCCCGTTCGCCAATGCCTGAATGCCCGTGCGCATCGAGAGAAACATGGCCAGAAACATAAATATAATATGCGGTATCAAAACCCAGGAAGGCACAGGTCCTTTGAAGCGAATGACAACAGGTTCTTCCGTCAGCAGAGCTTCTTTCTCTCCTTTAATTAATGTTATCTGATACATCAACTTTCCGGCAGCAGGCTGTTTGGGCAGATAAAAACTCAATTCGCCTCCGCCCATCTGTTTCATATTTCTTTCCGTCCATTCATCATTGCTTTTAAATCGTTTGTAACGAATCTTCGCTTTCATGGATGGATCGCTTGATTTAACGATAAGTTCGGGATCCAGATCATTATCTGAAGATGTCAGTAGCTTTGCTTTCACTTCTGCATTTTCAATTTTCACCTGAGCATTAACAGGATAAGTAGGCCCTGTCATCCTTTGATAAATGGCCGATGCAGCGGTAAGCAAAAAAGCGAGAATCCAGAATATTGTGGAGCGTAATGTTTTATTCATACAATTGAAATTGAAAGCGAATATACTAAAATTGAAGTTTGGCTATTATTTCTAAATGAAAAACGTTAATCGTGTAACGTTAATCGTTAAAAGTTAATCGTGAATTATTGCTGCTTCGGTTATACGCCATAAATAGGTCGTACCTGACAGCACTTCTTTTTCTTTACTTTTCGGCTTTACCAATAGACCGTCCCTTCCCTAATGGGACTTAACTTTTCATTAAACGTTAATCGTAGCTTACGGCCTCTTCCATTTCGGTCTCCGGTCTTCGAGCCCAAACGAAAAGTATCAGCTACCGCTTGCATAATTTTCCTGCATTCATCATCCAGAAAGTACTGATTTTTGCGCTTGGCTTCCATATCGGGCATCGGACATCCCTGCCGACTGCGTCTGCAGGCGGGGGGCATCCCCCAAGAAACTGAAATTACTTCTGTATTGATTTGTATATCACTGAATGTATCTTCGAACGGATGCTCATCGATGTAATTTTCTTGTTCTCAGAATCAGTATGCACACGGTTGGAAAGGAATATGTATATCAAATCATGCTGCGGATCCACCCAGAAATAAGTTCCTGTAAAACCGGAATGTCCGTAGCTGTTGGCTGATGCCTCATCACACACAGGTCCGCCCCCGCCTACCGAAGGCTTATCAAAGCCAAGCCCGCGCCGGTTGTTCGATTCACAAAACTGGCAACGGGTAAACTCATCAATTGTTTTTTCCGAAAGATAACGCACACCGCCATACTCGCCCTTTTGCAAAAACATTTGTAACAGTTTTGCAATATCTGTTGTATTGGAAAATAATCCTGCATGTCCGGAAACACCGCCCAGCATGGCCGCAGCGGGATCGTGCACATCGCCCTGCACGACTTGCCTTCTGAAAAGTTTATCATCTTCAGTCGGAGCAATTTTATTCATAGGATACCATTCACGCGGCTTATAGCCTGTGTTTCCCATTCCCATCGGAAGATAAAAACGCGAACGCACATACTGATCCAAGGGTTCACCGGATATTTTCTTAACGATACGGCTGAGCAGAATAAATCCCAGATCGCTGTATTCATAATGCTTTGGCGTTTTCAGCGGTGTATCCAGAATGATATGAATGATTGAATCCGGATAATCTTTTCTGATAAAAATCTTTTCCGCCACACGATTTGGAAAGGTATCTGACTTATGATCGGAATAATATTTTTTCGACAGTACATTGTTTGCCATTGTAGCCTGATAAAAAGAAAGGAATGGTTTAAACCCGGCCTGATGC
>JAZDMK010000027.1:0-5915 GCA_043800975.1 Bacteroidota bacterium | reverse complement strand
TTTCAAAATCCTTGACATCCGCTTTCATCTTGCCATGCACGACGCTGATGCCGTATTCTTTTTGAGGAAAGTTTTTCAGAATCTCGTCGTAGCCTAACATCAGATGTTTCAAATCTAGTTTTTCTGATTCTTCAATTAATGGATATACAACATACACCTGCCGTCCCTGCTTGATTTGCTCATGCATGAAATTAAAAATCTTCAGCCGGTCTCCTTCATATACATGAATTGTTTTTATAGGTCTTCTTCCGGGTGGCAACTCATCAATCGTCGATCGGTCAAGATCTCCGTACACGGTCATTGCCAGCGTACGCGGAATAGGCGTCGCAGTCATGACAAGCACATGCGGCGGGATATCATTTTTCTTCCAGAGCTTTGCGCGTTGCGCCACACCAAACTTATGCTGCTCATCGATGACACAAAAACCAAGATTGTTAAACTGTACTTTATCTTCAATCAATGCATGAGTACCAATGATGATATGCATTTCACCACAGTTGAGCATTTCACTGATTACTTTTCTTTCCTGTGTTTTTGTAGAACCTGTAAGCAATCCCACGCGCACGCCGGTTCCATCCAGCATTTGGGTTATCGTTTCATAATGCTGCGAAGCCAAAATTTCTGTCGGCGCCATGATACACGACTGACAACCGTTATCCAATGCTATCAGCATACACATTAATGCAACCAGGGTCTTCCCGCTGCCCACATCACCTTGAAGCAAGCGGTTCATCTGCCTTCCGGAACCCAGATCCAGCCTTATTTCCCTTATGACCCGCTTCTGCGCATTGGTCAGTTGAAAAGGAAGTTTATTGTTGTAGAAAGAATTAAAATAATCGCCAACCTTTGAAAAAACATGGCCTTTCACCTTTTGTTCCCGGTCGGTTTTTAATAACAAGTACCGAAGCTGGTTAAAAAACAATTCTTCGAACTTCAGGCGGAACGTGGCTTTGGCAAGTGTATTTGCATCCGGCGGAAAATGAATATGATGAATGGCTTCTTTCCGGCCAACCATTTTTATCTTCCCAATCAACGACTGTGGAAGGGTTTCCTCAATTTCGGGCTGATATTGTGTGAGCAATGTACGAACCAGCTTTGCGATTCCTTTGCTTTCAAGTCCCTTTGCTTTTAATTTTTCGGTGCTGCTGTATATCGGCTGCAACCCGGTTGACTTCTGCTCGGCAGCATCAACTGCTTTTTCGATTTCAGGGTGCGCAATATTGAATTTGCGATTGAATAATGCAGGTCTCCCAAAAACGATGTATTCTGTATCTGCCTGCAACGTTGGTTTCACCCATTTTATTCCCTGAAACCAGACCAGCTCCAGAACACCTGTTTCATCTGTCAGTTCAGCCACCAGCCGTTGGTGCCTGCCGGCGCCAATAATCTGAACGCCACTCAATTTTCCTTTGACCTGAATAAATGGAAACTCTTCCCTGATCTCGCTTATTTTATAAAATTTGGTGCGATCCACATGGCGAAATGGAAAGCAGTGCAGCAGATCATTAAAAACAAAAATTCCCAGTTCAGCGCGCAATGCCTCTGCACGCTGGGGACCAACGCCTTTTAAGAATTCAATTTGTGTATCTGGATTTCCTGCACTCATTGTAAAAAAAAACTCCCGTTTTTTCAAACGGGAGTTTTAAGGGTAGATTTTCTAGTACTCCCAAAGATCGTGTTCGATCTTAAAGATATCCATTTTAATTTTATCGGCTTCCAGCAAAGCATCGAATCCTTTCTGGTAATCACTTATTGGCCTATTGTAAACATTAGATTCTTGGACAATATAACTTCCAAACAATCGCTTCCAAAAAATATCATCGTAACTTCTGCGTTCCGCATCATTAAAGCGGTTAAACACATCTGTTTTAGCAAAAATTGGGCGGGCCTCTGGAAAATTAATCCAAAAAAGTCCAACTGGGCCTTTATAAACTTTCTCACCAGTTGCAGGATCCTCAGTATACTTGTCAATAATCATACAGATACCTAAAATCCTTACATCTTGTACCGAACGTTGCTTGTCAAAAAACCAGTCTTCTTTAATTAAAAGTTTTTTAACATCAGCTGTTTTGAACTCCCTTGCAATAATCATAGTTGTATCACGATCCGGGTCATTAGGAGACGGAATGGTAACTGTATCAACAAATGAATTTGCAGCTAATACTTCTGCAACTGTTAACTTTTTAGTAAACTCTTCATCTGAATAAGCTGTAAGAGCACCTTCAACAGTCACAGCATTCCATAAAAGTTGGGCTATACTTTTCTTTTCAGCCATAGGGATATCCGGATAATAGAAAGGATGATTAATTTTTTCGCGTAAGTCTAGAGTGCGCCACATCCTTTTAGCCCAGAATACATCTGCTTCACGCAGATACGCATATGGAATCTCATTTCTTTGTTTAATATGATCTTTTTTCCATACTCTGTCGTTCGGAGCATCCGATACACCACCCGAATCAGGCGGTGTTCTGTTTACAGACGGATTGCCTGAACCAGAACCAGAGCCTGTATTGATTGTAACGTTTGCATTTACATTTACATTCTGTGCAAGCACAGTAAGTGCAAGTCCTGCAAATGCAACGGTTGTTAACAATAATTTTTTCATAGTAACCCCTTTCTGTTTGGTGTTATTGAATACGTAGAATAACGGAAGGCAATGAGCGGCTTGTGCCATCAGGACCTTTCGCTTTGATGTTTTCAAAAAATAATTTTTGTCCGCTACGAGCTTTCTGAACAGCAGAAATGGCTCCGGCAGATAATTTATTACCCGAGCAAGGATATTCCTTTAGCATTGTGCCCTCCATAGTAGAAAATAAAAATCCAGTTACAGTATATTTTACTCCTTCGAAAACAAAATTTTCAAGTTGAGCAGTAATATAAGGTGCAGCTACAACCTGATTTTTATTAACAGATCCGCTTTTTACACCGGCAATAATTGCAACATGATCCGGAACCTTTTTAATACGGTATTCCATCGATCCCATGTTTTTAGATGTTCCACCCAAATCTGCAGATACATTAATTTTTACTTTAGATCCCGGGTTGCTTACTGTAGCAATAAATTTCCCTTTTCCGGCAGCACGCAATGTTCCACCACCTGTCATGTTTGCCCTAACCTTTTCAGTTGGAACACCCGGAACAGATATTGAGATTGGATTGTCAAGACCAACGTACAAAACGTTCATAGCATCAGCTGATACGGTAGCTGCTGGACGTGCAACAACATACTCATTTTTAAAATGATAGCCCTGAATTGATCCGTCAGGTTTTTTAATGTTGATAATACCAGCATATTTTTGTAACCCTTCACCACCAGCGGCAGCTTCATATTTACAAAGCCCTTTGGAACCTTCGATTTTCTGTCCGTCTGCCCCGTCACCAATAATGGTATCAACGCCGGTTTTAATTATTACATTGGGTGCCTGGGTTGAATTATATGCAGCCACAAAAATATCAGCTTCATACTTTTCTCCTGTCAGCACATAGTTGCTTTTGGGAATAACTTTAGCCGAAATACAGTCGAATTTAAAGTCTTCAGCAGTAATCTTTTCTTTCAATCGGGTTAAAATATCAGCTTCTGCATTTTTAACTTCAACGATAAGTTTATTCAGAATAACAACATCGGCTACTAAAACTGTGTGAAAAAAAGTTGCCATTTCCCAGGGTTGTTTTCCTTCAATCGGATTATCCTGATCTCGGGTATCTAAACCCAAATTAGGAGCTCTCTTATCATCGGGCTTAAACCCAACCAAAGCCAGCATTTTTGTTTTATATTCGGTAAGTTTGTTCTTTAATTCACGGGCTTTCCCATTAGAACCATCGGATTCAGAGCCACACATTATACTCATTGGAATATCGTAGTTATCTCTTGCTGTAACCCAATAAAGATTATCTACAATTGTATCTGCTTCCACTTTCTCAACACCATCGGTTGCCTGAATTAATTCTGAAGCCAAAGTTTTCAGATAAAGACACATGTCGCCAGATAATTTTCTGGCTTCTTTTGCTTTCTCTAACCAAGGTTTGACTTTAATCGGGTCATCCATCATTGCTTTTTCGAAGTCAAATATCAGACCGCTGTTTTTCCTGGTAAGGTGCTTACTCGTAATTACGATACCATCGTTCACAATTATGAACGCGTTTAAGATGTCTTTTGATACATTGAGCGCCAACAATGCTGTCAGCACCAAATACATCATATTGATCATCTTTTGACGTGGGGTTAATTTTCCTGATGCCATATGCTATCCACTTTTTTTTTAATTAGGTTATAAAAAACTAGCGGTTAGCTCCCATCGACATTGCTGTCAGCATATTTCCATAAATGGTGTTGAGTGCAGCAATATTTTGATTCAATTGGGTTACGCCATCATTAAATTTACGAGTATCTTCAATCGATGCTCTGAGGTTTTCTACGAAATCATCAATGCTTGTCTTCAGCGTTCCGGTAGATTGTACCTGTTCGTTAGATTCTTTCAGCTGAATTTCATAAACAGAATTCAGTGCTGACAGATTCTTTGAAATTTTCTGAAGTTCAGTAGCATATGCATTTCCGTCAACCATTGAGAAGTCAATTGCTTCGGCAGAGCGGGTCAGTGATTCAGAAGATTTAACATAATTCTGAACGAGTTCCTGAGCCGACTGAGTTGCCATCTGTACAGAAGAAAGATATGCTTCGTTTGCCTGCACATCACTCTTCATGATATCACTCATCTTACTATAAGACTGAGCAAGCTCAGATGCCTGATCAGAAGCATTATGAAGACTGCTGCTAAATACTTCAGTAGTTCCCATATCTTTTCTCAGGGCTTCTGTAGTCTTATCATAGGTATTTGAAAGTTCACTAACAGACGAAGATGCCTTGCTCAGATTACTAACATAACCATCTGTAGCTGCAGCAGCATCTGAAATGCCGGAAAGTTTATTCGCATTTTCACTGAGATGCTGCATTCCTTCACCAAGGCTTCGCATCAATTCAGGACCAATTTTGGCTTCTTCGAGCATCTTATCTAATTCACTGGCAAGTGATTTCTTTTTATCTTTCATGGAGCGGTGATCGTGATCATCCATCCCTGCAAGTTCAGGATAAACCAGCGACCAATCGGGTTCACTGTGGATAGGTTCAAAAGCAGAAAAGAAAAAGATTACTACTTCAGTTCCCATACCAGCAATAAGCATTGGACCAGAATAGGGCCAGTGCATAATTTTAAACAAAGCACCCGCGATAACGACAGCAGCACCAATGCCGTATAGTTTCGCCATAAAAGTTTTGTACGTTTTTGTCTCATTCCAAGCAGCCATAATTCTTAGTTTTTAGGTTAATTATTTGCGGTTAATATTAAACAATGTGTATTCGTTCACGAATAAAATCCATGTTGAGTTACGAAAATGTTCCAGGTAAGAAAAAATCAGCATTAGTTATAAACATTGGATGCGCTGGGACCATCGCCTTTAGAACGTCCAAGATAAGTCTGTACGCAACGGAAGCCTACATAGCATTTTGCTGTGTCCTGATATTCATAGGAGCGCGTGCTAACCTGCAGGAAGTATCCAACATCTTTCCATGATCCACCACGGATTACTTTTCTTCTCAAAGCAGGAGGGTCATCCTTTTTTGCTTCGTAAGAATAATCCATATTCAGGTCATGAGCAAAATTATATGCTGATTCATCAAATGCGTTACTTGTCCATTCTGCAACGTTTCCACCCATATCATACAGCCCAAAATCATTGGGAGCAAAGTGACCAACAACGATTGAATGGAAACCACCATCGTCGATATAATTACCACGAAGCGGTTTAAAGTTTCCAAGGAAGCAACCGTTACTGTTGCGGATATAAGGGCCGCCCCAGGGATACGGACTCAGATCAAGACCACCACGGGCAGCCCATTCCCATTCCGATTCTGTAGGAAG
>JAZDMK010000359.1:0-7200 GCA_043800975.1 Bacteroidota bacterium | reverse complement strand
TATTGATAGGATGTCCAAGATTAGTAGGTTCTCCCCAGTGGCTTCCCTTTTCATTCCATTCGGATTTAAAAATGTCAAATCCTCCCATGCTGTTATGACCCATGGATGCGAAGTAAAGTGTTTTTCCGTCGGGCGAGAATGAAGGGAAATCTTCATCCAAAAATGAATTGATATCTCTGCCAAGGTTTGTTGCTGTTCCCCAGCTTCCGTCTGGAAGTCGTTTCGAGCACCACAAGTCCTTTTTGCCAAGACTTCCGGATTGATCACTTGCAAAAATAAGCATATCATGATTTGCATTTAAACAGCCACTGCTTTCAACACTTTTGGAATTTACAGTACTGCCTGGGTTTTCTCCTTTTGGAAATACTTTCCCTTTGCGTGTGGAAATCATAATGTCATCAACGCCCTCATAATTGTCTATGTAGTAAACCATGCAATTTCCATCTGGTGAGAGACTCACATTTTCTTCCACAAGTTCACTGTTGAAATTTGCTCCCAGATTTTTTGCTTTCGTCCAGCCATTTCCCTTTGGAAAAGACTGATAGATATCAGTTGTCATATATCCATCATAGTCAATAAGACCGCCAATATTTGCATTGCGCTTGGAACAAAAGATTATCATAGTTTCATCAGAAATAATCATAGGATTATAATCGGGTGCTGGCGAATTGATATTTGGTCCAAGATTTTCAAAAGTTATATTCACAGGTTTTTTAATTAACTCCTGCGCATTTTTACACATTTCAATCTGTCTGTCTGCATTAATATCATTAATGTCTTTCCCTTTTAAAAGTGTTTTGTATTTTGAGAATGATTTAATAGCATCATCAAACCTGTGCTCCGACATGTAAGCTACTCCCAGCTCATAATGTGCAAAAGGATCAATTTTATCTTTTTTAATTACCCATTCTAAGTGATAAATTGCTTTTTTTCGATCGATGTATGTATTGGTATAGCATACTCCGATTTTGTAACGCAAGTCAACATTTAATGAATCTTTTTTATAGAGAAGCAGATATTCAGATAGCGCATCTTTATAGTTACCACCGGAAAAATTGTCCTTGGCATCTTTTGAATTACCGATTGCATTTGGATTTGTTTGTGTGGTTACTTTCGGTGGCCGGGGCTTTACAATTTTTGGTTTGTTTTCTGAAGTGTCAGTTTGGGACCAGACAGCAGTATTGCTGAGAAAAGCAGCAACAACAAATAAAAATAAACGAATAAAATTCTTCATAAGTCAATATTCATGCGGATAGCGAAATTACTAAAAAGCCAAATTACAGAAATGAAAATTAATTAAAAGAAATTAACATTACATCAACAAAAAAAGCGTGATTAAGAGAACCACGCTTTTAATTATGAAAAGATTATCCTATTCGATAATAAGTTTTTTTGTTGTACAGGCATCGTCAATATTCATAACCAGCATGTATACTCCTTTTGAAAGTCCGAGATGGGAAACAGTGAAATTCTCTTCGTATTCACCGGCTGATTTAATATTTTGATTAACGAGTTTCACTTTACGACCGGTTAATTCAAAAATATCAATTTGAACAAGTGCTGATTTGCTGAGAGTGTAATGAACAGTAAACTCGTTAGCAATTGGGTTTGGATAAATGTCAAACGTGCTGGTAGCAGATACTTCATCAACACTAATGGGATTAAGTTTTACAAAAACAACCTGGTTGGATGTAGCGAGCGGGATTGCAAGTGTGTCGGAAGAAGTTTTGATGAAAATATCTCCGGGTGTCGTATAAGGACCGGCAACTGAAGTTGGGCCGGTAGTAAATGTACTGTTGTATTGGTAAATATTACCATCGCCGTCAGAAGACACATAATAATTCCCCTGACTGTCTTTTGACAACCCAACAAGATTCGAAAGAGTAGTTGTTGCTAAAGTAGTCACACCCCATCCTGAAAGAGAAATTGCCTGTATAGGTGAGTTTGAAGTATAAGAGCAAATCACAAGGCGGTTGTTTGACATTTCAAAAAGAATTCCTGAAGGGCTTGAAAGACCTGAGACAGCTGGGGTAGTAAAAGTACCGGCAGATGGATTCACCGTGTATAATTTGTTGGCGCCATTATCTAGAACATAAATAATAGTACCACCATTGCTGGTAATATCCCAGAGCTGAGTACTAACGCTTATAAAAACATTACAGGTTTGTGCACCTGTAGTAAGATTAAATCCTTTAACATTTCTTTCTTCGGCAACGTAAAGATTGCTTCCCATAATGCAAATGCCACGTGGACTTGTTAAACCAGTAACAAAATTAGTCAGTGTTCCTGAAGTGCTGCGTGCAACGATAGTTCCACCGGTAGTATTAGAAACAAGCCATCGGCTGTTTGCATTATCCCAAACAACAGAGCGGGGTGCATTATACGATTGGGCGATTACGCTGCAGGTAAGCAGTGAAAAAAATAACATTGCAGTAAATTTCAAGGAAAAAAGAGTTGTGAATTTTTTCATAAAAATATTTTTTTTGATTACTGAGTTGATAGTGTTTTTCTTCAAACTGATAGATAGTTTTTGAAATTTCATCCAAAGATATACATAAAAATAATAAACAAACCAGAATGAATCAAAAAATTTAAGTGAAAAATGAGATAGTAGAATAATAAAACGGCGTTTTTATCGCCCTAAATTACGGATGCCTTTGAGAAGGATATTCAAATCATGTGTGGTTTTATAGTCCTTTGCATACAAAATGTCAAGCCGGGTAAGAGTTTCCTGATCCAGCTTTTTATTCGGAAGGGCATCGGAAGGATATAAAATTCCTATTCTGATTTTTGGAAGGTGAGAAGAAATTTCTTTGTCTGTCTGGGAATACCCAACCCATGTTCGAAATCCCAAAGATACAAGTATGAAATTTCGCAGGAGGCCAAAGGGTTTTTTTGAAATTATCAGGAATACCGGAAGAAAAACTAATAGAATCATCGAAAAAATTATGTCTAGCAAACGCTTGCTGCGTTTATTACTGCTTCTGCTGATAGCGTTAATGTCGATCACATACAACTCGCCGGAAGAGTGAATCGAATTGCTTCCGATGATAAACATACTCTCGGGCGGTGCAATTTTAAAATCCACATTGGGATTAGAAATCACAGTCATCATATCAATGATTTTCTGTTGCTGGATATCTTTTGCACAAAAAATAATTTCATCAATTTCATAAATTTGTATTATATCAGGAATCTGATTGAAAGTTCCAATAAATTCAGGGTTGTCATTTTTCTCATCAGTAGGACTGATAGCTGCAATGAATGGAGACGCGAACCCTGTCTGAGATAGCAGACCATGCACTCTTTTTACTTCTTCAATACTTCCAATAATAGCAAAACGTTTGTTACGTGAACTGTCGAAACGGTAGTTCTTGAATCCGAGCAATGCCAGTACACTGCGGAAAAGTGTCATGGACAATAAAACCCAAGCTGAACCAAGTAAAATGATTGCTCTTGAAAATCGAAATGATTCAGGAAGAAGTGCATAAACAATCAATATGAAAATTGTTCCGAAAAGGATTCCTCTGAACAGACTGAACAACTTCAAAGGCTTATCATAGCCGCCAGACAGGAAGACTGATGACAGCCATATCAGGACATAAGATGGGATGATATAATAGATGTATTCAGCAGGATAATAGTTTTCGGCAGAAAGTTTAATGTAGTTTTCCCAATACAATTTAATCAGAAAAATTCCTGCATAAATTAATGCGGCATCAAAGAATGGAACAAAAGCCCTTTTTACAAACTGGCTGAAAATAGCCATGGATGCACGCAGGAAGATAGCTAGATGTATGAGGAATGAAAGAAGTTTTGCATTTTTTTTAGAAAAATGTTTCCGCGCAAAAATGAGCATAGCATTGTAAAACACGAAAACATAATTGATACTGCTTTTTTTAGTGCTTTCTCCTTTATAATGAATGATACGGGTTTCGGGGAAATAATAATTTTTAAAACCGGCTTTTGTAATTCTGTAAGAAAGATCAATGTCTTCTCCATACATAAAGAAATCCTCATCCAGCGGGCCGGTAACATCAACTACTGACTTGCGCAGCAGCATGAATGCGCCGGACAAAACATCAACCACATGAGTTTGCGAAGGATCAAGATATGTTAAGTGATATTTGCCAAAACGCTTAGATCGCGGGAAAAGTTTTGAAAGGCCAAAGATTTTGTAAAATGCAACAGAAGGAGTAGGGAGGCCCCGTTTGGATTCGGGAAGAAATTTTCCTTTTCCATCAAGCATGCGCACGCCTAGTCCACCGGCATCTGCATGACTATCCATGAAGGTAATTACCTTGGAGAAAGTATCGGATTCAACGATTGTATCCGGGTTTAAAAGTAACATGTATTCTCCTGATGCCTTATGGATAGCTAAATTGTTAGCTTTTGCAAATCCAAGATTCTGTTCATTACGAATAAAAATAACTTCTGGGAATTTTGATTTGACAAGCTCCGCAGAGCCATCAACCGAATTATTATCCACCACAAAAACTTCAGAAGGAATGTTTTTACACGCTTCACGAACCGAAATAAGACACTGCTCCAAGAAGTGTTTTACATTATAGTTTACTATGATGATGCTTAGTTTCAATTCGGGGTCAGATTGTTACACCTGCATAGGGTACCCGGTTTACGAGCGATCTTGCAAGTGTGATTTCATCGGTGTATTCAAGCTCATCACCTACGGCAATGCCGCGCGCAATGGTTGATACAGAGATGTTCATGTCTTTGATTTTTTTAAAAATGTAAAAAGAAGTTGTATCTCCTTCTACAGTTGCGGGAAGGGCAAAAATTATTTCGCTTACTTTTCCGGAGGCAGCTTTGTCGAAAAGTGGGGGAATATTTAGTTGCGAGGGCCCAATTCCGTCAACGGGAGAAATAATACCACCCAGAACATGAAATAATCCGCGGAACTGATTGGTGTTTTCAACGGCAATCACATCGCGAATATCTTCAACAACACAGAGTAAGCTTTGATCTCTTGATTGATCACTGCAAACAGAACAGATTTCAGAATCAGAAATATTAAAACAGGATTTGCAATACTGAATTTTCTCACGGAGGTTTTTAACTGCATCGCCCAGCCGTATGGCATGGGCGGGATCCTGCCTGAGTATATGCAGGGCAAAGCGAAGTGCTGATTTCCTTCCAACACCAGGAAGCCGTGATAATTCGTTCACGGCATCTTCAATCAAACGGGACGAATAAGCACCCATAACATAATTTAAGTTTTATGCAAAATTAATAATTAATACAGTTCAACAGTAATTCTTATTTTTGCATTTCTATAACGATGACAGATACCCTCATATTGCATGGCCTGATTACAGGTTTATTGATATCCTTGCTGATGTTCGGTCCATCATTCTTTATGATTCTTAAAACAACGCTGCACAGGGGCTTGCGGAATGGGTTGATCTTTTCGGCAGGCAGCCTTATCGCTGATATTGGAATATTTATTTTAATTTATTCCGGGATTTCTCTTTTTTATGAATCTTTCTTATTTAAAATCATTTTTAGTCTTATAGGCGGTAGTCTTATTTTGTTTTATGGAATAAGGACACTTACGAAAGGTGAAATCCCTAAGGACTCGGAAGTAAAAGGTAAGCGTAAGATAAAATTTTTACTTATTAGCGAGGGATTTTTGATGAATGCATTGAACCCAGCTGCATACATCATGTGGGTAACGGTTATTGGTACCCTGGGTGTTGAGCAGCCATGGGGTGATGAAAATCCTGTAGACTTTATCCCATTTATGTTTTTAGGGATGGTCTTGCTGGAAACATTAAAGGTTTTCGTGATAAAACAACTTGGTTTGTTGGCTACAGAGCGCCTGCTTTCACTGATGATTAAGGTGATAGGAATTGTATTGATCATTCTTTCTATCCGGATATTTTACACTTTTGTAATGCTTCTCATTTAATGCTTACACCTTTCTTTACAGACATTTTAATAAATGCCACGCTAGCGATAATCATGCTCGGTGTTGGAATGTCTCTGACAACGAAAGAATTTAAGCGACTGCTTCAGAATCCAAAAGGCTTGGTGGTTGCGCTTTCAACTCAACTTTTTCTGGTGCCTGCACTTGCCTTTCTATTGGCTTATTATTCCGGGCTTGCTCCAGCCATGCAGGTGGGAATGGTAATAGTATCGGCATGTGCCAGTGGTGCATCCTCGAACTTGGTCACACATTTATTCCGAGGAAATGTGGCACTGGCTATTTCTATGACTACTCTGAATAGCCTGATAACACTTATTTCGTTGCCAGCTGTTTCAAATTTAGCGTTGTGGTTTTTTATGAAAACAGATGCCGGAATTAAACTCCCTTTTTTACATACCATGATTCAGATATTTCTTGTAACACTCCTTCCGGCAACGGTAGGAATGTTTATTCGCTATATCCGTCCTGCATTTGCGATCGGCCTCGATAAACCATTGCGCTATTTATTACCTGTTCTGCTCGCAATTGTTTTTACAATTAAAATATTTGGTGGAACAAAAAGTGGAGGCACAGGAATTACTTCTTTTGATATCTATAATGTGATTCCATGGATGCTGGCGTTAAACATAGGAGCCATGTTAATTGGCTTTATTACAGGAAAATTGTTGCAACTGGAATTTCGCGACCGTTATACGATTTCCATTGAAGTGGGTCTTCACAATACTGCCCTTGCATTGGTGATTGCAGGAACTATTCTGCACAATTCAGAAATGGAGAAGCCTGCAGTTGTATATGCTATGTTTTCATTCTTTACAGCAATTGGTTTTGTATTTGTAATAAAAAAATGGTTCAACTTAAAAAATGCATTAAAATGAAAAAACTGTTGTTCTTCATCGCTGTTTTTTTTATCCCGGTGCTGCTGTTTTCCCAGCATATTCCCAAGGCAGTTAAGATATCTGGTGACCTTTATGAAGTAGCTCTTGACGGATGCAATTCAGCATTTCTTGTAACCGATTCAGGTGTGATAGTTGTGGATGCCGGCATTTCGCCACTGGATGGCTGGCAGCTCAAACGCTCAATTGCTGAGATTACAAAAAAAACAGTAAAATACGTCATTATTACCCACCACCATTTCGATCATATTGGGGGTGTTCAGGTATTCCTGCCGGGAGCTCAGGTTATTGCTCAGTCAGGTATGTTTCCTAATGTTGAGAAATGCGGAATGTCATTGATGAATGGCTTTGTTGAGGAAA
>JAZDMK010000358.1:0-29226 GCA_043800975.1 Bacteroidota bacterium | reverse complement strand
TTATTTTGCATTAAATAGACATTTTTAATTATGAAGTTCAGCAAAAAAATTACTGACTATTTATTTACTTTCGGTACCGAAGGAATAGTTATGATTGCTGGATTATTGGTATACAGGCTTGCAGCAAATCAATTTGGTGATTTAGGTTTTTCTGAGTACTCACTGGCAAGGAGAGCGATTTCATTGATTCAACCTGTACTGATATTGGGGATGGGTGTTGGTATTCCAAGGTATATCGCGTTCTCAAGGGCTGAAGGAAATATTGAAAAATCAAATACTTATTTTCTTAGCGGCTTTCTTTTGCTCAACCTTTTTTCACTTTTACTTCTGATATTTCTTGTGGTTTTCCGTGAGATGGCTGCATTCTGGCTATTTGGTGATGTGCAATACACATATATGATAATTCCAATCGCCGTGATGTTACTCGGTGCCAGCTTGCATGCTTCAGCCTACTCTTATTTCAGAGGTACTGTCAGGATGAAAATTGCAAATTTATTTCAGTTGATCAATTTGGGAATTGTACCTGTTGTATCTCTATTAGCTGGTAATAGTATTCAGGAAATTTTCTACTATAACGGTGCCGCGTGGTGTATAGTATCGATCGTGTTTCTGACAATAATTTTTACGGGTATTCGTTTTGAAAAACTTTTTTTTAAAAGTAATGCGCGTGAGCTTTTAATTTACGGCATTCAGCGCGTTCCCGGCGATTTTGCTTTGTCCCTGTTTCTGGCTGCACCGGCATTTCTCGTTGTTCATATGTCAGGAATTACAATTGGAGGCTATGTAGCTTTTGGGATTTCAGTAGTAGGAATTATCGGATCGGCTTTTTCTCCGATCTCATTAATTTTATTACCTGAAGCCAGTCGTATGATTGCAGAAAAAAACTTCACGGCTTTAAGAAGGGAAGTGAAATTGCTTCTCCTGTGGACGGTACTATGCAATGTGGTTTTTGTTATCATATTCTGTTTGTTTGCTTCTACCATTATAAGTATTTATCTGGGTGAAGCATTCCCCGAACTGGTAAGGATTTGCGTTGTGTTAATTATTTCCAGTCTGGGCTATTCAGTGTTTGTTGTTTTGCGCAGCGTAATAGATGCATACTACAAATTTGCAATGAATACACGTAATATTCTGATAGCATTTGTGATTTTTATTGCTTTTGCAGGCATTGTCATATACAATGATTTCGGGTATACAAATCTTTTAATTACTTTTGTTTTTTCAATGATAGTCTTGGGATTGCTATCCCTTGCTGATGTAGTAAGAATATTAACAAAAAACCGATGATTCATTATACTGTTTTGCTGATACTGACAATTGTCATTTTTTATCTTGCTTTTAAGATCTGGAAAAAGACGCATGACGTTTCGTTTCTTCTGGGTATTGCAGTTTTATATTACTGGTCTTTATTGGGAGCATGGTTTATTATTTATGATTCTATGACGGGCAATGCAGGAAAGGAGTTCGGATTGCATTATTATTATCTGCTTGATAAAATGTTTCCTGTTAATGTCGATACAGATTATTTACTGAGTATTTTTTTATATGGGTTGTTTATCATTAGCATTGAAGTAACATTGCTATTTACACTCAAGAAATTTCGCATGGACAAAATTGATTATTCAGGATTCAAGCCATTGCAAATCAATCATACCATAGTTATTCTCATTTCTATCGTATCAATCATTGCAAGCTTTTGGATTATCCTGCCTGAAATGAAATGGGCCATTGAAAACAATATGTCGATATACACTGTAACGCGGATGTCTGATAGTCCTTTTTTTATTTTGCACCGTTTGCTCAATGAATATGCAATCATTCCTCTTTTTATCGGATTTATGATTTTAGTAAGCGGAAAGGATTCACGTCTGATAAATGGTAATAACCACTGGCTATTTATGATTGCCTATGTTTTCGTGATCCTGATTGCTGAAAGTTATTTGCTGCTTTTGGGCAATAAAAATGAAATGCTTTTCACAGGAATATTTTGTGTTTTACTTTATCTTACCAACGTTCAGCAACATATCAAGGTGTATAAAATTATCGTGCTCATTTTAATTTTTATGATCCCGTTATTTTTAACCGACACAATTCGATCGTTTAAACCCGAGCAGCTTATTGCAACATTTGACGGGCGTAAATCGAATGCCACTATTCCGGAAATGGAACCTGCTGAAATCAGCGCATCCAGTACATTATCTGCTTTTGCATTTAGTAATGAAATGTTTGCCGGGCATTTTTCTATGTATGGTGTTTTGTCTAAAGATGTTCCTTTTACATACGGTAGCAGCATTGTTAGTCTCGTGGCAGCTATTGTACCTCGAATTCTTTGGCCGGATCGTCCGCAGGAAGTGTATTACCATTATGCAAAAAGTGTTGGTGCAAAGCCCGGGCAGGGTTATTCTATGAATCAGGCAACCGGGTGGTATATTAATTTTGGTGTATTCGGCATTCTCTTAGGTGCATTCATATTGGGTCGTATTTGGTCATGGACCTATAATAGCCGTCTTAAAATTTTAAATGAAAAACGAAAAATAGTATTGGCTTTTTACATCGTTGCTACGTGTTCGGTTGTTGCACAAATGCCCAATATGATACGGGGCGGCCCAGAATATTTTAAACCGTTGATAATGGAAGCCTTTTTTATTCCGGTTTTGGTTATTTTTCTGGCAATTATTTTCTTTAGAAAAAAAGATGCTAAAATCAATAACGAGGCTCAGGCATGAAGGTATTAGCTGTCATACCGGGCAGTGAAGAAGGTTATTCCATGATATTTTGCAAACGTCAGGTCAGTAGCCTGATTGAAAATGGAATTACGGTTCAATCGTTTTATTTAAAATCGCGAACTTCCTTGCGCACTTTGTTCAGCGAAAGAAAAAGACTAAAAAAAACAATCCGAATATTTAAACCTGATATTCTGCATTGCTATTACGGTACTGTAACTGCATTGCTGGGTGCATCTGTGTTTTTTCCGCATATGGTTATTTCTTTTCTTGGAAGTGATGTAAACCGGAATCGTCATGATCCGTTTCTGCGTAATTTTTTAGGAAGATCTTTTTCAAATATTGCATTGTTGCAGGCAAGAAAAGCTATCTGTGTAAGTTCTGCTTTAAAAACAAAATTATGGTGGGGTCGGAAGAAAGCCTCTGTTATTACTTTTGGTGTTAATACTGAGTTTTTCAAACCTATAGATAAATCCAATGCAAGGCAGATGTTAGGTTGGAATAATAACGAGTCGGTCATTCTCTTCAGTTCTTCTGACAATAAAGTAAAGCGGCTGGACATAGCGGAAAGGGTTGTGCAAAAAGTGTGCGAAACAAAGCCAGATACCCGGCTCGAAGTAATTTCAGGGCAATATGAGGAATCGCAACTGCCTTATGTAATCAATGCATCCGATTGCCTTTTGGTATGCAGTGATTCGGAAGGAAGCCCTACGATAGTAAAGGAAGCAATGTCATGCAATCTTCCCGTTATTTCCAACGATGTGGGCGACGTAAAAGAACGTTTGCAGGGAACTTCTTCTCATTCCATTGTTCCGCAAAATTCTGATAAACTTGCTGAAAGCATTGTGAATATTATTGTGCAGAATGAACGATCCAATGGACGCGAAAAAATTATCGCCGATGGTATTTCCGAAAAGCAGGTTACTGAAAAAATTATACATGTTTATAAAACTTGTTATTGAAAAACTTAATGATACAGTATGCTTGAATCATTGATGATGTCAATGTTTCTTGTAATTCTGTTGACAATCTGTTGATAAATATGATGTGAACCGGCCTATAGGCAATTTTCAATTTGTATTTTTGTAAGAAATTACGGGCATTGTAAATTCTATTGATGATATCAGTTTTTTAAATTAATTAAAATGAATTTGAAATTTAAAAATGTTTTAATCCTTGCACCTCACACCGATGATGGTGAATTTGGCTGTGGCGGATCAATAGCGAAGCTGATTGAGGAAGGTGCCAATGTTTATTATGCTGCTTTTTCACTTTCTGAAGAATCAGTACCCGATGTGTACCCAAAAAACATTTTGGAATCTGAAGTAAAGGACGCTACCAAATCTTTGGGGATACCGCAGCAAAATCTTTTAATTTACAGGTATAAAGTCAGGCATTTCGCCTATCACAGGCAGGAAATTCTTGAAGATCTGGTACAGTTAAATAAGAAAATTAATCCGGATCTTGTATTTATGCCCTGTCTTCACGACTTACATCAGGACCATAGTACAATTGCATATGAGGGATTAAGAGCATTTAAAAAAACAAGTATTCTGGCATACGAAATTCCATGGAATAATATGAATTTTGCTACCCAGTGCTTTTTTAAACTGGACGAGCGGCATATGCAAAAAAAAATTGAAGCGCTTGATAAATACAACTCTCAAAAGGGACGTTATTATGCCTCTGAAGAATTTGTCAGAAGCTTGTCAAGAACACGGGGAACCCAGATAGGTTCTGATCATGCCGAGGTTTTTGAAGTGTTAAGATGGATAATGAATTAAAAGAATAATAATTATCAAAAATTTAGTGTATGAAAATAATTACAGGTGCATCCAGAGGAATTGGTAAATTTTTGTTTGAGAAATTTCAAGCGGAAGGAGAGGTTGTGTATGGCACTTATCAAACAACAATGCCGGATGAAAAAAATTCTCAACTTATCTCCAAAGTTGACATTTCAAATTATGACGAGGTTGTCAGTTGGATTAAATCACTTCCCAAAGAGGGGAAAATTGAGCTGATTAATTGCGCTGCTACCAATTATAATGCGTTTGCACATAAGGCAGATCCTGTTAAATGGAAAAAAACCATTGAAGTAAATTTGATCGGAACATTTAATGTTATCTCAGCAATTTTACCTGAAATGCGAAATGATAATTACGGTCGAATCATTAATTTTTCTTCCGTTGTTGCCAAGATGGGCGTTGCCGGAACCAGCGCGTATGCAAGCTCCAAAGCTGCTTTGTGGGGCTTGTCAAAAAGTATTGCTGTTGAAAATGCATCCAAAGGAATTACAATTAATTCTTTAAATCTTGGATACTTTAATATCGGAATGATCAGTGATGTGCCTGTTGAAATTCAGGAAAAAATCAAAGAAAAGATACCGGGTAATGCATTTGGTAATCCGATAAACATATACAATGCAGTTAATTTTATCGTTTCATCTGACTACATTAATGGTGAAAATATTGACATCAATGGTTGTATAATCTAAGTCATTCATATGATCTACGAAGACGCACAAAAAAACATAAAAATTGTTGCCGAAAAAATTGAAATCGGTAACAATGTTCATTTAGGCAATAATATTTCCATTGCACTGAAAGGAAATTTTAGTGTTGATGATTATAGCCATTTAGGGAATGATATAAACATCAGAGGAAACAATGTCGCCATTGGCAAGCACTTGTTTCATTCATCAGGCTTACGTATAGGTGGAGGAGGACGTCAGCATCCGAATGCTGATTTAACTATTGGTGACAGATGTACGATACATAACAATTTTATTAACGTGTGCGAGCCAGTGATAATTGGTGATGATGTTGGTTTGTCTCCCGAAACTTCTTTTTTAACACATGGATATTGGATGTCTGTACTGGATGGTTTTCCAGCTTCATTTTCAGGCGTGCGAATAGGTAATGGAGTTATCATCGGTTATCGAAGTCTTATTATGATGGGCGTTGAGATTGCTGATTATTCCGTAATCGGAGCGCAAAGTGTGGTGACAAAAACAATTTCCAAAAAGGGAATTTATGCTGGCTCTCCTGCAAGATTTATAAAAGAAATTGTTCCGCTGACAATGGAACAAAAGGAAATTAAATTAAAACAGATTATCGACTGCTATATTCCGATTGCCGAATATCATGGCATACACCCTGAAATTAATATTGAGTTCCCTTTTGTAACGATGCATGATTTCAGATTCAATGCGGAAACATTTGAATATTGGGGCGAAGAAAACGTTGAGACGGATGATTTACGCGATTATATCCGTAAGTGGGGAATCAGAATTTATACGGGCAGACCATTCGTTAGTAAATTTAGTTTTTGAAAATTGTATAATAGGATATGACTTATAAATTGATATGCAAAACCAACCCATAGTTTCAGTTATTATTCCATGCAGAAACGAAGAAATGTGGATTGCAAAATGTGTTGAATCAGTTATAAATAACGATTATCCAAAGGATTCACTTGAATTATTTGTAGTTGATGGATTAAGTACTGATAAAACAATTGAAATTGTAAAAAGTTATCAGGAAAAGTATTCCTTTATTAAACTTCTTGAAAATGAAAAAAGGATTTTTCCGGCAGCAGTAAACTTAGCCTATAAAAATTCAAAGGGCGAAGCAATTATCATTTTAGGAGCCCATGCAGAATATTCATCCAATTATATTTCTGAAAATGTAAATGCACTTTTTACTCACCAGGTTGACAATGTGGGAGGATTGGTTGATCAAATATGGCCTGTTAAAAATACTATTGGAAAAGCTATAACCATTGTACTATCATCAAAGTTCGGTATTGGAGGTGCTGCCTATCGCACAGGAACTGACAAGCCAATTCTGGTAACAACTGTTTTTGGAGGATGTTATAAGAGAAGTGTATTTGACAGAATCGGTCTTTTTAACGAGGATTTAATTAGTTCATCAGATATCGATTTTAATACACGATTAAAAAGAAGTGGGGGAAAAACACTTTTAATACCCAATATTAAAGTGTCATATTACTATGCGGAAACAAATTTTAAAAAATTTACAAAAAATAATTTAAGAAACGGTTTCTGGACAGTAAACCCTTTAAAGTTTGTTAAAAATGTTTCTGTTACATTTCGTCATCTGGTTCCATTTATTTTTGTTTCAGGAATTATTTCCGCATTGCTGTTATCATTATTATCAGTATTTTTTCTATGGATTTTGTTATCTGTTCTTGGAATTTATCTGATCGTTGCTTATTACTTTTCATTTAAGTCTTTAAAACATGGTTTGAAATACGTTTTAATATTACCGTTCTTCTTTTTTTCACTTCATTTATCGTATGGCTTGGGTTCTTTGGTGGCGCTGTTAAAAGTTCTTTTCAGCAGAAATTTTTACAAACTGAGATTTTCAAAAACAGTAAATGATAATTAATGAAAAGATTTTTTGACATTTTTTTCAGTTTCTTTGTACTTGCCTGCGCATCGCCTTTCCTGATCATTGTTTCAATCATAATCTGGCTGAACGATTTCGGGCCTGTTTTTTATATGGCCCCGCGCACTGGCAAAAACAACAAACCTTTTCGGATGTTAAAATTCCGCAGCATGATTTTAAATGCGGATAAAGTCGGGCCTTCTTCAACAACCAAAACAGATAAGCGTATTACACGTATCGGAAGATTTTTACGTAAATCAAAACTGGATGAACTGCCACAATTCATTAATGTTTTCATCGGTCAGATGAGCGTTGTTGGTCCAAGACCAGAAGTAAAATATTTTACCGATTTATTTACGGAAGAAGAAAAGGCAATCCTTTCTGTTAAACCCGGAATTACTGACTGGGCATCTGTATGGAACAGCGATGAAGGAAAAATATTAGAAGGTGCTGAAGATCCCGATAAAGCATATATGGAACTGATATGGCCTGAAAAAAAGCGACTTCAATTGAAGTATGTGGCTGATCATACATTTCATACAGACATTAGAATTATTTGGTTAACTTTGGCCGCTGTATTCAAGAAGTAGCCAATGCACTACACACCTGAGTTTTTAACCGGCCTTTATAAAACGATGCTTCGCATTCGTTTAGCCGAAGAGAGTTTTGTTGAACCCATTGTTGATGGAAGTATTCGCTGTCCTGTACATTTGTATTCCGGGCAGGAAGCTGTTGCTACCGGTTTGGGAGCCAACCTGAATAAAGAGGATTATGTTTTCGGGAACCACCGTTCACATGGACATTATCTTGCTAAAGGTGGCGATCTGGATGCGATGATTGCTGAAGTATACTGTCGCAAAAGCGGATGTGCAAAGGGCAGGGGCGGGTCGATGCATCTTGTGGATAAAGAAAATGGCATAATGGGAATTGCCCCGATTGTAGCAGGAACCATCTCTCTGGCGCTGGGTGCTGCATTAGCCGCATCCATTCGGAAAGACAAAAGAGTCAGTGTTACTTTTTTTGGTGATGGCGCAACCGGTGAAGGCGTGCTTTACGAATCAATGAACTTCGCTTCACTAAAAAAACTTCCCATCATTTTTGCCTGCGAAAATAATTTGTATTCTACACACCTTTCCATTCGCGAAATCCGAGTGAAGAATGAAATCGCGGATGTAGCAGAACCTTTTGGTATCCGTACATTCCGTGTTGACGGAAATGATGTGATGGATGTATATGAAGCAGCCCGTGATGCAGTAGCACATTGCAGAAGTGGCGCGGGTCCAGTGTTTATGGAATTTTTCACGTATCGCCTGCGTGGACATGTGGGTCCGGATGATAATGTGCAGGGTGTTCATACAGATATCCGACCACAGCTGGAACTTGAGGCATGGACGAAGAATGATCCGATTCTGAAATTTGAAAATTATTTAGTCGACCAGAATATTGTTAAAAAAGAAAATCTAGAAATACTGAAATCAGAACTTGTTGCAGAAGTGAAAGCTTCTGTGGAACGTGCTGTTTCAGATTCTTTCCCTGATGCTAACGAAGTTGAAGAATATGTCTTCCGAAAGAAAAATTAAATACGGGCTGGCCATCAACGAGGCTTTGCGTAGTCTGATGCAGTCGGATCCTGATGTGGTGCTGATCGGCCAGGGTGTGAAAAGCCCTTGGTATGTTGGTAGTACATGCCTGAATCTGGTACGTGATTTTGGAGAAGAACGTGTTATTGATACACCTGTTTCTGAAAATGCAATGACCGGTGCTGCCGTTGGCGCAGCTATGGCGGGTATGAAAGCCATTGTAGTTCATCCGCGCGTAGATTTTGTTTTGTATGCTTTTGATCCAATCATTAACCAGGCTGCGAATTTTCATTATATGAGCGGCGGACAAATGAATGTGCCTGTCGTTTTCTGGTTAATTGTAAACCGGGGTGGTGAACAGGCAGCCCAGCATTCACAGGCATTGCACACAATGTTTGCACATGTGCCCGGATTAAAAGTTGTTTCTCCTTCCAATGCTTATGACGCAAAAGGCTTGATGGCAGCTGCAATCAACGATCCCGATCCCGTTGTGTTTATCGATGACCGATGGTTATATGGAACGGAATGTCATGTTCCTGAAGAATTGTATGAAGTCCCGATTGGTAAAGCCAATGTTTTAAAAGAAGGAAACGACATTACGCTCATTTCATCTTCTTACACCACAAAGTTATCATTGAATGTTGCGCAACAACTGGAGTCTGAAAATATCAGTGTTGAGATGATCGACCTGCGTTCGCTGAAACCCTACGATAAAGAAGCTTTAATTCGTTCTGCTAAAAAGACGGGCAGAGTAGTTGTTGTTGATGGCTCATGGCGCACAGCTGGTTATGCATCCGAAATTTCAGCCATGTTATCGGAAGAAGTTTTTTCAGAATTAAAAGCGCCCATCGCTCGTGTTACACTTCCGGATACACCTGCGCCTGCTGCACGAACGCTTGAAGCAGAATTTTACATTACTGAGGAGAACATTAGAAAATCAATTTTAGATACAATCAATTTTAAAAGATAATGATGAAGGTAAGATTTGTAAATCCTGGTAAACTATACCAAGTATTGAAAAATGATCTGGATGCTGCTTATTTTGATGTGATGTCAAGAGGCGAGCTGATTGACCGTGGACATTTAAAAGAATTTGAACAAAACCTGGCTGCTTTTGTAGGAACTAAGTATGCAGTAGGTTTGAACAGTGGATACGATTCACTTCATATGTCACTGCGCGCATTGGGTATAGGTGCGGGTGATGAAGTGATTGTTCCGGCACACACTTTTGTTGCTTCCTGTTCAGCTATTGTGAATGTAGGTGCAACACCTGTTCTGGTGGATGTAGCAAAAGATTTTAATATAGATTGTGATATAATAGAAAAAGCTATCTCTCCAAAAACGAAAGCAATCATGCCGGTTCACTTGAGTGGCTGGATGGCTGATATGCCGCGTATCATGGAAATTGCTGCGAAACATAATTTAAAAATTGTTGAAGATGCCTGCCAGAGTTTAGGGTCAACAATTAATGGAAAAGGTGCAGGTGCATGGGGTGATGCCGGTTGCTTCAGTTTTTATCCTTTTAAAATCCTTGGGGGTTATGGTGATGGCGGTGCAATTACAACCAACAGTGAAGAAGTTTACAATTATGCAAGAAGAATGCGCTTTAACGGCGAAGAACGTGAAACTGGCGAATACCATGGACATGGCTTCACATGTCTGCTCGACAATATGCAGGCTGCATTCCTGATTGTAAAGTTGAAACACCTGCCTGAATCTATTCGCAGAAGAAAAGAAATTGCAAAACGTTATCAGGAGTCTTTATCCGATATTAATGATTTACTTCTTCCGCATTATACCAAAGATGGTTTTGATCATGCATACCAGAACTACACACTGCGGTCAAAACAGGGTGATGAGTTTTCAGAGTTCTTAAAAACAAACGGTATTGAAGTATTGACACAATTCAGAAAACCCTATTACAAACATGAAGCGCTGAAGCTTGAAGACAAAGGCTTTCCTGAAACTGAAGCATTGAGCCGCGAAGTGTGTTCTTTGCCCATGTGCTATGAAATAACGGATGAAGAAGTTGAGTATGTAATAAAAGTGGTTCGTAATTTTTACGGAAAATAAACTGGCGTGAAAGAATTATCAAGAATAACAGAAACGTTCACTGAATCTGTCATACGTGAAATGACGCGTGTCAGCGATTCAATGAACGGAATAAATATGTCGCAGGGTTTTCCCGATTTCGGAAGCCCTGAAATTGTAAAAAATGCAGCCATTGATGCCATCAATAGGGATTTGAATCAATATCCGGTAACCTTCGGTGAACCTGAGTTGCGTGATGCTATATCCAAAAAGATTAAGGTTTACAATCAGATTACCTGTGATCCGGAAACAGATATTACGGTTACCTGCGGTGCAACGGAAGCTATGATTGCAACATTAAAAGCCATCATTAATCCGGGTGATGAGATTATCATTTTTGAACCTTTTTACGAAAATTATGGCCCGGATGGAATTCTGTCAGGAGCAACACCCCGCTACGTTACTTTGCACGCACCCGATTGGAATTTCGATGCAGAGGAGTTGAAAGCTGCTTTTAATTCAAACACAAAAGCAATTATCATTAACACACCGAATAATCCAACTGGAAAAGTTTTTTCCAAGGATGAACTGGGAGAAATAGCAAAGCTCTGTCAACAGTGGGATGTATATGCAATAACGGATGAGATTTATGAACATATTTTATATGATAATGCTCGTCATATAAGTCTGGCTTCATTGCCGGGTATGGAAGATCGTACGATCACGATCAACTCGGTTTCTAAAACCTATTCAGTTACCGGATGGCGTGTGGGCTGGGCGGTTGCTCAAAAAGAAATTACTTCGCGAATACGAAAAGTGCATGATTTTTTAACGGTGGGAGCACCCACACCTCTTCAGCATGCATCTGTTGTTGCTCTGGGATTGCCCGATTCATATTATTCTGGTTTGCAAAAAAAGTATGATGAAAAAAGAGAATTCTTTTTGAAAGTGTTGATTGATGCAGGATTTAAACCATTTCATCCCAAGGGGTCATATTACATCATGTGCGATGTGGCAGAAATGATGAAGCAGTTTGGTGTTTCTTCCGACAAGGAATTTAGTTTGGAACTCATCAGAAGAACACGTGTGGCAACTGTTCCGGGTTTCTCATTTTACTCCGACCGAAATAAAGAATACGGACAGGTGCGGTTTGCATTTTGTAAAAAAGACGAAACATTGCAGGCAGTTCGTGACTTACTATTGAAACAATAAAACCATGAATTCAATTTCAAAATTTAAGATTGAAATTATCATTAGTTGGATTCAGATTTTATGTATGCTGGGAATAGCACTTTTACTGCCTTTTTTACCAAAGTATACGCCCTGGCTTATTACTGGTTTGGTTACATTTTTTCTATTAGAAGGTCATTTTAAAGAGAAGTGGAATCTTTGGAAAAAAAATAAATTTTTGTGGTTGATAATTACGTTTTACATTTTGCATTTGTTTGGAATGTTGAATACATCAAATACAGAGTCGGGTTTTTTTGATTTGCAGATTAAGCTACCATTGTTGTTGCTTCCATTCATATTGTCTGCTCCCAATGAGTTTGTCAAGAAGAAATCTAATTTTGTTGTATATGCATTCATTATAGGTAATTTGATAGCATCCGTTTATTGTTTGCATCAGGCTTATCACGTAGCAACAAAATATGTTGAAAAAGGCAGCTGGATTACCTGGGATTATATGCAGTATGATTTTCTTTCCGTTCTTTTGCATCCTTCATATTTCTCATTGTACATTTTTTTGTGTTTGTGTTTTATTGTACATTTTTTATTTCGAACAAAAACGAATATTTTTCAAAAAATTGTTTTGGGAATAGTTGGTCTTTTTTTTATTGCAATGACCTATTTATTATCATCTCGAGCTGGTACAATTTCATTTGTTTTCGCAGCTTTTATTTTTATACTAAGTATACGTGGAAGATCAGTTAAAATATTGGTTTTAAAATTTGGATTGATTGTTTTAACAGTTTTTTTAATTACGTATGTTGTGAAAAACAATTATCGCTTCAACTTTATAAGTCAGTTAATGAATGCATCCAATTTTAAGGAGGATTTAAAAACAACCAATCTAAGAGTTCCGATTTGGTATTCGTCGACAAATGTTATTAAAAGAAATTTTATTGCTGGTGTTGGAATCGGGGATGTGCATCAGGAGCTTAATGAGGAATATATAAACAACTGTTATGATGTTGCTTTTAAAGCAAATTTGAATGCACACAATCAATTTTTGGAATCCATGATTGCGATAGGTTTTTTTGGTGGGGTAATACTTATTTTAATTTTTTATGGCATCTTTAAATTTGCATTGAGAAAGAAGAATAAGATTCTCTTTTATTTAACTATTACAGTTTTTATTAATTTTTTATTTGAGTCAATGCTGAATTTGCAGATTGGTGTAATCTTTATTTCATTCTTCCTGCCCTTTATAGCATTCATATTAAAGGATAGTGAATTAGAAAAAATAAATCAATAAAAAAACCCGCATGAAGCGGGCTTTTTTTGTAAAGGGAATTTTGTAATGTTATACTTATACTAATCCCTGAGCAAGCATAGATTCAGCAACTTTTACGAAGCCACCGATGTTAGCGCCATTAACATAGTTAATGAAACCATCTTTATCCTTACCGTATTTTTCACATGTTTTGTGAATGCTGATCATAATGTTGTGAAGTTTGCTATCAACTTCTTCACGTGACCATGATGTGTGACCTGCATTCTGTGCCATTTCTAGACCTGAAGTTGCAACACCACCGGCATTCGCAGCTTTTCCAGGGCCGAAAAGAATTTTCTTTTCAATGAAATAGTCAACTGCATCTGGAGTGCTAGGCATGTTGGCGCCTTCACTAACGCAGAAACAACCGTTTGCGATCAGAGCTTTTGCATCATCACCGTTGAGTTCGTTTTGAGTTGCACTTGGAAGAGCAACATCACATTTAACGCCCCATGGAGTTTTGCCAGCAATAAATTCGCAACCGAATTTCTTTGCATAGTCTTCAATACGACCACGTTTTACATTCTTCAGTTCCATAACGTATGCGAGCTTTTCAGCATCGATACCTTTAGGATCATAAATGTAACCTGACGAATCAGAAAGTGTAACAACTTTACCACCGAGCTCAGTAGCTTTCTGAGTAGCATACTGTGCAACGTTACCAGAACCGGATACAACTACAGTTTTTCCTTTGAAGCTTTCTTTGCGTGTTTTCAGCATTTCTTCAGCGAAATAAACCTGTCCGTAACCAGTAGCTTCAGGACGAATCAGTGAACCACCCCATTCAAGTCCTTTACCAGTGAGAACACCTGTAAATTCATTGCGGATACGTTTGTACTGACCAAACATGAAACCGATTTCTCGACCACCAACACCGATGTCACCAGCTGGAACGTCAGTTTGTGGGCCAATGTGGCGCTGCAGTTCAGTCATGAAACTTTGTGTAAATTTCATCACTTCATTGTCAGATTTTCCTTTAGGATCGAAATCACATCCACCTTTTCCACCGCCCATTGGGATTGTGGTTAAGCTGTTTTTAAATACCTGTTCAAAAGCTAAAAATTTCAACACACCGAGATTTACTGTCGGGTGGAAACGCAGACCACCTTTGTAAGGGCCAATGGCGCTGTTCATTTCAATACGGAATCCACGGTTGATCTGGAATTCACCTTTGTCATCCAGCCAGGGTACCCTGAACATGATTACGCGTTCTGGTTCTGCTATGCGTTCCAATACGCCTTTGTACTTGGGATGCTCTTCAATGAAAGGAAGAAGAGATTGTACAACTTCTTTTACTGCCTGATGAAATTCAACTTCACCCGGATTCTTAGCAATAACTTTTGCCATGAATTGTTCGACCTTCTGGTCAATTCCACTCTTAGTTGCTGTTTCCATAAATTTTTAAACTTGTTTTTAATTGTTAAAATAATAACTAGCGCAATTTTACACCGACTTTGGCATATTTCAAAAAAAAACAATACTTATCTTTAAAAAAAAGACATTTGTCTATCAAAAATAAGTATTAGTCCTATTTCAAAATAAGAGTATGACTGAATTAAAATACGAAAAATACTTAATTTATATAAGTATAACGCCGAGTCATTTCAATCAAAAATTTTGTAAACTTGCATACAGAATATCATTGTTAAGTAACGATAAACACTCTCAATTTTATGTTGGAAAAACAAGATGAAAACAGTTTTAAAAAACTAGCTTTTGAAAACAGAGAGCGTCTGAAAGAATTGTCTGCGATTAATCAGACAACAAAAATTGCGAAAGAAGGAAAATCGGTAGAAGAAACTTTACAAAAAATTGTCATGGTACTTCCGCAGGCATGGCAATATCCCGATTTTACGGTTGCACGTATTCGCTATGAAAATGCAGAATTTGTCAGTGGAGGATTCAGAGAATCATCGCATACATTTTCACAGGCGTTTGAAATAATTGACAGCAGCATGGGCACTGTCGAAATTTTTTATACTTCAGAATTTCCTGAAGAGGATGAAGGACCTTTCTTAAAAGAGGAAAGACATCTGATTAATAATATTGCTTTAATCATCACCGGATTTATCAATAGTATCAGGGCCCGGGATATGATTAAGAAATTTCAGAGTAAAGATAATAAGAAAGAAAGTCATGTTGTAGAATCGGACGGTCGTCAGTTACTGCAAAAGTTTTTAAATAAAAATAATTCAGATCGCGATATTTATCATGATCTGATGCCTTTTAAAGTAGGAGAAATTTTACTGGTTGCAACATTGTATGATGCATACATTATTGAAAAGGAAGGAAGATTTACAGAACATGTTTTGGGTGAATACCATCAGTTGAACCTTACTTCAATGCCACGCGTAACAGGTGTTTCCACCTACGAAGAAGCTTACGAACAGCTTTCTTCAAAGCACTTTGATATGGTGATTTTGATGATGGGCGTTGATAAATCCACACCCATTGAAATTAGTCAGAAAATAAAAAATGATTATCCCTATATCCCAACATACTTATTGCTGAATAATAATTCGGACTTACAATTTCTGGAAGAGGATAACAAAGAACTTGTTTCTATTGACAGAACGTTTATCTGGAATGGTGATTCACGCGTTTTCTTTGCAATGGTGAAGCATCTGGAAGATAAAGTCAATGTTGAGAATGATACAAAACTTGGTTTAGTCAGAGTGATTCTTCTTGTTGAAGATTCTGTAAAGTATTATTCGCGTTATCTGCCCTGGTTGTATTCAATCGTTATGGAACAAACCAAGCGTTTGATTGAAGATGTGACAACCGATGATTTGTATAAGGTTCTTAAAATGCGCGCCAGACCTAAGATTCTGCTTGCTACCAATTATGAAGAGGCAATCAGCATTTACAATAAGTATAAAAATTATATGCTGTGTCTGATTTCAGATATGCACTTTAAAAAGGATGGTGAAATGGATCCTGAAGCAGGCATTAAATTAATCGAACATGTCCGCTCGCAGATACGTGATCTTCCAACAATCATACAGTCATCAGAGCCTGACACAGCTCGTGTTGCTTTTGAAATGCAGGCAACATTCATCAATAAAAATTCGGATAGTTTATTACAGGAAATTAAAAGTTTTATTAGTCATTATCTTGGCTTTGGAAATTTTGTATACAAGTCGGCCGACGGCCGTGAGATTGCGATTGCACGTTCGCTGAAGGAATTTGAAAATCATTTAAAAAGTATTCCTGAAGAATCGCTGTTGTATCATGCCAAACGAAATCATTTTTCGCTTTGGCTGATGGCGCGTGGTGAAATTGAAATTGCCCGTATCATCAATCCCGTTAAAATTTCGGATTTCAAATCCGTGGATGAATTGCGTGCGTATCTGATAAATGTTATTCAGAAATACAGAAGTGTACAAAACCGCGGACGTGTTGTTGAATTTGAAGAAAGCGCACTTACCGATGAAACAAACATTGTTAGTCTTGCATCCGGCTCTCTGGGCGGGAAAGGGCGCGGACTTGCATTCATCAATTCGCTGATTTATAATTTTGATTTTTCGGATATTGTTCCTGGCATAAGAATAAAAACGCCGAAAACATCAATCATTGGTACGGATGAGTTTGATCTTTTCATGGAAAGAAACAAACTGCAAACAAAAACCTATTCCGAAAAAAATTATGAAAAAGTAAAATATTTATTTCTAAAATCTTCAATATCTGAAGGGCTGCGAAGCAGGTTGCGCAAGCTTTTAAAGGTAATTGATCGGCCGCTTGCAGTGCGTTCTTCCAGTTTGTTTGAAGATTCTTTGATGCAGCCTTTTTCAGGAATTTTTGATACCTACCTTCTGCCAAACAATGATCCGGACCTGGATGTGCGTCTAATACAATTGATGGATGCAATTAAACTCGTTTATGCATCTATGTTTTCACCCGTTGCGCGTGGATATTTTGATGCCGTTAATTACAGAATTGAAGAAGAAAAAATGGCTGTTGTCATCCAGGAAGTTGTTGGTGATGCATATGAAAATTATTATTACCCACATATTTCAGGTGTAGCACAATCGTATAATTATTATCCTTTTTCACACATGAAGCCTGAGGAAGGATATGTTGTAGCTGCACTTGGGTTAGGTAAATATGTTGTTGAAGGTGATAAAACGTATCGCTTCTCACCTAAATATCCCAAGCTTGAAATTTATTCTCCCAAGGATCAGTACAAAAATTCGCAACTGCAATTTCTGGCAATTGACTTAAGTAAAGGCGATATGGACCTCATGGATGGTGAAGATGCTGCGTTATGTCAGTTGGATATTTCTGAATCGGAAAAGCATGGTACTTTAAATCATCTGGCATCAGTTTACGATATTGGTAACGAAAGAATTGTTCCAGGAATTACTAGTCCCGGTCCACGCATTGTAAATTTTGCTGATATTTTAAAGTATGAATATATTCCACTTGCTCAAACTGTAGATGCAATTCTGGATACCGTTAAAGAGGCACTGGGTTCTCCGGTAGAGATTGAATTTGCCGTTAATCTGAATAAGGATGAAGATGGTCTGCCCGGTTTTTACTTGTTGCAAATTAAGCCCCTCGTAGGAAATGAAGAAGACTACCATATCGATGTTGAAGCATTAAAAAAAGAAGAGGTTCTTCTATACACTACTAAAGGTATGGGCAATGGTGCGATTGATGATATCACGGACGTGATTTTTGCAGATCCCAAAAAATTCGATAAAACAAAAACGCTTGAAATGACTGAGGAAATAGATCAGTTAAACCAGGAAATGGTTGGTCTTGATAAAAAGTATGTCCTTATCGGCCCGGGAAGATGGGGTACACGTGATCGCTTTATAGGCGTTCCTGTCGCTTGGCCTCAGATTTCTTTTGCAAAAGTGATTGTTGAAGTGAGTATGGAGGATTTTCCGCTGGATGCTTCGCTTGGCTCGCATTTCTTTCATAATGTTACAACCATGAATGTTGGCTATTTCTCTGTGTTGCATTCCTCTAATGAAGACTTTATTGCCTGGGATATGCTTAACAGTGCGCAGGTTGTTAAAGAAACGCAGTATTTTAAGCACATCCGTTTTCAAAAGCCCATCAGCATTATGATGGATGGTAAACAGCGCATAGCGGTAATTAAAATTAACAATTGATTTTTTTAGAATCAATATTTTTAATTAAGTTTGTAAAAAAAAGAAAAAACATGACAACAGAAATACCTACACAAGCACAAAGCGGCAGAAAAGAAATTAAGCCGAAAACCGGTTGCCTGGGTGCAACACTGGTTATTATTATCCTTGTTATTCTCCTTATCTTTTTCGGAATCTTTGCATACATATCCTACAACGGGCTTGTATCGCGTGAAGTAGAGCTGAAAGCCAAATGGACCAATGTGGAAGCCCTTTATCAGAAAAGAGCTGCATTATACACTAACATCGTTGATATTGTTGAAGCCAGTGCAAAACGAGAAAGCAAAACGCTGATTGAAGTTACGCAGGCTCGTTCCAAAGCAACTTCTGTTACTCTCAAAGCAGATCAACTGGACAACAATAAACTGAATGAATTTCAACAAAACCAGAGCGGACTGGAAAGTACATTCTCGCGTTTGCTCGTTGCGAATGAACGTTACCCTGATTTGAAATTTCCTGATCAATATTTCAGTTTAAAAGAAGATATCAAAGCCATTGAAACCGAAATTGCCAATGCAAAGCTGGTGTTTAATGATTACGCACAGAAGTACAATAAACTTCGCCGTAAATTCCCTTACAACATTTTTGGATGGATGTTCGGTTTTGAAAAAGCATACAACGATATGCCCATTATCGGAAAGGAATTTGAAGATAAATATTCTCCCGATAAAAAAGCACAGGAAAATAAAAAGCTGATTAAAAGCGAAGATTAAGAAAGTAATAAAGAGCAGGCTAGTCCTGCTCTTTTCATTTATACATGCAGAAGGTTATTCACGATACTGAATTTATTAACTGGCTCGAAAATCGGTTTTCTTTACCACTTCCTGGTAAAGATGCGCATATGATAATGTCTCCGAAAATTCGCCCGCCCGGATTGGAAACGCTCACACAGCCTACATATAAGGAAAGCAGTGTTCTGATTTTATTTTATCCTGAAAACGGAGAATGGCACCTACCATTCATTCTTCGCAATGATATTGGTGGTCCGCACAAAGCACAGATTTCATTTCCCGGTGGGAAAAAAGAAATGTATGATGAAAATGTTATTGCCACTGCATTACGTGAAGCTCAGGAAGAAGTTGGAATTATACCTGATGATGTTAGAATTCTTGGACAGCTGACCGATTTGTTTGTTCCACCCAGTAACTTCATGGTACATCCGGTTGTTGGGTATATTGATTATATTCCTGATTTTATTCCAGATCCAAAAGAAGTTCAGAAAGTTTTAACAACACCGTTAAAAATGTTTTTAAATACGAATGCTGTTAATGAAAAAGTGGTCATGTCTTTTCAGGGTTTTCCTATCAGTGCTCCGTATTTTGACTTGCACGGGCACACCCTCTGGGGCGCCACAGCCATGATGATGAGCGAGCTGATTGAAATTGCAAAAGAATACAAATAATTTTCAACTATTCACTTTATTGTTTGTTTTCAAAGGTGTTCATGCGCTCGTCCGCCGCGGCGGACTCGGCTGACAATCTTCGATTTTCGATTGGCACACGCTTCATTCATTATTTTTCAATAGCCTTATTGTAGAAAACAATCTTCCCGTCAAACACATCCACTGTTATTTCGGAATCTGCATGAACAGTGCCTTCGAGAATCTGTTTCGATAATTCGTTTAATACATTTCTCTGAATCACTCTCTTCACAGGACGTGCGCCTAACAGCGGATCATAACCCAGTTGCGCGATCCATTCCACTGCGTCATCGGTAACATGAAATGTAATTTTACTTGTTGCCAGTGTTTTTTCGAGTAAGGTAAACTGAAGTTTTACGATCTCTTTAATTTGTTCTCTTTCCAACGGAGTGAACATGATGATTTCATCAATACGATTCAGGAATTCCGGCCGTATCGTAGTTCGCAGCAATTCGTATACTTGATTTTTGGTTTTTGTATATATTTCTTCCTTATTCAGCTCATTGATATCTTCCATGCTTTCCTGAATCAGATGCGAACCAATGTTGGAAGTCATAATGATGATTGTGTTTTTAAAATTGGCAGTGCGTCCTTTGTTATCCGTTAATCTTCCTTCATCCAATACCTGTAGTAAAATATTAAAAACATCGGGATGTGCTTTTTCAATTTCATCCAGAAGAATTACTGAATAAGGTTTGCGGCGTACCGCTTCGGTAAGCTGACCGCCTTCATCGTATCCAACATATCCCGGAGGCGCTCCGATGAGACGTGAAACAGCATGCCGTTCCTGGTATTCCGACATGTCGATACGCACCATCGATTGTTCATCGTTAAATAAAAATTCAGCGAGCGCTCTTCCCAATTCAGTTTTTCCAACACCGGTTGTTCCCAGAAAAATAAAGGAGCCAATCGGACGTTTTGCATCAGAAAGTCCGGCGCGATTTCTACGAATTGCATCTGATACCGCTGCAATGGCTTCATCCTGCCCGACTACTCTTTTGTGTAATTCCGCTTCCAGTCTCAGTAATTTTTCTTTTTCACTTTGAAGCATGCGTGAAACAGGAATACCGGTCCAGCGTGATACCACATCTGCAATGTCTTCTGCATCCACTTCTTCTTTTAACATTGGAGAGTCACCTTGTGTCTTTCCCAATTCTGTCATGTATTCTTCCAGCTTTTTTTCGCCTTCCAGAATTCTTCCATAACGCAGTTCAGCTACTTTTCCATAATCACCGGCGCGTTCTGCCTGTTCTGCATCGAAGCGGTACTGCTCGATTTGTGCTTTCACCTGTTGAATATTATCCACAATACTTTTTTCAGCCTGCCAGCGCGCTTTTAAACTGTCGCGCTGCTCACTGCAGTTGGCAAGGTTTTCAGAAAGTGCATCTAATTTGGGTTTATCATTTTCTCTTTTGATCGCTTCTCGTTCAATTTCAAGCTGACGAATTTTTCTTTCAATTTCATCCAGTTCTTCCGGAAGTGAATTGATTTCCATTCTCAGTTTTGAAGCAGCTTCATCAATAAGATCAATGGCTTTATCAGGAAGAAAACGATCGGAGATATAACGCTGCGATAAGTCAACGGCAGCCAGAATCGCTTCATCACGGATACGTACTTTGTGATGATTTTCATAACGCTCTTTTAGCCCACGCAAAATAGAAACAGCATCTTCAGCCGAGGGTTCATCCACCATTACTTTTTGAAAACGACGTTCAAGCGCTTTGTCTTTTTCAAAATATTTCTGGTATTCATTCAAAGTAGTGGCGCCCACAGCACGCAGCTCTCCCTTGGCCAGCGCAGGTTTTAGAATGTTAGCTGCATCCATGGCGCCATCACCGCCACCACCGGCACCTACCAAAGTATGTATCTCATCTATGAATAAAATAATATTTCCATCCGAAGCAATTACTTCTTTAATTACAGCTTTCAGACGTTCTTCAAATTCACCTTTGAATTTTGCACCGGCAATTAAAGAACCCATATCGAGTGAAAAAATCTGTTTCGATTTCAGATTTTCGGGAATGTCACCTTTTACAATTCTGTGCGCAATGCCTTCTGCAATGGCTGTTTTACCAACGCCCGGATCACCAATCAGAATCGGATTGTTTTTCGTGCGTCTTGATAAAATTTGCAATATTCTGCGAATTTCTTCATCACGACCAATGACGGGATCCAGCTTTCCAAGCCTTGCACGTTCATTCAAATTGATTGCATATTTGTTTAATGCATTGAATGTATCCTCAGCACTCTGGCTGTTTATATTCGAGCCTTTGCGAAGTTCTAGGATGGCTGCTTTTAAATCTTTTTCCGTTGCACCAGCATCACGCAATAACGATCCTGTGCTTTCCCCCGATGCAAGCAATCCCAATAAAAGATGTTCCAGTGAAACATATTCGTCCTGAAAAGTGGTGAGGTATCCTAGTGCTTTTTGAACAACAGTATTGGAAGCATTGGATAAGTAGGGTTGGCCACCGCTCACTTTGGGAAAATGCGAAATAATTCCATCAATTGCTTTTGAAACGTGGGGGATATTTACATCCAGTTTTTTTAGTAAAAATGGAGTAACATTTTCATCTGTCAGTAGAACTCCTTTCAGAATATGCGCCGGTTCTATTGCCTGGTTTTGATTCTGAAAAGCAAGCTCCATGGCCTTTTGCACGGCTTCCTGCGATTTGATGGTAAACTGGTTTAAGTTCATTGTATTTTACTTTTTAAATAAAATTGGTTTGCTTTTTTTACCTCAAATACACAAAGGCACTAAGGTTCACTAAACATTTATCTCTGGTTTCTTTCGTGTGGATTTGGTGTTTTGGTGATTTGGTGGCGTTTAATTATGCCACTAAGACACAAAAAAACTAAGGTTCACAAAAAAATGCGTGAGGGTTTCTCAAATAATTTGCCACATAAATAAACGGCAATTTTCAAGAAAAAATGACACAGAAAAAATTCTTTCAACGACAGGCTGGCAGCGTAAAATGAAATTGGGTGACGGATCGTCAGATAATGCGTTTCAGCAAACGAAGACGATGTGTGTATTTTCTGCTGCGGTAACTGAAAATGCCGTTGTGATCAATCGCATCGATACGCACTGAGCCGGAGGAGTGAATGATTTTACCACCGGCAAGAATAATTCCGGTATGAATAATATGTCCTTCTTCATTATCAAAAAACGCGAGATCACCGGGCAGGGCTTCTTCCAGTAGATTCAATGTTTCACCAAGGTTGGCCTGCTGATGTGCATCGCGGGGAAGCGGCTTGCCACATATTTTATACACCATCTGCACAAAGCCGGAACAGTCGATACCCAAGGGAGAACGCCCGCCCCAGAGGTACGGTGCATTTAAATACAGATAAGCAATATCCGTAATGGTTTCACGTCGTAAAGGCTTTTCAGGTTTGATGATATTTCCTTCGTATGTGTATTTAATATTTTCAACGTAGAATGAATTGCCCGCGATATAGGGGAGGCTGCTGCCCAAAACTACCGGCAGATACGACTCTTCATCATTGATGAAAACCAGTTGAAGCATATCGGCAGCCGATTCGGGATGTGTGCGGATCATTTTATCAAAGGTTTCACCGCTGATGGGTTGAAATTGCAACGCACTAATCCAGCCTTCATAATCGTCGAAGGCATTGTGAATACGGAGCCAGTATGAAGCCGTTTCCAAAATAGAAAAGCATTCGCCGAAAAGAAGCTGCGTCACCATCTCGCTTTGATGGCTGGGCTCTTTCCGCACAGGGACAATCCCCAGATTACAAAAACCGAATTGCGTTTCCATGAATTATTTTATGCAATATTACATAAATTCCAATCGAAATAAAAACTATTTCTTCGCAAACCTGGGGTGAAACTGAATCAACGTTTGGCGCAAATATTCTCTGTCGAGATGCGTGTAAATCTCGGTTGTCGTTATGGATTCATGTCCCAGCATTTCCTGCACTGCGCGTAGGTCCGCACCGCCTTCCACCAGATGCGTTGCAAAGGAATGACGGAATGTGTGCGGACTAATTTTTTTGTGAATGCCGGCTTTAACACACAGTTGTTTGATAATGGTGAAAATCATTACGCGGGTTAAACGCTTGCCACGATTGTTCAGAAACAAAATGTCTTCTTCACCTTTTTGAAGTTTCGAATGCACACGCACTTCCTCGATGTAATGCTTAATCAGCTTCTGCGCAACCTTGCCCATGGGAATCATTCGCTCTTTATTTCCTTTTCCGGTTACGCGCACATAGCCTTCGTGTAAAAACAAATCCGAGATTTTAAGATTCGTCAGTTCGCTCACTCGCAAGCCGCAACTGTACATGGTTTCCAATATCACTTTGTTGCGGAAACCTTCTGGTTTGCTTAAATCAATGGCTGCAATGATCTGATCGATTTCGTGCACATGCAGCACATCCGGAAGTTTGCGGCTTGTTTTCGGAGGTTCAAGAAGCTCTGCCGGACTGATAGAAATTTTATCTTCGATCAGTAAATATTTATAAAATGCTTTGATACCTGAAATGATGCGCGCCTGGCTGGTGGCTGACATCCCCAGATCATGAATCCAGGTAATAAACTCGCGCAACTGCTCCGGCTGAATATCTTTGGGCGCAACCACGTAACCTTTGATTTCGAGAAATGCGGTCAGCTTATGCATATCATGCAGATAGGCATCAATGGAATGATGCGAAAGGGATTTCTCCAGCCTCAGGAAACTTTTGAAATGATTGATCTCAGCGTTCCAGTCCATACTCAGCGCGCAAGCTTTTTAATTTCCTGATAGCGATAACAGGAAGTGATGTGATCATTCACCAGGCCGGCTGCTTGCATGAATGCGTAGCATATGGTTGAGCCTACAAAACGAAAGCCTGCTTTTTTCAGTGCTTTGCTCATCACATCTGATTCAACTGTACTGGCAGGGATTTCCGATTGCAGTTTCCATTTGTTGGTGATGGTTTTGTGTTTGGTAAACTGCCAGATAAAATCAGAAAAACTTCCGCCTTTTTCACACATCTCAAGATATGCTTTCGCATTGCTGACGGTGGATTCAATCTTAAGCTTGTTGCGGATGATTTTTTCATCGTTCATCAGCTTTTCAATTTTTTTATCCGAATAGCTGACTATTTTTTCAGGATTAAAATTGTCAAATGCATCGCGGAAGGCCTCACGCTTTTTCAGAATAGTCAGCCAGCTCAGCCCGGCCTGAAAAGCATCCAGCACCATAAATTCAAATAGTTTCTGATCATCCGTGACAGGAACGCCCCATTCATTATCGTGGTATGTTTTCAGGAGTTCGTTGGTCTCACACCAGGGACACCTTGATTGTTTTGCCGCTTTCATAGATCAAATTTAATCATTTTACAAAAATTGAATATCTTTGAAGTGTTAAAGATGAGAATAAAAATCACATATCTGTTTGCGACATTTATAATTCTTTCGATGCTAGCTTCCTGTTTGTCGACAGATAAGGTTGTGTCGGGCGGCTGGCTTCAGAAGCGGAAGTTTAACAAAGGTTTTTATTTTGCAAGGAATGGTTCAAATACTAAAAAGAAGAGCCTTCCAGAAAAGGAAGAAAAAGATTCAACGGTTGTATCAGTACCTTCAAAAACCATTTGTGTTCATCCTGCATTGATCATTCCTGACTTTTCACTTTTAACGGAACCGATGTTTCGTTCTGAGCCTGCTGTAAAATCAAAGGTTAAGAAAGGCGCATCCAAGCCAACAAAAAAAATGGGGAAAGGAAAGCCGCTTTCATTTGCGCTGGCTTTAAATACAGGGAAATCATTTCACAGGCTAGTTCCATCTAATCCCAGTTCAGGAGATATTGATCCATGGGCAGTAATTTGTTTTTTCTCTGGGATTTTTTCAATAGTATTCATTGTTATGCAAACAATGGCTTCGGGACTGATTGCTTTGGTGCCTTTATTGGTGCTGTTAGCAATTATTTCTTTTATAGTTTTCTTTGCAAGAAATAATTCTAACCACAGTGCAATCAATAACTTTTTTGCCATATTCGGGTTGATTTGTGCAACATTGTTACTACTGATTTTCTTTGTTGTATTTGCTGTTTTAGGAGCTTAAATAAAATTGAATTGAAGATAATAATCATCAACGGCCCAAATCTCAACCTGCTTGGAAAGCGTGAGCCGGAAGTGTATGGCAATATTTCGTTTGATGACTATTTCAATGAATTGAAATCAAAATATTCTACCCTACATATTGAATATTTTCAATCTAATGTTGAGGGTGAAATCATCAACAAACTTCAGGATGTTGGTTTTTCATTCGATGGAATTATTCTGAATGCCGGTGGATACACACATACTTCTGTTGCTATTGCAGATGCCGTTGCCGCGATTAAAACATCCGTGATTGAAGTTCACATCAGTAATATTTATTCAAGAGAAGAGTATCGTCATAAGTCATTACTTTCTCCTGTGTGCAAGGGTGCCATCATGGGAATGGGGCTTGATTCCTACCGTCTGGCGGTGGAAGCTTTTGTTGAAATTAATTGAAGTACTTAGTGTTTTTTCTTGCCACTAAGGCACCAAGTTCCACCAAAATCTTTTACCAACGAAACACATCCCTCTATGCAGCCAGGGAGGCACTGAAAGAGCAGGAAAAATATGGAAGAAGGGGTAATGCTCAAAAGCGAAAATCCGCTGCTACTTCAACTGCCACTACTACTTTTTCGGACTTTTGAATATTATCAAGAAAACTTCTCGGTATCGAGTTCTGAAAATTTCTTCTTCTTCCGCAAGAAATATTCAAACACTAGATTGCGTTTATAAATGCGGCTTACAGGATGCGGATTGATTTGTCTGCGTTTTTTTCTGAGCTTACCAATCGCACCATAAAAAGCAAAATGTGCTTTAACAACAGCAAAGCAATCGCGGAAACCGCCGTCTAAAAGAAATTTGAAGCCGGCTATGCCATCAAGGAATAATCTGGCCGCGAAGACAGGAAACAAACGTTTGCCGGGAAGGTTTTTGTAGAGCAGATAGAAATTATTTCGAAAATTCAGAAATGTTTTCCGGGGATTGCTTTTATGTAGTGTGCCGCCACCCACGTGATAGACGGTAGATTCCGGGCAATACATTATTTTGTATCCTTTAATTTTTAAGCGCCAGCAGAAATCAATTTCTTCCATGTGTGCGAAGAAATCGTCATCCAGGCCGCCCAGTTCTTTATAGAGAGAGGCTCTTACAAACAAGCAGGCGCCAGTGGCCCAGAAAACTTCATAAGTAGAGTCGAACTGATTTTGATCTTTTTCGAGGCTTTGAAAAATTCTTCCTTTACAGAAAGGATAGCCGTAACGATCAATGAAACCTCCTGCAGCACCGGCGTATTCAAACGTATCCCGTTCGGTACAGGATAATAATTTTGGCTGACATGCACCAATGGTTTTATCTTTTTCCATTAACTGAATGACCGGATTAATCCATCCATCAGTAACTTCAATATCGGAGTTCAATAAAACAAAATAATCGGCATCAACCTGCGCAAGTGCTTTGTTGTATCCGCCGGCAAAGCCGTAATTTTTGTCCAGTAAAATTTGTTTGACGGACGAATATTTCTCAGTAAGAAATGCGATAGAATCATCGGTAGAAGCATTGTCGGCAACATAAACAGCCGCCCCTGTGCTATGTTGCATTACAGAAGGGAGAAAGCGTTCCAGGAAATGCTTTCCGTTCCAGTTCAGGATAACAATAGCTATACGTACATCAGACATTGCGGGGATTCTGATGCAAAGTAAAGAAAAATATCATGTTAAAAAAAATCTTCCTCAGTAAGGATTTTTAAAGAAAGTATTGGAGCGTGATCCGTACTGATCCTGTGGATTGTTGTTTCCATCAATTTTGAAAGGCTGATTCCGGCCATGAAGTATGTTTTCCCAACGTGGCTCATACACTTCACCTTTGGCATCGCTATGCAACAAAGCGTATTCGTTAGAAGAAAGATCCGTATTGTAGAATACAAATTTGCGGTTGCTCTGGTTCTCTAAAGAGTAATAATGCCAGATTTCATAGGGATAAGCGCTGGGCTCATTCGGTTGTGAATTGATAGTATTGGGCGGACCGTATTGAAGATAAACACGCCCGCGATCAGTAGCATATCCTTTTTTGATTTTGGTAGAATAGGTTTTATTCACTTTCTGAACCTGTGTGTAATATTCGCTCCATGCTTTTTGGGGTGCATTCGGGCTGCGTAAAGTCCAGAAGCGATGGAAGAACTGCTGCATGAATTTTACGTTGTCATTTTTAATATTATCAATTACGTTTCTTTCCTGTTCGGTACCAAGTGGCCACATCGATTGAATATGTTCATACAAGGAATCAGCGTTTTTAAAATTCCCCACAAACGATTGGCCGATATCAATTGCAGAAATATCGTACACTGAAACGGCAACACCCGGATTGTTTCTTTGAAAATAAAAACTATTGGTGGTGATTACTTCGTTGCTTTTATTTCTTGCTTCTACGACAAGATTGTAGTTTTCCGAAGGAAGTGCTTCAATCTGAAACTCGCTCATAATAACCGTTACGGGAGCACTCGTGTATTTTTTTGAACGTGAAAAATCATTAAGTTTTTGTTTGGTTTCAGCAACCTGTATGAAGGTGTTCAGCATGAAGGGCTGATCTTTTCCTACTATTTTCTCTGTATTATACAATTCGGAATAGAAAGTAATACGGTTGACTTTTTGTGGAAAATAATCGTAAGTGTATGGATACAAATCGTACCCGCTTTTGCTGAACTGTGTGGTGTTTTCAGTTGATTTTTTATACGATTCAACCAGTTCAATTCCTGAAAAAGAAGCTTTATCAGCCGGGAAGTCGATGTTCAGAATTTCAGTGGTTTTAAATGGATCTGCTTTGGTATTTTTGTCAGCAATAGAAATCTCAAAATCGTATTTGCCCTGTGGCAGCGGGATGCGCTGCTGATCGATAAAAGCAAATGCAGTTTTAGAGGTGTCATCCACTTCAGGACTCAGGACATTGTATTTTCTGAAATCTTTCACAATGCCGTTTTGTTTGAAGATAAACGTAGTTTCAATAGTGCCCTGAAATTTTCCATTGTCTTTTTTAACAAATACAATCGAGTTGGCATCGATAGTCACGTAGGTTTCAATGTAAGGGCCCTGTTCGGGTGCATTGAACGTGGAGTAGGCGAGGAACGCCTGAATGAACTGAGCCTGCGCTCCAGCTGCGGAGAGGATCAGGCAGAACAATAACAATTTTTTCATTTTTCAACGGTTTTTAGTAATAACGTAAAAATACAAAAGATTCAGCGAATAGCAATGAATCGGACTACAAAAATAAATACTTATTACGAATTTTCAATGAAATAAGGATTTCAGCGTATGAATGCAATAAATGGGACTTTAACCAAGAAAATTGATCGAAGTTAGGTTTGGATTAATCCTGAT
>JAZDMK010000335.1:0-11681 GCA_043800975.1 Bacteroidota bacterium | reverse complement strand
TTATTTTTACTGTATCCGACACAGGCATTGGAATTCCGAAAGACAAAACACATCGTCTTTTTGAAGTATTTTCACAGCTTCACACTCAGGTTTACCAGCCATCAGAAGGACTTGGCTTGGGATTATCGATTGTAAAGAACCTGATAAAAATGATGAACGGATCTATTCGTGTTGAGAGTGAAGAAAATGTTGGGACGCAATTTACGGTTCGCATTCCTGTTTTGCTTGAAACTCACATAGCAAATCAAACTGATAAATTCAACCAAATGCAGTTTCGCAATATTTCCCCTGAAAACATTTATATCCTGATTGCTGAAGATGATCCGATCAACCAGATTTTGATCCGTAGAAATATGGAAAAGTACAAAATCCGCTACGACCTTGTCCACAACGGATTGCAAGCCGTTGAACTGTATGAAAAAAATAATTACAATCTGATTTTGATGGATATCCAGATGCCTGAAATGGATGGTTACGCTGCAACACAGATCATCAAACAATCAGAAAAATACAAATTGAATCCTGCTCCTGTTATTGCTATGACTGCTTTTGCAATGAAGGGAGACCGCGAACAGTTTATTGAAAAAGGAATGGATGAATATATCTCTAAGCCTATTAATTTTGAAAAATTGATTCAATTAATGGAAAAGATTTAAGCGCTAGGATTTGTTTAAATCATCATCTGCCTGTATATAATAATCATCGGCTTCATCTTCACTTTCTTCCTCAGTTTCCCAGCTTGGTTTAGGCTTTTGAGGCCCACTATTTCTGTAAAATATTGCACAAACTAAGCCCGCCAGCCCCCCCATCAGATGGCTCTCCCATGAAATATTTTGTTGTGGAAAAAAATCAGGAAAAATTCCCCATACCATACCGCCATACATAAATACAACAAGCATTGAGATGGCCATCAAACGGGTATTTTTTGAAAATATCCCACCAAAAAAAAGAAAAGAAGCAAAACCATAAACGAGTCCACTGGCTCCAATATGAAGGCTGGGACGCGCCATCAGCCATACCCACAAACCAGACATAAACATAATCGCAACCGTAATTTCCAAAGCTTTCTTTTTAAAAAAATAGAAAATCGCAAGCATCAAAAACAGCAGTGGAAACGCATTTGATAATACATGCGACCAGTCGGCATGAATAAAAGGTGCGAATAATATTCCACGAAGTCCGGAAAATATACGAGGCTCCATCCCATATTCTGCAAGGCTAAAACCACTTTCAAATTCATATAACTTCACGAACCATAATGATGCAAAAAATAATACCGGAACTATCCAGAAATACTTGTTTGTTTTCTCCTGTACTTCTTGCACATTATGCTTTTTTTATGACTGGCTTATACACTTCAGATTGTATGCCATACAGCGCTTGGATATGATTTTTCTGCTTGTGCACTTTACATCCGCAAAAATAAAGCAGCATTACGCAAAAAGCAATTGCGATCTGCGTATACCAAATTATTGAATGTCTCTTTCTAATTTTCATTATTTAATTGTTTTGAATAGGTGGCGGTCCATACTTTGTAGGCATTGGCTTGTGTGTTTTACAACCCGAAGCTACAAATATCATCAATCCGATTATGAATAAAAATGCAAGCAGATGAAACTTTTTCGATTTTCTTATTGCTTTAGACATATTATTTTTTTTCTGGTAATGTTAATATTCGGTTTCCTCTTACGATCCATCCCATTCGGGGAATATCTTCAACTGTACATAAAACAGAAAATTTTTGCTGACTGGATGAACCTGTCAATCCTGTAACATATAATAAACCAGATTCATCCTGAAAAATCCAGTCCGATTTCTTTAAAATTTTTCCACTTACATCAGGCAATTGGTTTCTCTTCTTTGCTTTATCCAGACTGACTCCGTTTAAGATGACAAATTGATTAAAGTAAGTATCCGGAGTCTTACTGATATCTGCTGCCTTTACTACTTTTATCTGCGACAACTCAAAAACATTTACTTTATACCGCACTTTGTAATTTGTGAATTTCAGGTTGATTTGTGACTGACCGGCAGCGATTGCTTTAATTTTAATTTTTAAAATCCCTTTTTTTGTTGAATCTTCAGAAACAATCGTGATTGAGTTGCCTTCAATTGTACAACCTATAAAATCATTTCCGTTTGTAATTATTTCTGTCAAATTGCCCTCGTCGCCTGAAATCATAAGATTCAACATCTCATCATGCAGCGGAACAACTGCAGTATGAACTACATATTGGGCTTTAGCAAATGAAAATGCTGATAAAAAAACCGTTAGTAAAATGAATAATTTCTTCATACGATTAAAATTCTTTTCTGTAAAGTTAAAATACATTCGTGAAATACCAAAATCTTTCTCACATTTGAAGTCAGAAACTTTTAAACACAATGCCTGATCGAAGAATATTTGTTGCTATTCCTTTATTAAATGAGTTAAATGAACTCCCCGAACTGCTGGATTGCTTATCCAACCAGGAGGCCAAAGCAATTCATATTCTGTTTTGTGTAAATCAATCCGACGACTGGCATTCTTTGCCAGATAAAAAAGATATCATTCAAGCAAATACGGTTTCAATTGAGTATTTAAAAAAGCAAAACCATTTACCTCTGATTATTCTTGACCGCAGCAGCAAAGGAAATGGTTGGATCGGCAAGAAACACGGTGTGGGCTGGGCCCGAAAAGCACTACTGGACTTGGCATCCGATCTGGCGTCTCCGGATGATATCCTTATCAGTCTTGATGCTGATACACGTTTTTCAAAAAATTACTTTTCATCCATTATTAGCTCTTTTAATGCTTTTCCAAAAGCAATCGCACTTTCAAATCCCTATTATCACAAGCTTAGCGGAGACGAACTTTTAGATCGCAGCATACTGCGTTATGAAATTTATATGCGTAGCTACGCAATCAATCTGCTTCGCATACAATCTCCCTATGCATTTACAGCACTCGGATCGGCCATTGCCGTATTAAATTCAGCATACAAAAAAATTGGTGGAATCACACCTAAGCTAAGTGGCGAAGATTTCTACTTTCTTCAGAAATTATGCAAAGCGGGCATTGTAAATATCTGTAATGACGAATCCGTGTACCCCGGAACACGCTATTCTGAGAGGGTTTATTTTGGCACCGGACCTGCACTGATCAAAGGTTCTCAGGGCGACTGGGACTCCTACCCTGTCTATCACCCTTCTCTGTTTGACACAATTCATAATGCTTACGAGCTCTTCCCGGCTCTTTTCGAAAACCCGGAACTAGTATGTAGCAATGACTTTCTGAAGTTTCACTTCAACGATGCAACAATATTTCATAAAATAAAAAAGAACAACAATAACATTAATCAATTTACGAAGGCTTGTCACGAACTGCTGGATGGCCTTAAAATACTACAGTTTGTAAAACAAGAACAAAATAAAATTGTTACTACCGAAGAAAATTGCCTTTGGGATCTTCTCGAAAAATATCCTTCCTGTTTCAATCAAATTCTGGCAAAAGATTTAAATAAAATTTCATTTTCATCTTCTCCTGTTCATCTTTTGAATAAATTGCGTGATCATTTGGTTTTGCTTGAAAAACAACTTCAAAATGAACACATGACATCCCTAAGAAAATGAATAAATTACTTGTAATACTTGGTCCTACGGCTACCGGCAAAACTTCACTGGCAGCTTCAGTATGTGATAAACTGAACGGAGCTGTTATCAGTGCCGATTCACGCCAGGTATACAGAATGATGAATATGGGTACAGGAAAGGATCTGAATGAATATGATGTGAATGGAAATAAAATTCCGTACTACCTGATTGACATTGCTGATCCGGGAGAGGAATACAATCTTTTCCGTTTTATAAAAGACTACAACCAGGCTATTGATACAATCCATCGTCAGGATAAACTGCCGGTTTTGTGCGGTGGTACTGGTTTATACATTGAAGCAATCATTGATGAATACATGCTTTCGGAAGCACCACCTGATAATAAACTGCGTCATAAACTTGTCAAAAAAAGTATTGCAGAGCTAACTGAGATTCTAAAATCATACCGTCAGATTCATAATACAACGGATATCCTTTCCGAAATGCGCTTGATGCGCGCCATCGAAATCGAAGAAGCTAAACGCAATGGTGCATCAGTGATACAGCCAATGCATTCCGAAAGCAAGCTGATATTCGGTATTCGTTTTTCACGACAGGAGATTAAAGACAGAATCACACAACGCCTGAAAAAACGGCTGGAAGAAGGAATGATTGATGAAATCAATGCATTGCTTACGTATGGTGTTTCACTGGAAAAGCTGGACTTCTTCGGTCTTGAATACCGTTACATTTCGGCTTATGTAAATGGAAAGCTTAGCTACAATGACATGTTTCAAAAACTGAATGCAGCTATTCATGATTTCGCAAAGCGTCAGGAAACCTGGTTCCGCCGGATGGAGCGCAAGGGATGTCAGATTCACTGGATTGATGGAAATCTTTCTTTGGAAGAAAAAACCAAAATCATTCTCGATCGGTTCGATCAGATTGAATCATGAAAAAATATTTAACACACACAATCTGGCTTGTATCTCTGGTAAGTTTTTTCACGGACATAGCCAGCGAAATGCTGTATCCGGTGATGCCTGTTTTTCTGAATTCAATAGGCTTTTCAATTATTCTGATTGGTATTTTGGAAGGTGTTGCTGAGGCAACTGCGGGTATTAGCAAAGGATATTTCGGTCAATTATCCGATCGCTTAGGAAAACGTGTTCCCTTTATACGCATGGGTTATGGCTTAAGTGCGATTTCCAGACCTATGATGGCTGCATTTACTTTTCCGCTGTGGATATTCTTTGCACGCACCCTGGACCGCGTAGGCAAAGGACTCAGAACAAGTGCCCGCGATGCATTGCTTTCCTCAGAAACAACACCCGAACACAAAGGAAAAGTTTTTGGTTTTCACCGCAGCCTGGATACTTTGGGCGCTGCTATTGGTCCTGTTGCTGCATTAATCTTTCTTTCATTTTATCCGGGCGAATATGCATTACTTTTTCTGATCGCATTTTTTCCGGGTGCTATCGCTGTATTGGTTACTTTTTTTATTCGAGATAAAAAAACAGAGAAAAAAGTACCTCTTCCAAAAACAGGATTCTTCACATTTATCAAGTATTGGAAAGTGGCTCCCCCTGAATTGAAGGTTCTTTTTACAGGGCTTTTGCTTTTCACATTTTTCAACAGCTCTGATTACTTCCTTTTGCTTATGCTAAAGTATAAGGGGTTTGAGGACACAACAATTTTGGGATTCTACATTTTTTACAATGCTGCTTATGCCCTTCTCGCATTTCCGGCAGGAATTCTTGCTGACAAAATGGGGCTGAAAAAAATGATGCTCATTGGTTTATTTATTTTCGCGTTGGTATATGGTTTCTTTGGATTTGCAGATGGAATTCTTCTGTATGCGCTGTTATTTCTTGGATACGGCTTTTATGCAGCTGCAACAGAAGGTGTGTCAAAAGCACTTATTACAAATTTGTCAGGAAAAGAGAATGCCGGAACAGCCATTGGATTTTTTTCCTCCTTCGCAAGCATCATGGCATTGCTCGCAAGTACGATCGGCGGCATCATCTGGTTTGCCATATCACCACAAGCCATGTTTGTTTTTTCAGGAGCCGGTGTACTGATTGTATTTATTGGGTTTCTTTTCATGAAAACGAAAACATAAAACGGACAAAAAATTTGTACGTATATTTGTAAAAACACTTTCATTATGATTCTTTCCGACCGTGAAATAACCAACTTTAATCACATCGAAGAAATCATCAACCAGACGCAGGTTTGTCATTTGGGAATGGTTGATGGTGACAAACCCTATGTACTACCCTTTAATTTTGCATACGAAAACAAAACCATATATCTGCATTGCGCTCCTGTAGGCAAAAAGCTCGATGTGCTGGCAAAAAACAATCAGGTCTGTATTACATTTGATACGGATCACAAAATTTCTTATCGAAACGAAAACGTTGCCTGCTCCTGGGGAATGAAATTTAAAAGTGCCGTCCTTTTTGGCAAAGCGATTCTTATTGAAGATTATGATGAGAAAATCAGAATACTAAATCTTGTCATGAAAAAATATGCAGGAAGAGATGACTTTACGTATAACGCACCTGCCATAAACAATGTCCGTGTTTTTAAAGTTGAGATTGAATCAATAACGGGAAAACAATTCGGTTACACAAAATGAAGCGAAGCCATATTTTATTATTAATACTCATTGTTGCAACTCTTGGGATCGCTGCATTGACGCTGATCAGCAGTGATACGTATTCCAGCTTCAGAGAAGCCTCCTTACAACCTGAAAAAGAGTTTCAGGTGATGGGCACTTTTACACCGGGAAAAGAAATTCAATGGAATCCGCTTCATCCCGATTCACTTACTTTTTTTATGAATGACAATGAAGGCAAAACTTCGCTTGTTTACTATCAGGGACCCAAACCACGCGATTTTGAACAATTGAAAAGTGTAATTGCCATTGGTAAAATGCAAAAGAATTATTTTCTAGCTCGAGAACTTGTTTTAAAATGCCCGTCCAAATACGAAGGCCAACCGGGCGATACAACAGTACAAAAAAAATAAATGTATGAAAAAGCATTGGCCGGCACTTCTTTTCATTTTTCTGTTTCAAATACTTTTCACCTATCTTCCTTATGTTTTACATCTGGATCTAAAAACATCCCTTTTTGATTTCGGCCTTGAGCAGCAAGTGGTTTGGAATACGGCCAACGGTCATTTTTTTCAGTGTTCTGTTGAAACATCGAACTACCTGGGTGATCACTTTTCATTAATTACTCTTCCGATAGCCCTTATCTACAAAGTATTTCCGTTTGCCTTTACACTTTTCTTTCTGCAGACTTTAGCCATCAGCTTTTTTCTGTTTGGAATTTATTTTATTGCATTAAAAGAATTAAAAAACAAATGGTTTGCATGGCTCATTCTCATTGTCGCTGCTTTTTATAAAGGGCTTGGCGGCTTATTGCTTTTTAATTATCACCCTATTGCTTTCGCCCTACCCTTTCTTATCTGGGGAATTTATTTCTGGCTGTATGAAAAAAAATTACGTACAGCTTGGATTCTTTTTGCTCTTGCTTTAATCTGTAAAGAAGATGTTGGGTTTTTTATTTTTATGTTTGGCATCTATCTTTTTTTCTTTCGCAGAAAAGATTCCCCGCGCATTTCCTCATCAATTCTGGGTTTGACCGGCATCGCCGTCAGCATAATTGCTATTACGCTTATCATCCCCTACTTCCGTGGCGAAGAAGCTGATTCAATAATGCGCTACTCCCGCTTTGGAAACAATCCAATTCAGGTAGTAGGTAATCTGATTATACATCCTGCTGATGCATTGGATTTTCTTTTTGAAAAACAAAAGACCTATTACATTGAACGAATGTCGAAGCCGCTGGCATTTCTTTCTGTATTGTCACCGGCTGTCCTTTTAACATTGCCTTCACTTGCTTTAAACCTTTTGAGCAGCGACTGGGCATTGTACAGCGGGCAATACCATTATGACGGGATCTTTGCTGTTGGAATATTCTTTTCAGGAATTATGGGTATTTCCAATTTACTAATCTTCATCCGCAGAAAATGGCAGAAAGGTTATATCCCATTTCAGATAATTATTGCAGGCGCTATCATTATTATCAATTTCCCTTTAATACAAAAGCACCGGGCCTGGTCTGCATTGAATTCGGAGAAACCCTTTTTAACTAAAAATGTTTCTTCACGCATTGACGAATGGAAAGCAAAAATCCCCGAAAACAAAATTATTGCTGCAGACAATAAAATGGGCGGGCAATTTGGTGAATGGACAAACCTTCAGCTGTATTATCCCAAATGGTGTAAATACACTACGCAGCCTGACTATATCATTGTGCAAAACAATACTGACAGCCTTTTAAACAAATGCATTTCAGCTGACACAGCAAGGGGCTATCGTTTTATCGAGAAAAATGACGATTTCATCATTATTTTCAAGGAAACACCTAAAAATCAATAAACAGGCTATTTTATTGACAATGTGTTATTTAGTTGTTTTATTCACAAAGTCTATTTCCATTTAGTCTACATTTTTTAGCTTTTTATTAATTTTTTAAACGTTTTCATACTACATATCTAAATTTATAATTATCTTTGCAGTGATTTTAAATCGCAATTATGAAAAAGATATTTATAGTTTTTGTTTTAAGTGTTGCAGGATTGTCAGTAAATGCGCAGGATAACGTTAAGAAAGATCAGGACAAAACCACAGCGCCTACTGCATTATCTTTTACTCAAAACAACCAAGACCAGCAGGCTGATGCAGACGATGTACAGTTTTTCAACGTCACAAACGCCCGCCAGAACAAGAATGTTTCAAGCCAAGCATTATTATTAGATTTCAAGTGCCCACTGAATCCGATTAACAGTAAGGCTGAACCGAATACAGTGCTATGCACAAAAAGGGACAAAGAATAATTTTTTTTCCAATCCCCCCCCAAAAAAAAGGCTGCAATTCGCAGCCTTTTTTTTATTGTTTAATTTTCCCGCATGACGAAATCGTCATACTCCAGTTCAAACCTGAGTTTGTGTTTTGATTCTTCCTGAGCCAACGATTGAAACAAAGCCTTCATTTCATCATTCTGAGCACCGGCAGATAGTTTTGAATACAGCTTAAAAGCAGATTTTTCACGACTCATGGCAACGCGTAGCGCATCCTGATATGACATGCCCGGATAGGGATCAACATTCGCTATATAATCACTGACGCGAAGATCAGCGATTACTTCTTTTGACACTTCAAAATTTCCCTGTTCACGAATTTTTATTAAACGTGCTTTATGGCCAATTTCTTCACGGGCAAATTGCTCAAAGATGGATTTCATCTCTTCGTTGCGGGCTTCTTCTGCAAGTTTCTTATAGAAATCTACAGCACCCTGTTCGTTCTCGATTGCAAAATCCAGAACATCATTTATGGAAGTGAATTCTTTCATATGTATTATTTTAAATTACATTTAAGCTTGCATTTCAAGAGCAAGGGTTTCTTTAGCAGTTTTCATTTTCCCCATAAATTCATCCGCAAAACGTTTTCCAAGTGAATCACATCCAAAATTGAAAAGAGATGTGAAATTATCTCCATCTAGGGGAATGAAACGATATTTTTCATCGGATTCATCAGGATTGAATTTTCCAAGCAAGGAAGCAATTTCAAGAATTAATTCATCAGGATCTGAAGTACTATTCACTCCAAGAGCCTTCATTATTTCTGTCAATTGCATGCAGGAATTCCAAGCAGGAACCGAATGAAGAACTGCATTCGTCTTTTGAATTACGCCAACTGTATTTGTAAAATGTCCGCCAATTTCAAAAGGAAGTGATGCAGGTAAAATCAGATCCGCCTGCATTGCAGTGTCAGTCATGAAATAATCCTGAACAACTACAAACGCAGATTTTCCAATTTTTGTTTTCATCTGATTCTGATCAATAGCACATCCAACGGGGTCTTCACCAAAAATAAATAAATTCTTTATAGAGCCTGTTTCCAATAAAGCAAGCAAATCAGATGTAGCATTTTGAGGAACACCAGTAGTTTTCCATGTTCCTTCCAGTTGATTGCGGAATGATGCATCTGACATATCCTGATAACCGATACCCGTATCAGTAGTTATTCCCATGTCAAATAATCCTTGTGAATTATTTTTCTCTTTCAGTCCAATAATTCCTGTGGACGTTTTGCCAAGCTTTCCGGTAATCATTGCTAAATTATACAAAGCGATGGCTGCATTAGCCGAAACTTCAGCTTCAGAAAATACGATCAGCGCATTCATTTCGTTATTGTATTTTGAAGCAAATTTGGAAATCTGATCAACAGTGCATCCGGATGCTTTAACAAGATCATCAAACTTTTCAGCAAGTATTTTCTTGCTGTATTCATCAAAATTTTCACACTGATCTTTGATGAACATTGCATTTTCCATTTTGTTGGAAAGCAGATAATGATTCACTGATTTTACAAAATGATAATACGATTTGATTATCATCACAGAATCCACTTTTTTCTGCATTCTGTTCTGCGGATTCGTAGTAATTAATTCTAATGTCGCTTTACTTCTAAAACGCAGGTTATTCATCATAAAACCAATAACTGCATTTTGTGAATTGACTTCAGAACCAATCAGCCAGATTTTCTTTACACCTTCGAGTTGTTCAACCGGCATGTTGCCGTATGAATTACAATTTTTGAATTTATCTTTCTGGCCAGCATAATGGAAGCTGCCAACATTGTTGGTCTTCACAGCAGCGCGAGCAAGTTTTTGAACAAGATACATTTCTTCATTGGTCATGCGAGCTCCTGCAAATAAAGCATTCTCATCAGGCTTAACCGCTTTGATTTTTCCGGCAATAATTTCTGCTGCTTTTTCAAAAGAAATAACTTCATGCTTGCCATTTGTTTTAAGCATGGGCTGCGTGATTCTCTTCTTGTCGTTCAAATATAAATAACCGAAACGGCCTTTTCTGCATAGACTTCCGTCAGGATTAGCAATACCTTTACGTCCGGCAACTTTCATTACAAAACCATTTCTGTGATGAAGCGACATTGCACAACCCACAGAACAATAATTGCAAATTACATCCAGCGTCTGCATTTTCACTGGTCCGGGTTTGAAAGATACGTTTTCTGAAATTGCTGCTGTTGGACATGTTGAGACACACAATCCGCAGGTTTCACAATCTGTTTCAAACAAAGCCTGACCCATGCTTGGTGCCACATAGGTATCAAAACCACGATTCACAAGACCCAATGCATTTGCACCGTTCAGTTCATTACAAATACGAACACAACGGGAACACAAAATACATTTGTTGTTATCAATTTCGATATACGGATGACGAAAATCTATGCGATATTCTTTAAAGTCGCCGCTGAAACGTTGTTGTTCTACTCCATATTCATCCGATAATTTTTTCAGATCGCAGGTAAAATATTCTACGCATCCGCATTCAAGACAGCGATGGGCTTCCTTAACAGCAACATTTTCGTTTTCATAACCCAATTCAACTTCATAAAAATTGTTACGATCTTTTGGATTGAGCGTTGGCATTTCTTCACGAAGCTGCTTGTTGAATTTCCCTGAATAATCATCAGCAATCTGTTCTTTAAAACTTTCGCGGCGGCTTATAAATTCATTTTTCAATGGAACGATGGGTTGACCCATTAAATATTGATGACAGCTTAATGAGGCAATCCTCGCCTGTCCTACTGCTTCAATCAGTGTAGCAGCACCGGTAACGCCATCACCGCAAGCAAATACATTTTTAATTCCTGTCTGAAGTGTATTTTTATCTGCTTCCAGATCGCCCCATTTATTAGGTTTTAATTCACCACCTAAAACCTTATTGATATCATCCAGAAAATTAATTTCCGTTTTTTGTCCTATTGCGGCCAAAACAATATCCAGTTTCACGTCTACTTCTGAACCTTCGATGGGCACAGGTCTTCTTCTACCGGATGCATCGGGTTCACCCAAACCCATTTTAATACAGGTCAGCGTTTCAATATTTCCGTTTTTATCTTTATTCACTTTCACAGGTGCTGTCAGGAACATGTATTCAATTCCTTCCAGTTTGGATTCATGAATTTCAATAGGATTGGCAGGCATTTCCTTTTCTGTGCG
>JAZDMK010000257.1:0-5736 GCA_043800975.1 Bacteroidota bacterium | reverse complement strand
GGGACAGCCGTTGCTTTCACATATTATAGTAAATCTTAAAAAGCAGGGATTTACGGAGATTGTTATCAATGTTCATCACTTTCATCAGCAGATTATTCAGTTTCTTTCTGATAATGCAAATTTTGGAATTCAGATTCACGTTTCGGATGAATCCGATTTATTGCTTGATACAGGCGGAGGTCTTAAAAAAGCAAAACATTTTTTAGAAGGGGAAGAATCTTTTTTGCTATACAACGTTGACATTTTAACGGACATTGATTTGAACAAGTTCATGCTTCAGCATAATAGTAGCAGGGCATTGGTAACGCTTGCAGTAAGAAATCGCAAAACATCCCGTTATTTTTTATTTGATCAGGAAATGAATTTGTGCGGATGGGAAAACCAAACTACAGGCGAGAAAATAATTTCTAAGGATAAAAAACCGCTCACGCCTTTTGCATTTAGCGGTATTCATGCTGTTTCTCCGGAAATATTTTCACATTTGGATATTGAGAAAGTTTTTTCAATCAATCAGGTTTATCTGGAACTCGCAAAAAGTAAAATGATTAAAGGATATTTGCATGATCATGATTTCTGGTTCGACATAGGTAAGCCGGAAAGTCTTGCGCAGGCTGAGAAATATTTTAACAAATCGATCGATGAGTAAACCTTTTCTTCAAAATATTGCTGAAAAAATTATTGCGGAGCACGAGAATAATTTTCATCGTTTGTGTGTTGTTTTTCCAAACAGGCGCGCAGCTTTGTTTCTGAGGGAGTATTTAACGGCGACATTAAAAAAGTCTTTCATAATGCCAACCGTATTGTCGATGGAAGACTTTATTGAGCATTACACACCTGAGACTGTCATTGACCAACCTGCACTTTTGTTTACTTTTTACAGAGTCTATCTTGAAATCAAAAAAGAAGAAGCTGATTCATTCGAAGAATTTATCAAGTGGGCACAGGTTCTTCTGAAGGATTTCAGTGATATGGATAGACATCTTACAGATCCCAATCAACTTTTCGGATATCTGAATGATGCAAAAGTGATCGAGCACTGGAATCCTGAATCACTTAAATTAACACCACTTCAGGAAAAATATCTGGAATTCTGGAAATCATTTCATCCTTTATACAATGCGCTGAATAAGAAATTGGCGGAAGAAAATATGATTACGGAAAGCCTTGCCTACAGAAAGATTGCTGGTAATGTTTCCGGAATCCTTTCAGAGAAAAGATTTGAAACATTTATGTTTGCCGGATTTAATGCATTGACACTTTCTGAAGAAAAAATAATTTCCCGGCTGGTCGATGAAGGAAAGGCTTCGCTGATATGGGATACAGACAAGTATTACGCAGATAATCCAAACCATGAAGCTGGAAAATACATTCGCAAGTTTCAGCAATCGCTTGCCCGGGGCCATGTCTTTTTGCAATCCAATTCTTTTTCCGAAACTGATAAAAAGATTACTGTAATTGGGATACCGCAGCAAGTAGGGCAGGCGTTTGTGGCCGGAAAAATTCTGACAGATTCGTTTGGGAGTGTCTTAAATGAAAAGACAGCAGTTGTTCTTGCAGATGAAAATTTACTTTTTCCTGTATTAAATGCCTTGCCTCTTGATTCTGAACAGCCCAACATTACTATGGGTTACCCGCTTTCACAAACGCTGTTTCATGATCTTGTTTTCACTTTATTTTCGCTGCACAGTCACAAAAGAATAAATGAAGCGAAGGCTGAAGGAAGCTATTATTATAAAGATGTAGTAAGGCTATTGACACATCCCTATCTGAATGGTCTTTGTAAGGAATTGAATCCATTAGGCGGCATCTCAGGTCACATTGCATCACAGAACAGGGTAATGCTTACGCGTGATGATGTGCTTTCTATTGCCAATGATTCGGAAAAAGAAACATTTGAAAAAGTTTCTCCATTCTTCTTTGGTAATTGGGAAAACCCTATTGTTATTCTGGAAAATTTAAATGCATGCGCTGAATTTTTTGCGCTTTTATTTTCAAAGAATACAGAAACGAAGAATGATAAATCGGCTACTGAAAAAGAGTTTTTGGCTGAATATTCAAAATTGATCCGACGGTTAAAAGATCTTTTTGCGGCACATCAGGAAATTTCGGATCCCGCATCATTACATTTGCTGGTAAAGCAGCTGGCGCGTTCCACAAAAATTCCCTTTTATGGAGAACCTCTGAAAGGAATGCAAATAATGGGTGTGCTTGAAACACGTAACCTTGATTTTGAGAATCTGGTTTTGTTATCAGTTAATGAAGGTGTGCTGCCATCAGGTCGTACCGAACAATCATTAATTCCGCTGGATATTCGCTCACACTTTGGAATGCCTACATACAGGGAGCAAGATGCTATTTATGCGTATCATTTCTATCGTTTGCTACAGCGTGCAAAAAATGTTTTTATACTTTATAACAATGATACCGAAGGATACGGGAAAGCCGAAAAAAGTAGATTTATCATTCAACTGTTGCACGAACTACCTTCCTATAATAAAGATGTGATTATTGAAGAAAAAGTATTTCACCCTGAAATCCGATTCAACAATTCAAAGCTTATCTCTTTTGAGAAAACTCCATTTGTAATGCAACGTTTAAATGAAATTGCTTTGCGTGGTTTTTCACCCAGTCAGTTGAGCAGATACATACGTTGTCCGCTTCAGTTCTATTACAGCGCTGTTGCAAAACTTGGCGAAGCCGAAGAGTTAGAGGAAACAATTGAATCATCCACATTGGGATCGGTAATTCATGAAATGCTCGAGAAGATATACACTCCGTTTATTGGAAAAGTAATTGATCCCGATAAGCTTCTTGCATCTATTGCTAGTATTGAACAATTGTCGAAGGATGCATTTGAGAAAGTATATGAAGGCGGCGACATCTCGAGGGGAAAAAATCTGTTGTCATGGAAAATTGCGATGAAGCAAACGGAGCGTTTTCTGAGGTTTGAGGCAGATCAGATCAAAAAAACGGGAATGCCCGTAACATTAATGAAATTGGAAGAGGCGTTGGATTGTGATCTGCTTTGTCCACTTGCAGGCAATGTTAAACTTTTTGGAAAAATCGACCGAATAGATTCTGTTGAAGGTTGCATTCGTATCATCGATTATAAAAGCGGTTCGGTTAAAAAAGAAGATGTAAAACTTAAGGAATTAAGTGCAATGATGATTGAGCCCAAATTAGCAAAGGCATTTCAGCTTTGTATGTATGCATTATTATTTCACACGAAATTTCCTGAAGAGAAAAGTGTTTTACAGCCCGCCATTATTGGTCTTCAAAAGATTTCAGAAGGTCCTTTTTATTTAAATTTGAAGGAAAAGGATTCACTGGATTCCCAATTTTATGAAGAATTCAGCCTTTTGGTATCGGGGTTAATTGATGAAATTTTCAATCCGAAGTTTTCATTTACGCCTGCTAAAAAATCAGACCCCTGTTCCAACTGTTCTTATCAGCAGATTTGTGCACGATATACATTATAATAATGAGACTCTTCAGATCAAACTATTTTTTCGGACATAAGCCGCAGACGTACACAGCAGGCCTAAAGCGCGGAGCATGGCAGCGGTTTTGTGCAAATCGTCCGGCATTGTTTGGATTGATTTTTATTGCAATCGTAACGATCGTTGCTATTCTGGGATATCACTTATGTCCTGATAATTCCCCGTATGCGAACCGGCAGGTATTAGAGATTTCATTGCAGAAGCCTGGCTTTTCTGTGACAATGATTAAAATGAAAAGCAAACGTGCAGATGAAGGATCGAATTTTTTTAGCACACTTGCATGGGGAAGGGAAAGCGAATACAGCCTGATACCGGTTTCTTCCTGTTCTGTTGAAGGAACATTTCTAAAAGCTGAGAAATACACAGGAATGCAAGGAGTGAATGGAGAGGAAGTAAAATATCCACTGGAAGAAATTGTTTATTCGATTCAGGACAATAGCAAAAGAGAAGTCAGGGGCGATAGTATATCATTCACCAATAATGACGGACAAAAGCTCACGAAAAACGTTGGGAATTTGCAGGAAGAAGTCAGAGAACACATTATATTAAAGAAATATTTGCTGGGAACAGACCCTTTTGGCAGAGACATGCTGAGCCGTTTAATCATAGGATCACGTGTATCCCTTTCTGTTGGCTTCATTTCGGTGATAATATCGTTGCTGATTGGTGTTTTGTTGGGCGCTTTGGCCGGATATTACAGGGGTTGGATTGACTCAGTTATTGTCTGGTTTATTAATGTAGTATGGGCAATACCTACGCTGTTACTTGTTATAGCTATTACGTTTGCTTTAGGAAAGGGCTTTTGGCAGGTATTCATTGCCGTTGGATTAACCATGTGGGTAGAAGTTGCCCGCGTAGTGCGAGGACAGGTTTTAAGTTTGCGTGAGAAAGAGTTTGTGGAGGCTGCACGCGCGCTGGGCTTGCCTTCACGAAGGATTATTACCCGTCATATACTGCCAAATATCGCGGCTGTAGTCATTGTAATATCGGCATCAAACTTTGCGTCGGCTATACTGTTAGAGGCCGGGCTCAGTTTTTTAGGGATCGGGGTGCAGCCACCGATGCCATCCTGGGGTGGAATGATACGGGAGCATTATGGTTATATAATCCTTGATTCAGCCTACCTTGCCATCATTCCAGGCATAGCTATCTTCTTGCTGGTATTGGCTTTCATGCTTCTTGGGGATGGTTTGAGGGATGCTTTCGAAGTAAAACGGGCAGATAGCGGAAACAAGGGTGGGTAAAATAGCTACAGGCAAGTGTTTTCGTGGCATTGCATTCGGCACCCCTTGATGTATTTGCTTTTTTTTGAAAAAATATTAAAAAAAGTTTGGTTGAAAGAAAAATCGGTGTACATTTGCAGTCCGATTTTCACAGTTCATTCAGTATTGCATAGTTTACAAGTTGGTTTTCAAGTAATTAAAAAATATTTGAAAAAAAGTTTTCAAAATGTTTGGAAATGAAAAAACAGGTTGTATCTTTGCACTCCTTTTTGAACAAGAAAAGGAACGTTCGTTGAAAGTATGAAGAAAAAGGTAAATGCAAATGCCCTCAGAAAATTTAACAATTCTGAGATTAATAAATCTTGAGACATTTTTAAAATCAAACTTACTATGGAGAGTTTGATCCTGGCTCAGGATGAACGCTAGCGGCAGGCTTAATACATGCAAGTCGAGGGGCAGCGCGAGTAGCAATACTTGGCGGCGACCGGCGCACGGGTGCGTAACACGTATACAATCTACCTTTAACTGGGGAATAGCCCCGAGAAATCGGGATTAATACCCCATAACATTGCGAGGGGGCATCTTCTTGCAATTAAAGCTCCGACGGTTAAAGATGAGTATGCGCGACATTAGTTTGTTGGTGAGGTAACGGCTCACCAAGACTACGATGTCTAGGGGTTCTGAGAGGATTACCCCCCACACTGGTACTGAGACACGGACCAGACTCCTACGGGAGGCAGCAGTAGGGAATATTGGGCAATGGACGCAAGTCTGACCCAGCCATGCCGCGTGAAGGATTGACAGCCCTCGTGGTTGTAAACTTCTTTTGTACGGGAAAAAACCCCTGATCGTGTATCAGGGCTGATGGTACCGTAAGAATAAGGATCGGCTAACTCCGTGCCAGCAGCCGCGGTAATACGGAGGATCCAAGCGTTATCCGGATTTATTGGGTTTAAAGGGTGCGCAGGCGGGATAATAAGTCAGTGGTGAAAGCCTACAGCTTAACTGTAGAA
>JAZDMK010000247.1:0-10138 GCA_043800975.1 Bacteroidota bacterium | reverse complement strand
GATATTAACAGCGTCAATCAATGAAAAGCGTGTTACAACATTTTCGTGATTGGTGATACAGTTCGGGTTAAAGCATTTCACAATACCTTCTACAGTTTCGGGAGGCTGAACCTGGTTTTTTTCAGTCACTTTATAATCTTTAATCAATATCAAAGTCGCAGCAGGAGCGACGAGTGCGATTTTATTGATTTCGTCTTTTTTGAAATATTTGTCTTTTACTTTAACAATACCTTTCTTTCCGTATTTCTTGCTTTCCAGGTTGTTCCCGAATAGCAGCATATTTTCGGAAGCTTCCAGATTAAGGATTTTTATTACTTTAAAAACGCTGTCGCAGGGAATGTGATCTATCACAGTTCCGTTTTCAATTGCATTTACGATAAGTTCTTTCATTGAAAATATTATTAATTCGTTACCATTATGATTTTAAACCTAAGATCAGTGCCATCAGCGCCTGTCGTACATACACGCCGTTGAGCGCCTGCTGGAAATAATAAGCCTGCTGTGTATCATCAACGTCTTCACTGATTTCATTCACGCGGGGCAGGGGATGCAGAATTTTCAGGTTATCCTTGCAACCGGTCAGCATATCGCGTTTCAGGTTGTATGAATTTTTAATTTTTTCGTATTCCATCGGATCTGCGAAGCGTTCACGCTGTATGCGCGTCATGTAACAAATATCCACTTTCTTGATCACTTCATCCAATTCAGTGTACTGATAATATTCAAGTTTGTTGTTCTTGATATGCATCTTCACAGCGCTGGGCAACTTCAATACTTGAGGTGATACAAGATGAAAACGGCAGTTGAACTGACTTAATGCAATGGTGAGGGAATGCACGGTGCGTCCGTGTTTCAGATCACCGACAAAAGCGATGTCCAGATTTTCAAGTGTGCCTTGCGTTTCTTTAATTGTAAATAAATCGAGCAATGTTTGTGTTGGATGCTGATTAGCACCATCACCGGCATTGATCACAGGAACGCTTGCCATTTCACTTGCAAAGCGCGCGCTGCCTTCTTTCGGATGACGCATAACAATAAGATCAGCATAACAACTCACTGTTTTAATGGTATCCTTCAGCGACTCCCCTTTGGTAACACTGGAAGACGACGCATCGGTGAATCCGATAATTTTTCCGCCCAGCATAGCAACGGCTGATTCAAAGCTCAGGCGCGTACGGGTGGAAGGTTCGAAAAACAAAGTAGAAACTACTGTGTTTCCAAGAATGTTTTGTTTGGGTTGCTTGGCAAATTCAGCGGCAACCTCCAGCACACGCAATTGCTGTTCGCGCGTGAAGTCGTTGATCGATACAAGGCTTTTGTTTTTTAAACTCATTTTTTATTTTTATTAGTTGATGATATGACAAAAAAAAAGCGGTAATGATACCGCTTTTCCGAAAATTATTTTTTCTTTCCGAGTTTGTGTTTTTTGACAAAATCGTCGATAACACCTGCGAGATCGGGTTGTCCGATTTCCTGAAGATCATAACCAACTTTTACAGTAGGCTTCTTGATCGTAATGATGCGTTTCAGATCGATAGGAGTAGCAATAACTACAACATCACAAGGAGTTTTTTCAATGGTCTTTTCAAGATCTTTCACCTGCTGGTCACCATATCCCATTGCAGGAAGAAGGGTTCCAATGTTAGGATATATTTGGAAAGTTTCTTTGATTTTACCAACAGCGTAGGGGCGTGGGTCAACCAGTTCACCAGCACCAAATTTGGTAGCAGCTACTGTACCGGCACCGATTTTCATTTCACCGTGGGTGAGGGTTGGGCCATCTTCAACAACTAAAACTTTCTTACCGCGAATCAGTTCTGGTTTGTCAACTGTGAGTGGTGATGCACCATCAACAACAATCGCTTTGGGATTAATCTTAGCAATGTTCTGACGAACTTTAATGATATCTTCGTTACAAGCAGAGTCAATTTTATTGATAACAATAACATCAGCCATGCGGGCAACTACTTCACCAGGCCAGTATGATACTTCAGCACCGGGGCGATGAGGATCAGCTACACCCACAAATAAATCGGATTTATAGAAAGGCCAGTCGTTATTTCCGCCATCCCATAAGATAACATCACAACCGGAAGGATCTTTTTCAGCAGCGCGAACGATGGCTTCATAATCTACACCAGCATAAATCACGTTTCCGCGAACTACATGTGGTTCGTATTCTTCCATTTCTTCAATGGTGCATTTGTGTTTTTTTAGATCAGCAACAGTAGCAAAGCGCTGTACTTTTTGTGCAACGAGATCGCCATAAGGCATCGGGTGACGAACAGCAACAACCTTCAGTCCTCTTTCCATTAATAACTGGATAATGCGACGTGAAGTCTGGCTTTTTCCGCAACCGGTACGTGTAGCGCCAACTGCGATAACTGGTTTTGTACTTTTAATCTGTGTGTCAGCAGGGCCGATCAGCATGAAAGAAGCACCGGCAGCATTCACCTGTGATGCAATGTTCATCAGTTTAACGTGAGGAATATCGCTATAAGCAAACACGCAAATGTCAGCTTTCATTTCACGGATCAGTTTGTCAAGATTGTCCTGGGCAAAAATGGGAATGCCTTTCGGATACAGTTTACCAGCTAATGCGGCCGGATATTTGCGCCCGTCAATGTCAGGAATTTGAGCTGCAGTAAAAGCAACTACGTTGTAATCCGCATTGTCACGGTAGTAGGTGTTGAAGTTGTGGAAATCTCTTCCAGCAGCACCGATGATAATTACATTTTTTTTCGCCATATATAGTTTTGTTTATTAATTTTCTCGGGCAAAGATATAGGTTTAAGTCTAACTCCAAAACTATTATCAATAAAATTTTTATTTAAAAATGGCTTTCGTTGTCCTTACTGATTTATCGCATATAGAAACATCTATATTGATAGATGTGTAAAAAATGAGGCAGTTAATTCATTTGATTTTTATTCAATTTGCGATAAGCTATGCACGACATTGCTTATAGAAATTTCGCCCGTCAAAAAAGAGCAAAATGTTGGATTGATAAACCATATTTGTTGAAAGAAATCCTTTTTCGTTACTTTGTAAAAAAAACAAAATGCATTTTGAAGAGGAGCTAAAGAAAGCCGTTGCTGATATCATACTTACTTCTTATAGTATTGCTGTCGATTCTGAAAAGATCGCTGTGCAAAAAACATTGCCTGATTTTGAAGGCGACTATACCGTTGTCTTATTTCCTTTATTGAAAATAGTAGGGAAGTCGCCGGATGAACTGGGACCGCTTCTCGGTACAAAGCTGATGGAGCGTTGTGAATTTATTCAAAAGTACAATCTTGTCAAAGGATTTTTAAATGTCCGCATTCATTCCAATGACTGGCTTTCTACATTTTATTCTATTCACAAAGACAAACTGTTTGGTCATGGTGCTGCGAAACAGCAGACGCTGCTCATCGAATATTGTTCCCCCAACACCAACAAACCTCTTCATCTGGGGCATATCCGCAATTGTCTGCTTGGTCATTCGCTGGCTGAAATTCTGGAAGTAAACGGATACAAGGTTGTGCGTGCGAATCTCATCAACGACCGGGGCATTCATATTTGCAAAACCATGCTAGCCTGGCAGAAATGGGGGCAAAGTGAAACACCGGAAAGCCAACATAGCAAAGGCGATCATTTTGTGGGGGATTTATATATTTTATTTGATAAGAACCTGAAAACAGAATTGCAATCACTGATGGAAACCGGCCTCAGTGAAGAAGAAGCGAAAAAACAATCCACCTTATTGGCAGAAGCGCAACAGATGCTTCGCAAATGGGAAGAGCGCGATATGGATGTGATTGCGTTGTGGAAAAAAATGAACAAATGGGTTCTCGATGGATTTCTTGAAACATTCGAACATCTTGGAATCCACTTCGATGTTACCGATCATGAATCAGAATTATTTTCGGATCTGAAAAAGATGGTGGATGAATTTATTGAAAAGGGAATCTTTAAAAAAGAAGAGGACGGATCGGTAACATTTATTTCACCTGCATTTGCTGAAAAAGAAATGCACCCCGCAACGCTGCTTCGTGCCGACGGTACTTCATTATACATCACGCAGGATGTACGTTTGTTCATCAAACGCATGGTTGAATACAATCCTGCCCGAACAATTTATGTTGTCGGAAACGAACAGTTAAATCACTTTCAGTGGCTGGCAGAAATATTATCGCAGATCGCACAGTCTTCCACTTCCGATAATGTAATGTTTACATTCAACAAAGAACGCATGCATCACTTTGCATACGGCATGGTTGAATTACCTTCAGGCAAGATGAAATCACGCGAAGGTACGGTTGTCGATGCCGATGATTTAATGGATGAGATGCTTACACGTGCCAATGAAAAAACACATGAACTCGGAAAGACGCATGGAATGGATGCTGCAGAGCTTGATGAATTGTATCAGACTTTGGGTCTGGGTGCATTGAAATATCATTTGCTGAAAGTAGAACCGAAAAAGAATATTCTTTTTAATCCGGAGGAATCAGTCGATTTTGAAGGCAATACAGGTCCTTTCATTCAGTATACTTTTGCACGAATTCAGTCGGTGTTGCGCAAAGCTGATGAAGCAAATGTGGTTGCAGAAGAAGTGAAAAATTATGTAATCAGCGAAAAGGAACGTTTCCTGTTGCGCATGCTGTGCGACTTTCCAAACATCACCGAACAGGCTGCCAAGGAACTGAGTCCGGCATTGATTGCAAATTATGTGTATGCTCTTGCCAAGGAATACAATCAGTTTTATCACGATCATTCGGTATTAAAAGCCGATTCGGATGCAGCCCGCGATTTCCGGATTCATCTTTCACATTTTACCGGTGAAGTGATCAAGAAATCATTGTCTTTGCTAGGAATCGGTGTGCCTTTCAGGATGTAGAGATATTATTATCAAAATTATTAAATTAAAAAGGTAATCTGTGAAAATTTGTGTAATCGGTGGTGAATGATTAATGCATTTTTTTGCACCACAGATAACACAGATTAACACAGATAGGGAAAAATATTCATAATGTCCTTTGATTAGAAGAGGCTTAATTAAATAGAAATTTAATTATCTTTAGAAAAAATTCCCATGCGAAACATCAGTATCCTTTCCGCACCACTGTTTGTTTTATCGTTAGTAATTTTATTGCTGAACGATTTTATTTTCAAGTATCAATTCGCAAACCTACTCACAGGAAAGCTTTCCGACTTTGCAGGATTATTTGCATTCTGCATTTTCTTCTTTGCCTTTCTGAAACAAAAACACTGGCGCTTCACCGGCATTGTCATTGCGGTTTTGTTTGTCCTCTGGAAAACGCCGCTCAGCAATGGTTTCATTGAATGGTGGAATGGCATTTCTGTTTTAACGATTTCAAGGGTGATTGATTACTCCGATCTTTTTGCTATCATCATGATTCCGCTTGCATTTAGATTTGCATCCCGCTTTCAGCCATCACAGCGCTTTTCGATACACCCGACCCTGCCAGCGATGATTGCTTTGTTTGCATTCACGGCAACCAGTTATTCTTCGGATGTTCATTTCAATAAAAGCTATTCATTCCCCTTTTCAATCGATACATTAAAACAAAGGTTGGCAAAGAATGATTCAATGATTTGTAATGATTATAAATTATCTTCAAAAAATAGAATAGATACTCTAAGCATTTCTATTTATTCAGGGGATTTTCATCCAGGCTTTAATGCAGATGTTATTATTAATGGGGATACTGCTGAATCAACTATAAAATTATATTATGCTTACTATCCTGATAAGAAAATTGATAATGATTCCCTTTTAATTTTAAAAGATTTTGAGAAATGTGTGATTAATAGAATTAAATAATTCTCAAACTAAATCGTTCCTCCCGATACTAAGTAAAACAAACATCATTCAAACCACAATATTTCTTACTTTTGTTTCCTCTCAAAACCAATTGTATGAAATATCTATCCCGCATTGTCGTGTCATTGCTTGTTTTTTTTGCAATCATCAACACTTCTTTTGCGACAAACTATACCGTTACAACTACCGCTGATGTCGGTGCAGGCTCGTTGCGTGAAGCCATCACAAACGCAAACGCAAGTATTGGGCCGGATAATATTTATTTCAACATTCCAACCAGCGATGGCGGATACAATGCAGCCAGAAGCGCGTGGGTTTTTACACCAGGTTCCGCATATCCTATGGTACAGGGTTCTTATATCAACATAGATGCAACTTCACAAACCACCAATCAAGGAAATCTCAATCTCAACGGCCCGGAAATAGTAATTGACGGAGGCGGAACGCTGGCCAATGCTTTCATTGTTGTTTCAAATGCCAATACGATCAAGGGATTGTGTGTGATACGTTGTACCTATGGAATTACCATTTACAACGCAACGGCAACCAACAACAAAGTAACGGAATGTTATGTCGGCATTAAAGAAGATGGTGCAACGGCGCTCGGCAATCAATACGGCATTGCAGTGTCAGGTAATGCTTCTGCAACAACCATCAGTAATTGTCTGATATCAGGAAACACAGGTGCGGGGATTGCCGTTCAGAATACCGGAAACGTAACGGTCACCGGATGTCGTATTGGGACCAATGCAATGGTAACACTGCAGGTTCCGAATCAGGACGGCGTTGTGCTCGACAATGCTTATTATGTTACCGTTGGAGGAAACACACCTTCGCTACGGAATATTATTTCAGGAAACTCAAATGCCGGAATCATTTTCAACGGAAATGGTTCGCATCATAACAACATCATCGGAAATTTTATTGGAACCGATTCTACTACACTCGACAGCATTCCCAATGTGTTTGGTATTGTTTTATATGGCGCGAGAAACAACACAATTGGTGGAATTAATTCTGCGTATCGCAACGTCGTTTCAGGAAATAGTTCCTGCGGAATTTTGCTGAACGGATCAGGAACGAATGATAATGTAATCAGTGCAAACTATGTAGGATTGGACAGTACAGGCATGATTCGTATTCCCAATCATACTGGGATTTTATTGAAAAGCAATGCACGCAGAAACCGTATTGGCGGAACCACTACTGGAGAACGCAATGTAGTTTCGGGAAATTTTGAAATTGGAATTTATCTGGAAGCCTGCGACAGTAATACCTTTGAAGGAAATTATGTAGGCCCTGCTGCTGATGGCATCACTGCAATAGTGGTTGCAGATTCCATGTTTCAGGGAAACGGGCTGGAATTAAATACAGTTGCCAGATACAATATCGTAAAGAATAATGTTATTTCCGGAAATCGTGTGTATGGCTTTATTTTCTATGGCCAGACATCCTACAATGAATTGATCGGAAATTATATTGGAACCGATGCAACCGGCAATGTATCCATGCGAAACGCTACGGGAATCTGTGTTGACTGCGCATCCAATCACAATAAAATTTACAACAATGTTTTGTCTGGGAACATTAGTTACGGGATTTTCATTGTAACTACCGGAACATATTATAATGATGTCAAAGGAAACCTTATTGGCACCAATGCTGCTGGAACTGATACGGTGCCGAACGACATCGGCCTTATTCTCGGTGGTGGAGCACGATACAATATCATCGGAGGCACAACGGTTGCTGACAGAAACATCATTTCAGGCAACCGGTATGAAGGAATTGAAGTGGCGGATGTAGGAACCAAGTTTAATGAAATCCGTGGAAATTATATTGGAACCGACATTACCGGAGCGCTGAAACTTCCCAATCTGCATGGTGTTGGACTGGCAACTTATCCTAAGAAAAATATCATTGACAACAATTTGATTTCAGGGAATCGTGAGGTGGGAATCATTTTGTATGAAATGGCAGACAGTAATTATGTTTATAGAAACAAAATCGGAACGGCTGCAGATGGTATCACCCCGCTCAGTAATAATCAGGCAGGCATTGCCATTGACGAGGGTGCCAGCTACAATGTAATTGGTGGAGATACACTTGGGAACATCATAGCATTCAACAGAATCGGAGGAATTGTGATCAGAGATACGTTGAGTTTGTACAATACAATTTCTGGCAACGCAACATTTGGAAATCACATTCTCAGTGGTATTGACTTGTGGCCTCCGTTGATGAATACGAATGATCCGGGAGATGGCGATATTGGGCCCAATGAAAATTTAAACTATCCTGTGAATTATGCAGCTGCCTATGATACAATAACGGGACTAACCGCAATTTATGGCGAGGTTGATATTCCTATTACTACGGGCGCAAGGGTGGAAGTATTTGTTGCAGATAACGATTCTACCGGATGCGGAGAAGGAATGATTTATCTGGGTCACGCACCGCACTGGACTGGAAATCTATGGTGGATTGATGTTCCCGGGCTTACACCGGGACAAAAAATTACGGCAACAACAACCGATGCTAAAGGAAATACTTCTGAGTTTGCTCCTAATGTTGTGGTCACCAAAACAACATCCATCGCTGAACACAGTGATGAAAGTATTTCTGTTTATCCGAATCCGTTTGATGATAAATTGTATGTTCATTCTTCCGGAAATTCAGAAATCACAATTTTTAATATGGTTGGAGAGCAGGTATATCAAATAAAAACGAATGATAAAAATGTTGTGCTTCCATTAAAAAATCTAAAATCCGGGATTTATTTTCTTAGGTTGAAAGATGAAAAAGGGAATGTAGTGAATAGAAAAATCGTTAAAAATTGAAATTCACCACAGATTTCACAAATTTTCACAGATTAATTCAGATATTTTTTTTTTAAAAAATCTGTACTTTCTTTAGTAAAATAATTATTCAGAAAAGTTTAAAATTTACTTTATGTCAATACCAGAAAGTTTAAACAAAATCAGTTATGACATTATTGGTTGTGCTTATAAAGTGCATGCTGGATTAGGTCCTGGATTGCTTGAATCTTCATATGCTGCTTGTCTCGAATATGAATTAGTACAACTAGGTTATTTGGTAGAAAGACAAAAGCCACTTCCACTTATTTACAATGAAGTAAAGCTTGATGTTGGCTATAGATTAGATTTATTAGTTGAAAAAAGTATTGTAATAGAAGTAAAATCTGTTGAAGTTCTTAATCCAATTCATGAAGCTCAGTTATTAACTTATCTTAAGCTATCGGGTTGCAGACTTGGTCTTTTATTAATTTCAATGTTGTTGATCTTAAACTAGGAATCAAAAGAAGAGTAATGTAATGTCACAATATTCGCTACAGATTACATAAATGACCACATTTAAATTCAGATTTTTTGTGAAACATCTGTGCAAATCTGTGCTATCTGTGGTAAAAAAACAAGAATAAAATTATGAAACAAATTCTATTCATTATCTTCATTGGTCTGGCGCTGAATGCGTCTGCAAATACATATACTGTGACCAACACCAACGATAGTGGCAGCGGCTCATTAAGGGCTGCATTAACCAGTGCAAATTCTGCAGCGGGTTCTCACAGCATTGTTTTTAATATTCCAACTACCGATCCTGGATACAACAGCAGCACCGGCGTCTGGACGATTTCACTTGCCACTGCATTTTCATTCATTACCCATTCTGACATTACGATAGACGGGACTTCACAAACAACTGCACAGGGAAATACAAATCCACTGGGCCCGGAGATAATGCTTGTTCGTTCTGTTTCAACAGTTGATTATGCATTTACAATTTATAATGTATCGCATATTACGATTAAAGGCTTTATCATGTCCGGCTTCTATTATGGCGTTCAGATATATGGAACCAATGCAAAATACAATACAATTTCTGGAAATTACATTGGAACAAATTGCACAGCATCCGACTCATTAGGAAATTTTATAGGTGTGGAAATTATCGGAGGTCCTAAATACAACACAATAGGAGGGACAACCGTTGCCGACAGAAATATTGTTTCTGCCAACGAACACATAGGAATTCGCGTAGTAAATGCCGACAGTAATTATGTTATCGGAAATTACGTAGGCACCGATCGCACGGGCATGCAGGCTATCGGAAATTATGACGGAGTCAGTATAGAAGGAAGCGCAAGCTATAATTTTATTGAAAAAAATGTTATTTCCGGAAACGTTGCATATGGCATTCCTTTTATTGGAAATACAGTTACTCATAATCGAGTCATGGGAAATATGCTGGGTGTGAATGTAAATGGTACAGCTGCATTACCCAATA
>JAZDMK010000203.1:0-12055 GCA_043800975.1 Bacteroidota bacterium | reverse complement strand
AAAGATGTCAAATAATTTCAAAAATTCGTAAATTCGTTTTGAAAAGAATTCTCACACGACCAATCTCTTTTTCATGCAAAGAGTAAAATATTTACGTTTTCTGCTTCTGCTCATTTTTATGATCTCCTGCATGTGCGTTGGGGCGCAGGATACGCTTGCTAAGCATCCGGGAGATTCGTCTGTGTGTTTTAAACCCTGGAAGGTTTCCAGAACAGAATTCAAAACGCAGTTTGGAAAAGGGAATGATTCGCTTAATGGGTTAATAGACCTTTATTACAACAAAAGAAGAAATGGGTTTATTAAACTTGCCATAACTCCACTTACCTTTTACCTGTTCGGATTTTATACTGCAACAGTTAGTCATGAATATGATCCCCATTACTATTTTTCCGAGTTTTTGTTAATAGCGGAACCTTTTGTTTGGAGCGGTTTTTCGGTAAGACAAATCAGTAAATTCAGCAGGAAAAAACTGTATCAGCTTGTTGTATGCGACAGCTCCAGAAATCAGATAGACTCTTCCATTCAAAGAAGAGCAAATCTGACTGCAGAAAAAAAGAATTTTAAACTGAATAAAAAGGAATTCATCGAAAAGCATTCCTGGAGTGATAGCAGCCAAGCTTTGATCAACCTGTTTTTCAGAAAAAGATTAACGGCGAAGTTATTTCCTGCTTCTTTAATTATGGCTTCGATTCTTACAACAATTGTAACTGAAATTGAGAACCGTCAATATCAAAATACCCCTAACGACAGTATGGAGGAATCGGAAGGTCACTGGCCAATTTTATCTATAGCGACAGGTTGCCTTTCATTTTCAATTGCAATTCCAGTAACGATTACCGGAATTATCAGGCATCTTATTTATACAAGAAAAAAACTATACCATTTATTACTTTCATATCAACAAACAGGAATTCTTAAAAACAAATACAGACGTAAGTTAACAGTAGAAGATTTTAAAAGAAAAAAACCAAACATTAAATAGATTCAATTATGAAAAAACTTTCCATTTTTCTGTTTTCGATTTTTGTTTTTGCCGGATGCTTCCACAAATCTGTTCAGGACGGAGAGGCCGACAACATTGTCAAAGCTAAGATTTATCAATTCAAGGACGGGTATTATCTGGTAACGCTCGAATCGATTTTTCAAGCCACCTCTAAAAAATCGGGAGGCGGTGTGAATGTTACAACCGGCTACAACGATATGCGCATTACGGTGTATGACATGAATACGGGAAAGATTGTATCGCGCCTGGGTACGGGAACCATGATCGACCATGCCATCGAGTTTCTGGGATGTTCCGAAGGAAATATCTGGTTTTATTCGCTGGACGACGGGCTGCATTCGCGCGAACCCAAGACGCTGGAGATAAAAATCACGCAGGACAAATTCTTTGAAAAGAAACCGGATATGAAAGATAATCTGGCCAAGTGCGAATGGTATCAGTTCAATCAGTTTTTTCAGTTCAATGATTTAACCAAAAAACTTTTCCTTTCCGATAACCAAGGGTACCGCTATACGGTTGATCCCAACACTCTTGTTTTTGAAAAGCAGGCAGAGACTTTCAAAATGCCCAACGAACACAGGGATGATCCCTTTGAAACAAACATAAAATTTGCCGGTATAGACATCAGCATTGACGGTGATTTGCGCAAGCAGATCAAAGTGCGGGGAAAAGAAATCAATTCTTCCTTAACGTTTCTCGATGGTAAGTTTATTGCTGATCGTGATGTTCCGCGTATTTTCAATACCATTAACACCCGTTTTCAGCCTCTGAAAAAAGAATATGACCGATTAGACGCAAGAAAAAAAGAAATGGAAGCAGCCAATGAAGGAAAGCGCCTCCGCTGGGGTGATAAAAACTATGACCTGCAGCGCAAAGTTGAAGATTCGCTGAGAGATATTTCAAATGAAAAAGAAGAACTGGAAAGACTTATTAAATACATCACAGCGGATGGCCACATGTCTTCCTACGATCAGTTGCTATCGCCCGACAGCAATACTTTTTTCGTGTTTCACAAAACCAAAACAGCAAAGGATGCCAACGTTATTCTTTCGCGCCTTCAATTAAAAAACCGTTGTGAATTAAAAGAAATGTGGCGCGTTACTTTACTGGATTTATTCTATGATCCGAATGCGGCAGAAGAAACAGATGCCTTCAAAAAAGTATTTTCCAAAGGCAGTCCGGATTTTGATTTTCAATATATCGAAATGACAAACGACAAACTTTTGGTTGTTTGGATGCTATATGCACACTGCATCGACATGAAGACTGGGAAGGTGATTTGGAAGTTTGAATTTTAAAACAGGAAGAACTTCTCGCTTTTTATCAACACATAGGAACAGTAGAAACAAGTAGGCACATAGAAATACAATTAGTTGGAGTCAGATGCCGGATTATCAAGTTTGGCTGTAACTTTGCGTCCTCCGCCGCGGCGGAGCATAAATTTTTCTTTGCGTGCTTCGCGGGTAAAGAATTTTATTTTTTATAAAGAAAAAAACAAAAGATTATTCAGCCAGAATAAGCACTTTATTTTTCAGTACTTCAATCACACCGCCTTTTATCTCAAACGTTTTTTCAGCTTTATTTTCAACAACGAGGCGAATGTTTCCTTTTTGTAAAATGGAAACCAACGGTGCATGGTGCTCTAATATTTCAAAAGAGCCATCGATGCCGGGAAGTTGAACCAGCGATGCTTCACCTGAAAACAGGGTGCTGTCGGGCGTAATGATTTCTACAAGCATACGCTGTTATTTCGATTCCTGTATAAGTTTCTTTCCTTTTTCAATGGCTTCTTCAATCGTGCCAACCAGGTTGAATGCAGCTTCGGGATATTCATCCACTTCACCATCCATGATCATGTTAAAGCCTTTGATGGTATCTTCAATACTTACAAATCTTCCTTCCAGTCCGGTAAACTGTGTTGCCACAAAGAAGGGCTGTGAGAGGAAGCGCTGTACGCGGCGTGCACGGTGTACTGAAAGTTTATCTTCGTCCGAAAGTTCATCCATACCAAGGATCGCGATGATATCCTGAAGCTCTTTGTAGCGCTGCAGAATTTCTTTCACGCGTTGTGCGGTGCGATAATGTTCTTCACCCACAACTTCCGGTGTAAGAATACGGGAGGTTGAATCCAGCGGGTTCACAGCAGGATAAATACCTAATTCGGAAATCTTACGGTCAAGTACAGTCGTTGCATCCAAATGCGCAAATGTTGTAGCAGGGGCAGGGTCGGTAAGGTCATCGGCAGGTACATACACAGCCTGAACCGAAGTGATGGAACCACGTTTTGTTGACGTGATACGTTCCTGCATGATACCCATTTCGGTGGCGAGTGTTGGCTGGTAACCTACAGCAGATGGCATACGACCGAGAAGAGCCGATACTTCAGAACCTGCCTGTGTGAAACGGAAAATATTATCAATGAAGAAAAGGATATCGCGGCCGCCGGATTTTTCATCACCGTCGCGGTAATATTCAGCAAGGGTAAGACCCGAAAGAGCAACGCGGGCACGCGCTCCGGGAGGTTCGTTCATCTGACCGAACACCAGTGTGGCCTGCGATTTTTTCAATTCTTCCATGTCTACTTTTGAAAGATCCCATCCGCCTTCTTCCATACTTTTCTTAAACTCTTCACCATAGCGGATAACGCCCGATTCGATCATTTCGCGCAACAGGTCGTTTCCTTCACGTGTACGTTCACCCACACCACCAAATACCGACATGCCGGAATATTTTTTCGCGATGTTGTTGATGAGCTCCATGATGATAACGGTCTTTCCTACACCGGCACCGCCGAAGAGACCGATCTTACCGCCTTTTGCATAAGGTTCGATCAGGTCGATAACTTTAATCCCTGTAAATAAAACTTCTTTCGTTGTGGAAAGGTCTTCGTATCGGGGTGGATCGCGGTGGATCGCGTAGGATGATGTTTTCTCAACGGGGCCAATGCCGTCAATGGCTTCGCCGATTACGTTAAATAATCTGCCATTGATTTTATCGGTTGTTGGCATTGAAATCGGACTCCCAGTGCAGGTTACCGTCATTCCGCGGCGTAAACCATCGGTTGAATCCATAGCAACGCAACGAACGGTGTTTTCACCCGTGTCCTGCTGACACTCAATAACAAGCTTCTGTCCGTTATCTCTTGTAACTTCCAGTGCTTCATAAAGATTGGGAAGTGTAACTCCTTGTTCGAAAGCCACGTCTATAACCGGGCCGATAATCTGGGCAATTTTTCCGATGCTCTGCGACATAAATAGTCTCTTTTAAAGTGAATCTTTTAACAGCAACAAACCTACACGATTTTTTTATTATTTACAAATCAAACCCCAAAAAAGAAATCGTTTAGTAAGTACACAAACAGTTTTCAGGTCTAAAGCCCAGATTTTGTAAGGTTTTTATTAACCCCAGCCTAAAGAGGAAGTTACAAAAAAAGCCTAAGAAAGGTCTTTCGTCCTGATAATTATACCCAGCGACAATGAAAAAAAGTATTTCGTAGGCTTTGATACTGTAATTCAGATCAAATTCGTTTTAAAACGCAGAAGATATTGCGCTTTTGATTAATTTTGAGGACTTTTATGAGGATAACGAGAGATATACGCGATTTTGGAAAAGTACCCGTACCGGTTATTACGGTGGGAACCTTTGATGGCTTGCACATGGGCCACAAAAAAATCATCAGCAGGTTGTGTGAATCGGCTAAGGAAATGAACGGTCAGTCTGTACTGGTTACCTTCCATCCACATCCGAGGGCTTTGCTGTATCCTGCCGAGCATAACCTTCGTCTGTTATCATCACTCAATGAGAAAATACATTTACTGAAGCAATCGGGAATCGATCAGCTTGTCATTATACCTTTTACAAAAGCTTTTGCTGCATTGACATCGGATGAGTTTGTAAAACAATATCTGGTTGAATTCATGGGTGCCAAAAAACTCATTGTGGGTTATGATCACCAGTTTGGAGCGGGCAGGGGCGGTTCGTACGAAACATTGCTTGAGCTTGGTAAAGAGCTGGACTTTGTTGTTGAGAAAATTCCACCGCAGGTGGCCAGTGAAGTGATCGTGAGTTCAACGAAAGTGCGCAATGCAATTATAGCCGGAGAAATAAAAGCAGCCAACCGTTTGCTTGGGCATGAATATCCGTTGACAGGAACTGTTCAGAAAGGGCGCGGCGTGGGTCGTCAGCTGGGTTTCCCTACAGCGAATCTTTTGCCGGATGAATCTTTGAAACTGCTTCCGCAGGATGGTGTGTATGCTGTGAACCTTCTAATCCGCGGACTGCATTATGGCGGGATGATGAACATTGGAATTCGCCCTACTTTTGGAAAAAGCCAGCGGGTGATAGAAGTAAATATTTTTGGATTCGACCGTGATATTTATGGCGAAGAAATCACTGTGTTTTTCAGGGATCACGTTCGTCAGGAACTTCGCTTTGGCAATGCCGCAGAATTAGTCCATCAATTGAAAATCGACAGGGAAAAAGTTATTCAAATATTAAGTCATTAAAACTTACGCCATGAGAAAAATAATTTTTCTTTTGATTTTTATAATCGCATCCATCTTACCGCAGAAAGTTTTTTCTCAGGTTCGCGACACAAGCATTTTTTATTTTACAAATCTGGCGGAAGCTTTAAAAACGCCCGATGATGTGCGTTATCTCGATCTTAAAAAGAGCGGTTTGAATAGTTTTCCGAATGAGATTCTTCAGTTTAAAAATTTAAAACATTTGAATCTGAGTAAAAATAAAATCGATTCATTGCCTCCCACAATCATGCAACTGGAGAATCTGGAAGTGTTAAATATCGCGCAAAACAAATTTAAAAAATTCCCAGGCCCTATATGCAGTCTTAAAAAACTGCGGCAACTCATTGCCTTTAAAAATGAAATTCCTTCTTTCCCAAAAGAAATTGGGAATCTGAAAAACCTGGAGATTCTTGATTTATGGGGAAATGAAATCAGCGCTTTCCCGATGGAAATTTCAAAATGTGAAAAATTAAAATTTGTTGATCTTCGCGTTATCGACATTAATGATAATGAAGCGGAGGCAATTCAGTTGCTGCTTCCGAGAACAAAAATTATGTTTTCGCCAAATTGTAATTGCAGAAATTAATTATTTTTCTGTTGGTGGCTGAAGAATAATTCCCAATTCTTTTAATTGTTCGTTAGAAATATTCGCTGGTGAGTCAATCATCACGTCGCGGCCGCTGTTGTTTTTCGGGAAGGCGATAAAATCACGTATGCTTTCGGAACCTCCGAAAAGCGAGCAAAGACGGTCGAATCCGAATGCAATGCCACCATGAGGCGGTGCGCCATATTCGAAAGCATTCATTAAAAAGCCAAACTGTTGTTGTGCATCTTCATCGGAGAATCCTAAAACAGAAAACATTTTTTTCTGAAGATCACGGTTGTGAATTCGTATGGAACCACCGCCCACTTCAACACCGTTGATGACCATGTCGTATGCATTGGCATGAATAGCGCCGGGATTGCTTTCCAGCAATTTCATATCTTCCGGTTTGGGTGATGTGAATGGATGATGTTTTGCAAAAAAGCGATTGCTTTCTTCGTCCCATTCGAGCAATGGGAAATCAATTACCCATAAAGGAGCAAATATTTCTGGGTTGCGCAAACCCAGGCGGTTGCCCATTTCCAGACGTAATTCAGAAAGTGCTTTTTGTGTTTTTTCAGTTTTACCTGCAAGCACCAGCATCAGATCGCCGGGTTGCGCCTGCATGGCTTCGGCCCATTTGGCAAGCTCTTCCGCAGGGAAGAATTTATCTACAGAAGATTTTAATACGCTGTCATTTCCATACCGCACATACACCAAGCCGGTAGCGCCAATCTGTGGTTTCTTAACAAAATCAGTCAGTTCGTCCAGTTGCTTGCGTGAGTATTCACCACATCCTTTCGCACAAATTCCAACTACGCATTCAGCATCATCAAACACTTTAAATCCTTTTCCCTTTACAATTTCAGTCAGGTATTTAAAGGTCATTTCAAAACGAATATCGGGTTTGTCGTTGCCATAATTTTTCATGGCATCGTCATAGGTCATGCGTGGAAAAGCTGATACATCAACGTTTTTCACTGCTTTGAACAAATGTTTTACAAGTCCTTCAAACGTATCAAGTATATCATCCTGCGTAACGAACGACATTTCGCAGTCGATTTGTGTAAACTCGGGTTGTCTGTCTGCGCGCAGGTCTTCATCGCGGAAGCAGCGCACGATTTGAAAATATCTGTCGAAACCGGCAACCATTAGTAGTTGTTTAAAGGTTTGCGGAGACTGGGGAAGCGCATAAAACTGTCCCTGGTTCATACGGGAAGGAACAACAAAATCGCGTGCACCTTCGGGTGTTGATTTAATCATGTAAGGCGTTTCCACTTCGAGGAAAGCGGCGTCACTCAGATAATTCCGTGTAACAACAGCCATCTTGTGACGCAGTTCAAAATTTGCTTTCACGTTTGAGCGGCGCAAATCGAGATAGCGATATTTCATACGAAGATCATCACCACCGTCGGTATTTTCTTCCAGTGTAAAAGGAGGAATCTTCGATGTGTTCAGAACTTCAAATTCATCAACAATAATTTCAACTTCTCCGGTAGGAATTTTCAAATTTTTATTGCTGCGTTCCGTAACGGTTCCTGTGATGCGCAATACGAATTCACGTCCCAGTTTGCGGGCACTTTCGCAAAGTGCAGCGTTGGTGTCCATGTTGAAAACAAGTTGCGTAACGCCGTATCGGTCGCGCAAATCGATGAATGTCATTCCGCCCAGATCGCGCGAGCGAAGAATCCATCCGCAGAGCGTTGTTTTTATTCCGTTATCAGCCAGTGTAAGGCTTCCGCATGTATGAGTACGAAGCATAGTAATATTCTTAGAGCGGCAAAGATAAGAAAAGCCGGCGTTTAAAAAATGTAAATTGGACAATGTAAAATGTGAAAGAAACTCACAAGTTCACCATCTCACAAACTCAGCAGTTAAATCAGGGAATAATAATTTCCTTCAGTTCAATATTAAATCGCAGGGTTTGCCTTAAAATAATAGGATTCGGATCATCCAGAATTGTAAAATTAATCGCTTTATCTGTTTTTGCATTGATCACAGTCAGTTCTTTCATTTCATTATTGACCTTGTATGATTTTTTTTCCGTGCTGGAAAATGTAAGAACAGAGTTTCCTTTTCCGGTGTTGATCGTAACAGGTTTTTTACTTTTCAGAAAACTGCAAATCTTTTTACTGACCCACAATGCGGTTTGATCTGTGTACACTGCGTTATCAATGTTAAAATCGCTGTTAAGAATCAACGAATTATCCAGAGCAGATTTTAAAATTTTCGTTTTTCCTTTAGTAGAAATAGGTGGTGTAATATCCCATGCGTACTGAACTTCGGGATACAAAGTTTTAATTTCAACTGTAAACGTGCATATTGTGCCATTGTAATTTAAACTGTAAATAAGCTTGGTTCCTGCTTTAAGAATTGTTGGAATTACAACGGGTGCTGTAGTTTTCGCAGGAGTTGTTTTTTTTACAGCTGTGGTTTTTTTGGTTGTTGTAGTCGTCTTCCCTTTATTTTGGGCCTGTGCGGTACTTAAGAAAAATACTGTTAAAAGCGAAATCACAAAAAGGAAACGAAGATTCTTCATGGTTTTGAAATTGATTACTCAAAAATATGTAAAAAATACCGTCTTTTAAAAGTTACATCTGTTAATTTATTAATTACTTTTCGACAATAAAAAACAAAGCATTGTTCAATCCCGAACATAAAAAAGTTGATATATGGATTTAAAAGAAGATGAACGTTATATCAGGGAGGCGCTGAAAGAGGCACTGAAAGCGCTGGAAGCAGATGAAGTTCCGGTAGGCGCAGTTATCGTTTGCAAAGGAAGAATTATTGCACGTGCGCATAATTATACGGAAAGGTTGAACGATGTTACGGCGCATGCCGAGATGCAGGCTTTTACTGCAGCAGCAAACCATCTTGGCGGAAAATTTCTGAATGAATGTACTTTATATGTTACCTTGGAGCCTTGCGTGATGTGCGCCGGTGCTGCGTTCTGGACACGCATCGGAAAAATTGTTTATGGTGCAGTTGATCCCAAACGGGGTTATTCACTTCTGGAAAAAAACATAATGCATCCTTCTACAATTATTGAGGGTGGTATTTTGCAGGAAGAATGTTCCGCTCTGCTAAAAAAGTTTTTTGCAGCGAAAAGAAAATAAATTTTGTTTTACAGTTTGGCTTTTACCTGAATTTCATCATAGCCTTCCAAAATATCACCTTCTTTAATATCATTGAAATTGGTAACATTTAAACCACATTCATATCCGGCAGATACTTCTTTCGCATCGTCTTTAAAGCGTTTCAGCGAAGCGAGTGTACCGGTATAAATAACAATACCATCACGGATAAGGCGAATTTTGGTGTGGCGTGAAATCTTTCCGTCCAGCACATAACATCCGGCAACGGTACCGACTTTCGTAATTTTAAACACATCACGAATTTCAACATTACAAACGATTTTTTCTTCAAACTCAGGTGCAAGCATACCTTCCATGGCAGCCTTTACTTCGTTGATTGCATCATAAATAATGGAGTAAGTTCTGATATCGATTTGTTCGGCTTCAGCCAGTTTGCGTGCACTTAAGGAAGGGCGAACCTGGAACGCAATGATGATGGCATCGGATGCAGCTGCAAGCAACACATCAGATTCTGTAACCATACCCACCGATTTGTGAATAACATTCACCTGAACTTTGGGTGTGGAAAGCTTCAGCAATGAATCGGAAAGTGCTTCCACAGAACCATCCACATCACCTTTGACAATCGCATTCAGTTCGCGGAAGTTTCCAATCGCAATTCTTCGACCGATTTCATCCAGTGTAATATGTTTCTGTGTACGTATTCCCTGTTCGCGTTGTAATTGCTGGCGTTTAACGGCAAGATTTTTTGCTTCTTTTTCGTCGGTCAGCACATTAAATTTATCACCTGCCTGTGGTGCGCCATCCAATCCCAGCATAACAACGGGTGTGGAAGGTCCGGCCGTTTCAATTTTTTGTCCGCGTTCATTAAACATCGCTTTCACGCGACCAATCTGGCATCCGGCAAGTACGATTTCACCAACACGCATGGTACCATTTTGAACAAGCATGGTAGCAATATATCCGCGGCCTTTATCTAAAGTAGATTCAATGACAGAACCAAAAGCAAGTCTGTCAGGATTTGATTTTAAATCTAGCAATTCAGCTTCCAGCAGTACTTTTTCAAGAAGCAGATCTACGTTCTGTCCGAATTTTGCTGAAATTTCCTGACACTGATATTTACCACCCCAGTCTTCAACAAGGATATTCAGTTGTGCGAGTTCTTCTCTGATTTTCTCAACGTTTGCTGATGGTTTATCAATTTTATTAATGGCAATAATTATAGGAACACCGGCAGCTTGTGCATGGTTGATTGCTTCTTTCGTTTGAGGCATCACATTATCATCAGCAGCAACCACGATGATTACAATATCCGTCATGTTGGCACCGCGAGCACGCATAGCTGTAAACGCTTCGTGACCGGGTGTATCAAGGAATGTAATTTTCTTTCCGTTTTCAAGCTGAACTTCATAGGCTCCGATATGCTGGGTAATACCACCGGCTTCACCGGCAATAACATTGGCTTTACGGATATAATCGAGCAAAGATGTTTTTCCATGATCGACGTGACCCATAACGGTAACGATAGGTGAGCGTGGTGTAGTATCGTTAACATCAATTTCTTTTTCAACCGGATTCAGCGCCTCCTGAACTTCTACGCTTACGAATTCAAGCTGGTATCCGAACTCATCCGCAACGATTGAAATCATTTCGGCGTCGAGTCGTTGGTTAATGGAAACAAACATTCCAAGTGACATGCAGGTTTGAATAACTTTGGTAACCGGAACATTCATCATTGTTGCCAGTTCGTTGGCTGTAACGAATTCAGTAACTTTTAAAATATTTTTTTCGCTTTCCTGTTTTTCCAGATTTTCCTGAATCTGTTGAGAAACAGCTTCACGCTTCATGCGTCGGTATTTAGAAGTTTTGGATTTTCCGGGGCTGCTTAAGCGTGCCAGCGTTTCTTTAATTTGTTTTTGAACTTCCTCAGCAGTTGGCTCTACGCGTTGCGGACGGTCTCTGAACGGAGGTTTTCTGTTGCTGCCTGTGTGTTGCTTATTACCAGCGGTTTTGTTGCGGGTTGGATCGTCTTTCTTTTCACCAGTTGTCGGTGTAGTTTGTGTTGAAGAACCTTCTTTCTTTATTCGTTTTCTTTTCTTTTTCTTATCCGAATCAAAAGAAGTGGATGAAGAAGCAACTGGTTTTTTCTTATCATCTTTTCTTGTAAATTCTCCCAGATCCATTTTGCCAAGAATAGTGGGGCCTTCCAGTTTCTGATAATCTGTTTTGTAAAATTCAGGACCTTCTTCTTTTATTTCTTCAGAAATTTCAGAAGTCGCTTCAATAACGGGTTCCGAAATTTCAAGAGTTGGCTCAACTTCAGAAACGACAGCCGTTTCTTCGGATATTTTATCTTCTGTTTTTTCAGCTTCTTTCTTTTTTGATTTGCCTTTTTCTTTTTGTGTGTCTTTGCGGCCTTTTTTCCTGTTATCCGAATTTTCACGAGCAGCAAGATCTTCCAGACTAACATGTCCGACAATCTTTACACCTATTTCTTCCGTTTCTGTTTTTACTGTTTCAATTACTTTCGGAGCTTTCTCTTCAACAACGGGCTCTTCCGTTTTTTCTTTTGTTTTCTTTTTGGAAACAGTTTTGTTTTCTTCTACTACAACCTCTTCTTTCGGACTTTCGTTTTTTGCAGATTTTTTTTCTTTAGGTTTTTCGAGTTCAATTTTTCCTAGAACTTTAGGACCTGTTGAAACTGGTTTTACTTCAACAACTTCTTTCTTTTCTTCTGTTTCAGGACGTGTTTCTTTATTGTATCCTGGTGCGACACTTTTAATCAGCAAATCATCTTTTTCGCTGATCGGGCGGGTTTCTTTAACTTCGTCTTTGTCATCAATAGAGATAG
>JAZDMK010000202.1:0-7206 GCA_043800975.1 Bacteroidota bacterium | reverse complement strand
GGAGTATATTCAACATTTTCAATAATTGTTTGCGGAAACAAAACCGCAGAATGATGGCCAAAAACACCGCTTCCGACAGACCTTACTATCCAACCTCCCTGAGAAATTCTCCCCCCAAAACCCAAATCAGCCAGTGTATTTCGAAGATCAATTTCAGCCAGCATACCATTAGTCTTATTCTGATTAATGCTACTAATACTTGAGGAAAGGTAATTCCTCATTGTGTTTAAATCAAGACTTGCCATTTGTTGTTTTTAGAAGAGATTTAACCAGATTTTTACCAACAGCTTGTATTAATGGTGTTGCAACTGAATTGCCAAATTGTTTGTAGGCTTGGTTATCTGAAACAGGGATAATGAATGTATCAGGAAAGCCCTGCAGACGGGCACATTCGCGGGGTGTAAGCCGCCTTGGGTTTTTGTTTTTCTGCGGTATCAGAATTTCAGAACCGTCCTTATAATACCTTGCGCTCATTGTCCGGGATATTCCGTTTAAGTCCGTCATTCCAAATCCAAAACCATTTCCTTTTGCTTTATGCTTAACAGAATAGTCCTGTAAATATTTCCAAAGATGATCGGAGAGTGTGTATTTTTTTTCGGGTTTCTCTTCAAGAATATCTTTGATTTTTTTATCCGGTTCAGGTAATTCAGGAAAGTGAAATTTTTCTTTTCCTTTGAAAACTTCATTTCTAAATCCGACAATAATGATCCTTTCGCGATGCTGGGGTACAAAATGTTTTGCATCCAAAATTTTGAAATGTACATTATATCCAAGTTCTTTTAATGTCTTTTCAATAACCCTGAATGTATTCCCCTTGTCGTGTGAAATAAGGTTCTTCACATTCTCCAGCATAAATGCTTTTGGTTTTTTTTCTTTAATGATTCTGGCTACATCAAAAAACAAAGTACCCTGGGTTTCATCCAGAAAACCATGTTTGCGACCTAGTGCATTTTTCTTACTTACACCTGCTATTGAAAAGGGCTGGCAGGGAAAACCCGCTAGTAAAATATCGTGACCAGGAATTTCCTTTTCGTTGATTTTTGTGATGTCTCCAAATGGTACTTCTCCAAAATTTACTTCATATGTTTTTTTTGAGAAGGGGTCCCATTCGCTTGTGTAGACACATTTGCCACCGAGGTTTTGAAATGCGAGCCTGATACCCCCGATCCCCGCAAATAAATCAATAAATTTAAATTTAGGGTTTTCAACCGGAGGAAAAGGTATATCCCATTTGATGGGAAGATAATATTGAAATCCGTTTTCTTCAAAAACATCTATTTTTTCGTGAAGCTCTTTTAAATATTCTGTTGCACCGGGTTTGAAAAAAGCTGATACACCATTTTTATGATTCTGGAAATAATGAGTAAGGTGAGCAAGACCTTCCGTCGTATTTCTGTCAATCTGAAAATTGAGTTTTTTACGTATGGCAGAATATTTTACCGGCATTTTTCTTTTTTCCTTATCTGTTTTTTAATTTCTAACACGCAATATCTTAATTTTTTATGAACTTCAGTATCCCAGTAGCGAAGAACTTTCCAACCCTCCGCTGTTAATTTTTCAACTACCCTTTTGTCGCGGTTCATATTATCTTCTATCTTCTTCCACCAGAATTCCTGATTTGTCTGTATCCGGTGTTTGTTTTCTTCCCAGTCTCTGCCATGAAAAAATTCACTGTCGACAAATACAGCAATTTTAAGTTTTTTAAAAGTCAGGTCCGGTTTACCAAATACAGTTTTATTGTTTTTCCGGTATCTGAAACCTTCTGACCAAAGTGCATGCGCAAGAATTTTTTCTGCTTTTGTATCCTTAGAACGGATAGCCTGCATGTTTTTTCTACGTTGCTCTTTTGTCAAAACATCCATATGACAAAGATAGAATTCTTACTGACAAAGAACATCAAAATGGTTTATGATGTGAAAACCATCTTTATGGATACAAATTAAAACATTGTCACCGCAGTGTATGTGCGGAGTGAATTATTTTTCATTTTTTTTCAAAAATTGATACTAAAGGAAATACTTTTTGCGTTAATGTATAAAATTGATAAGATAATGCAGCTATGGTAAGATGACTATTCCTTTGTTTCGGGCACTAAAATAATACGTAACACCCCTGGGTGAAGGCTGTGGGTAAGTGAGACCCGCTGGAATGTTATTCAAAACAATTATAATTTTTAATTGCTATGGCTAATAATAGTGAAAAAGGCCACGCGAAGAACGTGGCAAACTTCAGCTGGCTGAGGGAAGAGGTGGAAGGCTTCGGCATCGCCTATAACCCGGGGCCAGCAGACATCCGGCTAAACAACCTGCTGACGGTTGAATCGGATCTGAAGGTGGCAATGGAAGGCTTGGCGGATGCGCTGGCTGACCATAAGGATGCTATCAATGCCAGACAATTTGCATTTGAAGACCTGGATAAGCGTTGCACGCGAATCATCGGTGAAGCTATTGCATCAGGGGCCGATAAGAAGATTTTGGCCGACCTGAGACACCTGGTGAGAAAAATACGCGGAAAGCGGGCGAAACCGATTAAAGAAGAAGAGATTCCACCTCCGGAAACACCTTTTGTTGAAGGGAAAGCGCCGGAGAGTGATCCTGCTCCTAAAGTAAGAAAATCGGCAAGCCAAGCGAGCTACGACTACCAGAAAGAACACTTTGTACAAATGGTTTCACTTATCGGCAAGATCCCGGGCTATGCACCGAATGAAGCGGATATGTCGATGAGCGGACTGGAAGCAAGGATATTGTTGCTTGGAAATTCAACCAAGCTGGTTTATCACACGATTAGTGAAGTTGAAAAGGCAAGGGAAATACGCGACCGACTGCTTTATAAAAGTTTTGTGGGTGCGGTGGAAATTGCTGTAAGGGTGAAGAACCATGTGAAGTCGGCTTTCGGGCATGCCAGTAACCAGTTTAAAGCTGTTGCACAAATTGACTTCAAGGCACAGAAGTACGGTGGATTGTAGAATCCTAAATTCTTCCAAAGGATAAAGGAGCCTGTCAGCAGGGCTCCTTTTTGTTTTAGAACAAGGAGCAAGGATTTGCGAGGAGAATAAAGAAGACTGTTTGATAAAGAATTTAAACACAGCGGTAAAGTCTACTTGTTTTTAAATAATTTAAATATTACTTTTGAATAAATACTTTCTGCTTAAAAGCCTAATTCTAAAATATTTTATGTACCAATAATTTTAACATGAAAAATATTTTATTGATTTTAACGGGTGTAGTTTTTTTCAACACCGCATACTCGCAAACGAAAACACTTACTAGCAACGGTAGTTTAAAAGATTCAAAAAGCCCAATAGCGAATATTATTGAATTAATTCCGCAAGGGGCAACTGTTACATTACTTGATAATGGTGACAATGGATACTATTATGTTAAATATGGGAATAAAAAAGGTTATTTAAATGAAGTTCTTTGGACTGGCAGATCGATTAGTAACATTGAAACAAACAGGAATTCCAATTCAAAAGGAAACACTCAGAATTTTACAACTAACAATAATACCTCTTCTAAAACAAAAACATTAACCAGCGAGGGTGTTTTAAAAGAAGAGAAAGGTCCTTTGGGGAAAATCATCCAATTTGTACCCTCAGGATCAACTATACAGATTTTTGAAAATGCTGGAAGTGGATATTATAAAGTAAAATACGACAATAAAGTTGGATTCTTAAATGAGGTTTTTTGGGCTGGAGATCTGGTTAATAATTATTCAACAAATAATAATTACGATTACAGTAAAAATACTGAAAATAGAAATGACAACAATAATTACACGACTAATACAAACAATAACTTTACTAGTAGTTCGGTAATCAAAATGACAAAAACTGAATCGGGATTGTTAGAGGTTCCTGTTGTAATAAATGGCGTTTTGAAAATATTTTTTATTATGGATTCTGGTGCTTCAGAAGTTAGTATTTAACCAGATGTAGCTCTAGTATTAATAAGAACTAAAACAATAAAAGATGAAGATTGGTTAGAAGGAAAGTTCTATCGTTTCGCCGACGGGTCTGTTGCAAAAAGTGAAAGAATAAATTTAGAAAAATTGGAGATTGGCACATTTACTCTTTACGATATTGAAGCGTCAATATCGAATTCTATTGAGGCTCCAATGTTGCTTGGGCAAAATGTTCTGGGCAAATTTGGAAAAATTGTTATAGATTATAATAACAACACTTTGGAAATAATTAAATAACTTGTATTGTGTTCGCGACAGGGGCTGCAGCGGATAGCCCACAGGAGCGAAGCGACGAGGACTATGAGCGGAAGACCCGGCGACGCGGCCCTGCGAAGCAGGGCGGTTATTAGTTATTAGGTAATTTGTTATTAGTAGAATATTAAAAGCAGGAAGTGCGGCGGGCGCCAAAACTAACAATACGTTACGGTTGAAACATCCAGTTTCTGAAAATCGAACATGAAAATTGTTTTTAATGGAGTGAGGTGGAGAGCGAGAGTGAGAAAACAGAATGAGAGTGCTCGCTCTCGCGCTCACTCTCACTCTGTTTTTGCTCCCCCTTCAGGACTTGAACCTGAGACCCTCTGATTAACAGTCAGATGCTCTAACCAACTGAGCTAAGGAGGAATTAAAATGGAGTGCAAAATTAAGTCATTGTTTTGAAATAACCAATATCTTTGCAAAAAAAAACTAAAAAACCTCTGATTATGCCGGAAATACTAGGAATGGGCAATGCCCTGGTGGATATCATGACCTTGCTGGAAGATGAAAAACTGTTGCAAACCTTCAACCTGCCTAAGGGAAGCATGCAGCTGGTGGATGAAAAAACCGCTGGCATCGTGGCGCATGGCACCTCACATTTAAAGCAAACACTAGCTTCGGGCGGATCGGCCGCCAATACAATTCACGGCCTCGCACGGCTGGGTGCGGAAACCGGCTTCATAGGCACCATTGGCAAAGATCAGTTCGGCGATTTTTTTCATCAGGATATGATGAGCAGTGGAATTACGCCACATCTTTTTCGCGTGGAGGAAGAATCGGGCCGTGCGATAGCGCTGGTTACACCTGATTCGGAAAGAACGTTTGCCACCTTTCTGGGTGCGGCTATCACACTATCGGCCTCCCATCTGGAAGCAGAATTATTCAGTAAATACAAGTATTTCCATATTGAAGGATATCTGGTGCAAAACCAGGAGCTGATTCGCAAATCGCTGGAGCTTGCGCAGAATGCAGGATTGAAGATTTCGCTCGACCTGGCCAGCTTTAATGTAGTGGAAGCAAACCTTCCGTTCCTGAGGGAAGTAACCGAAAAGTATGTAGATATTCTTTTTGCCAACGAGGAGGAAGCCAAATCGTTCACAGGAAAAGAAGCGCATCTGGCAGTAGAGGAAATGGCTGCTATGTGCGACATTGCTGTTGTTAAAATTGGTAAAGAAGGATCGTACGTAAAGAAAGCGGGCACCCGTCATAAAGTGAATTCTTATGAAGCGCAATCAAAGGATACAACCGGCGCGGGCGATTTGTATGCATCCGGGTTTCTGTTTGGACTGATCAAGGGATATGATCTTCCGCTTTGCGGACAGATCGGATCTTTGCTGGCGGCTAATGTGATAGAGGTTATCGGCGCGAAGATGGAAGCCGATCGTTGGGCCCGGATTCAGGATAAAATGGAGCAAATAGCTGTAAAATCTGTATAGGACGTTTTTTTATGTAAGGTTTTGTCGTTTTGAAAAAATCTTGTAGGTTTGTACCCCTTTTAAAATAAGTACTGAGTAGATTAACATTTAATATTTCATCTTATGAAAGTTTATCAGACGAACGAAATCAAAAACATTGCGCTTGTTGGTGGCACCCGCTCCGGAAAAACCACGATTGGTGAAGCAATGCTTCTGGAAGGTGGCGTGATTACCCGCAGAGGAACCATTGAAGAAAAAAATACGGTCTCAGATTACAAAGAGCTGGAGCTGGAACGTCAGAGTTCAGTGTTTTCAGGCGTTTTGCATGCTGAATTTAATAATCATAAGATTAATATTATCGATACTCCCGGCATCGATGACTTTATCGGCGAAGTATGTTCTGCGCTGAAAGTGGCAGATACTGCTGTTATGGTAATCAACGCACAGAATGGTATTGAAGTGGGAACTGAAATTGTGTGGCGTTTTACAACCCGCAACAATACGCCGGTTTCTTTTATCGTAAACCAGCTTGATCACGAAAAAGCAAATTTTGATGAAACCATTCGCCAGCTGCAAACGCAGTTTGGAAATAAAGTTACTTTATTCCAGTATCCTGTGAATCCCGGAATGGGCTTCAATGCTGTGATTGATGTTTTCAACATGAAGATGATCAAATTCGCTGCTGACGGAAAGCCAGAAATACTCGATATTCCCGAAGGTGAAAAAGCAAAGGCTGAAGAATTGCACACAAAGATTGTTGAAGTGGCTGCTGAATGTGATGAAGCCATGATGGAAAAATTCTTTGAAAATGGTGTTCTTACTGAACAGGAAATTCGCGACGGTATCCGCAAAGGAATTGCAGGCCGCAATGTATATCCACTTTTCTGCGTTTGTTCAAAACACAATATGGGTATCAAAAGTTTTATGGAATTTGTTACCGAGTCATTCCCTTCACCTGCAGAAATGCCTGCTATGATTACAAAAGAAGGAAAAGAAATTAAGCCTGACCCCAACGGAACACCGCTGGCATTTGTATTTAAAACAAGCATTGAACAGCATCTGGGAGAACTTTCCTATTTCAAAGTTGCTTCTGGAACAATCACCGAAGGCTTAGATTTGCTGAATGCAAATACACTTGCAAAAGAACGTTTGTCGCAGCTTTTCGTGATGGCAGGAAAAAACAGAACCAAAGTTGATAAAGTATGTGCCGGTGATATCGCAGCAACGATCAAGCTGAAAGACACTCGTACCAACAACACACTGAATACATCAAAAAACAACAATGATATTATTGAGCCGGCTGTTTATCCGGAACCACGTTACCGCATTGCAGTTCGTGCAAAGAACACCAACGATGAAGAAAAGCTCGGCGGAATTCTTCGCAACATCCATGATGAAGATCCTACATTCATCATTGAACAATCGGTAGAATTAAAGCAGACAATTCTTAACGGACAGGGTGAACTTCACGTGAACGTTGCCAAATGGAGAATTGAAAATTTAGATAAGATTGAAATTGAATTTATCAATCCTAAAATTCCTTATCGCGAAACCATTACCAAATCTGCGA
>JAZDMK010000091.1:0-44700 GCA_043800975.1 Bacteroidota bacterium | reverse complement strand
CGCAAAATACAAATGCGAATATGAGCTAAATAAAGGCATGCTCAATGGCAAATACGTTTCATATTACCTGAACGGAAATAAAAAATCGGAAGGAACTTTTGCACACAATCTGAGAATCGGAAACTGGAAAGTGTGGGACTCTACCGGAAAGCTTCGCGCAGAGCGGGATTACAAGAACAGTTTTGAATATAAAAGAATTCTCCCAATAGTACCTGAAGGACCTGCCAAGCTGTTTGAGAAATATCCGAAATACACGCTTCAGCGCGACAGCAGCGGGTGCTACCAGTGGTGCTATTTGCAGGAACGTTCTGTATTTTATGCAAAACGAATCGGTCGCTTTCTGGATAAAGAGAAAAACAAAAATCTCATCAAGCTGGATTCATTATTCACACTGCTTTTAAATCTGGCTTACAACAATCATATTGCAATATACAGCAATGATGAGTTTCAAGTTTCGTTGAAAGATTTTAAAAAGCTAAGTATGGACAGTTGTGAATTAATTGGCTTTAAACTGAAAGAAGACTGGTTTTATGATTTGGACAGGATGATCTCTGAAACCCGTCCTATAGGTATATGCCCTATTGTTCGTTATAAAAACAAACCCGATGAAAAAGTGAGTTTGTTCTGGATTTATTATCCTGAAATCAGAAAATATTTAGCTTTGTGCAGTTCTTTCCCCAATAGTAATTACAGTTATATCAATACGCTGGATGATATTTTCTTTTTTCAACAGTATAATAGTTCTATTTACAAAGAGTCGAATGTGTATGACAAAGAAATAGATGAAAAAGATATTCCTGTTGAAACACTACGCATCACGCTTGACCTGATTGAAACCGAACACGACATCTGGTTGGTTTTCTCCTAATAGTATGTGCCTACTGTTTCCTATTGTGCCTATGTGTTAAAAAAATAGAAATGCAACAAATCCAATTCATCCTATACGTTAAAGATCAAAACGCTTCCCGCGATTTTTATAAAAGTATTTTAAATCTGGAACCCTCGCTCGATGTGCCCGGCATGACAGAGTTTATTTTACTGAATGGTTGCAAGCTGGGCCTCATGCCCGAAAATGGAATTGCAAAAATTCTTCAGGATAAAACACCACATCCTTCAACCGGCAATGGTATTCCAAGATGTGAATTGTATCTTCTTGTAGAAAAACCGGAAGAATATTTTCAGCGTGCTATAGAATATGGTGCAGCAGAAATCAGTCCTATACAACCGCGCGACTGGGGCCACATAGCAGGATACATGCGCGATCCCGACGGGCATGTGCTTGCGTTTGCCTGTGAAATGCAGTAAGCCGTTTTCAAAGAAGTGTTTTATTATCTTTGCTGAAAACCTCCTCACATGAAAAAACTTTTTACCATTTCCATTTTGTGTTTTGTTATTTGCACAGCACAAACACAAACGCTTTTCCGCAGCGGAATTTTTCTTCATCATTCCACGGGACTTTGTATATGGGGCCCGAATGGAAGCACTACCGGAATCCCTGAAGAAATGTCTTTATTCAATGATGCACATTCACTCACCGGAGCTGACAGCATCACACTGACCGAAGAATGGTGGTCGCCATCCGATAACGAATGGGCAACACAACATGATTTTTTCGAAGATCCAAGTGCAGTTACCGGCATTGGGTACTATCTTCCAACTAATAAAATTATTGTCATCAAATCGTGTTTCCCTTCTTCTTCTTTGTCAGGCGTGGGGCAACCTTCCGACACACTGAATCCGACAGATAAAACCATTTACAATTACAAATGGCACTGGCGTCATATTATTAATATTATGCGCAGTCATCCTGAAAACTTCTTTGCAATCTGGACCAATGCTCCGCTGGAACCCAATTCCACCAATGCAACTGAGGCTGCACTTTCCGATGATTTTTGCACATGGGCCAAGGATACGCTTGCACAAGGAAATGATCCCGTGTTTGGTGCTTTTCCTGATAATGTTTATGTGTTTGATTTTTTTCATAAGCTGACTGATGTTGGTGGAATTATGCAATCATTTTATGCAACCGGCTCCGGTGACAGTCATCCCAATGCAGCCGCAACAGCGCTTGTAGCACCTCAGTTTGTTCAGGAAATTTTTGATGCAGCCCTCTTTTATGAAACCCTATATTCGGGCATTCAGGAAACAACGCCAACTATTTTCTCCGTTCGTTTTGATGCATCTTCAGGAAATATTATTGTCATGCTAAAAGATAAAATGATGCAGGAAAAATGCAATTTTACGTTGTATGATTTAACCGGAAGAATTGTTAGTACATTTTCGCTTAAGTCAGGCGTTACTGTAATACCCTGCGAAAGCACAAGCAAAGGAATAATGCTTTACAATATAAGCAGTAGTAATAAAAACTTTCAGTCGGGTAAAATCGGAATTACAAACTGAGAAACTAATTTTACGTAAATTAATTCTGTTACTTTTGTTTTCGATTTTGAAAACACACGGAACTATTACAAATAATCGAAATTCATGGAAGAAAAAGAAAAAAAGGAAAGAGAAGATAAACTGAAAAACCGTTTTGAATTACTATTCGGTGTTCTGATTGCATTTTTTGCAGCAGCGCTTGCTATCGTCGATCTGGGTGCAGGTAAATATGGTGATGATGAACTGAAAGCCGTGAATGAAAAATCGGCTGCATACCAGTGGTATCAATCGAAAAGCATAAAACAGAATCTGGTTGAAGGACAACGCGACCTACTGAATTCCTTGCTGGAGGCCAAAGTTATCAATACTGAAGATACGGCTGCATTAGAAAAATATGTTTCCAAACTTGAGAAAAAAGTAAAGAAATACGACAAAGAAAAATTTGAAATTTTGGAAGGCTCTTCCAAGGTAGGCAAAGAAAACTGGGTTCAGGAAAAAGACGGGGAAATGGGAAAAATTATTGGTGCAAAAGAAGTGGAAATACAAGCCGAAAAGTTGAGTGATGCCGGAGATATTTTTGACTTTGCCACACTCTACTTACAAATTGGACTTGTCATGGGCGCTATAGGACTTGTTCTGCAAAACCGCAAGACGAAATTATTTTTCCTTGGCATTATGCTAACACTGGGAGTTCTGGGAATAATTTATGGTATCATGGCATACAATATTGCCTGGTCGATTTAATTTATCTCAATTCAATTTTAGATTTCTATAACAAAAAATGCCGGTTTCCTTCGAAACCGGCACTCCTCTTCCACTCTATCCCCATCAATTTAATTGAAACTTAACCGGCAGCGTAAATTTTGTACGCACCGGCTTTCCACTCTTTTTTCCCGGCTTAAATTTATAAGCCATTAATTTTACAACTCGTATGGCCTCTTCATCACAGCCGCCGCCAATACCCCGCAAGACCTTTACATTCGAAATATTTCCGTCAGTCTCAACCGTAAATTCGACATAGACTTTTCCCTGAATGCCGCTTTCCTTAGCGATTTGGGGATACGTAATATTTTTAACCAAAAAATCTTTCATGGCTTTTTCACCACCAATATATGCAGGTTGTTCTTCAACGATTGTAAACTCTGGTTCAATAATTTCAATCTGCATCGCATCAGCGGATACAGACCTAACTTCGCATGCATTAATACTCATTTTTGAAGTAGGATACCCAGTGGCTCCACCGTATCCGTTTGATGAACCCACAGCATAATCGCTTACGCCTAGAGGTAAAGGTAACGGCTGCTTCACAGAAGTTACATTTCCTGTTTTATTGCGAATATTTGAATCAATTGCAATGAATGAAGTATAGTTTGTCAGCAGGTTGTATTTCAAGCCCAGAGAAGTTACTTCTTCCTTAATTTTAGGATCAGCAGCCAAACCATTCATATCATCAAGCATGCGGATGCGTTCGCGAGCCCATAAGTAACGCAGTGCAACAAGACGTTTGTCGGCTTTGTATTCGGAAAGACTAAATGTTTTGGTAAAATTTCCAGAACCATTTTTTCCAGTAATACTGATCGATCCGTTTGGATTGCCTTTGTATTTTCCATAAATGATCACAGGACGTTCGGCCATCACATCAGGTACTTTCATTGGTTGTACATCATAGGTTTCAAAACCATTGTACTTCACTTTTATGTCGGTCAGAACCGGAGTCTGAATATACTTACGCAGTTTCTCAGCTTTGGCATCACATTCATCCTGATTCACCACAATAAATGGTTCGCCCATTCCTGCATTGGCCATACCTTCGATGAGAAAGCGGTTTACGGATGAACCGATACCGAATGCAAAGAAGTTAGCCTGATCTAAACTTTCACGTATTAATCCGAACGCTTCTTTTTCAACAGAGACATAACCATCGGTTGCAATTACAAATGAGCGGGATACGCCTTCTGTCTTGGTAAGCGACAATGCTTTCTTTAAAGCAGGAATCAGCTCTGTTCCTCCGCCACCGCTCTGGTTATCGATTACAGAAATAGCTTTTGTAATATTCTCCGGTGTGGCAGCTAAAGATTTCTCCGACATCATAGAAGCAGAACCTGCGAACAGCATCACATTGAACATATCGGTAGGACGTAGTTTTGAAACAAGATTTTTCAATAATTTTTTTGAAGTTTCAATCTGATAGCCATACATCGATCCGGAAACATCCATGATGAAAACATATTCGCGGGGTGGAATCATGGCTTCAGCAGGGCGTGCAGGTGGCTGCATCATCATCAGGAAAAAGTTTTCCTTTTCACCGGGAAATAATAAAAGACCCGATTCTACTTTATTATCAGCTAATCTGTAACGTAAAATATAATCACGGTTGCCGCCTGTTTTTTCGGTTGGATCCAGATTAATAACAGCTTGCGAAGGACTTTCGTAACTAATATTTACTTTGTGTGTATTGCACTGCACATCTTTCACCGTCATGCCTGCCATGAGATTGGTTGTAATACCAAAAGTGTAAAGGGGTGCTTCACCGGAATGCTGATAAGGATTAGACACCCATTTATCATTTGTGGAAGCTGTGGCCTCAGCCTGATTTGAATAACGCGGCCCTACTACAGTTGGATAAACGAATTCATAAACACCATCTTCGGGAATTAATAATTCGGTGTAATGCATTTCTACTTTAATTGTATCGCCGGGCATAATGTTCGCCACATTCATCTGAAAAACATTGGGACGCATTTGTTCGAGAAGTGATGCACTTTTTCCCTGGCTTTTTGCAATGTCATAATCTTTACGAGCCTGATCTTTTTCCTGAATCTTTGCTTTCAGCATTCGATCTCCAACCCACATCGTCATTTCATAAACGGCAGCGCGGGTGGACGCTGGAAAAACGTAAATAGCTTCGATTGGTTTTTTACCGGTATTCATGTATACCTGAGTAACTTTCACATCGGCAATGACGCCGGCAATGTTAACATCGGCGCGGGTTTCCTTGAGCGGAAGCTGTTCGGTGGAAGGATCATCACTTTTCACCATAAAATAAGGAGAAAGTGTTTTGTCGGAATCTTCTTCTCCGGGATTTTTTAAAGCACCGGGTGCTTGTTGGGTTTTCGACTGGATAGCGATCGGGCATAATGCTGCTACAGCCAGGACCACCATTACGGCCAGGAGTGTAACGCCCCTGAATGTTGATTTGTGTTTCATGAGTTGAGGATTTGAGTTAGAACTTTTTTTAATTTATTATTTTGGAATTAGGATTTCTGATTTTTATGTTTCTATTAGCATTACAACTAAATTTTACATATAGATTCAAAAACTTTAAAATTCCATAACTGAAACAAAATTATTTCAAAATCGGGCGGTGCACAATAGCTAACAAGTTAACGGCAAGTGTGATTCAGGGAATGGTAAATGCTAAAATAGGAATGGCTTATGAAATAAAATCAAGTGAACTTATATGTTTGGGATAAAATGCCCCAACTAATTATCTGTTTCTGACTTTATCATTTGAATCACATCATTAACAACCATTCTAAGTTGATCACTATTAAAATAATGAGTTGCATTTTCAATTAAAATAAGCCGATCCAAAAGATTAAACAAACTAATTTTATTAAACAGTTTTATGGATTGTGAACAAGGGACATCATCATCATTAAGACCGTGATATAGAATAGTTCTGACGCTGCTGCAGTATTTAATCGGGCTAGCATCCTGCAATTTTAATGAATCCAATCCTCCGCCGATCAGATTTGAAATAGCAGATGCCATCCATGCATTCGATAACAGAGACGTATCTCTCAAATCTGTAATACCGGAAATTGACACAACATTTCTTATAGAACTATTTTGATATTTATAGGCAAAAAGAAGCGCAAGATGCGCTCCTGCACTATGTCCAAACAAAGTAAGGTTGTTGAACAAACAGCCATACGTATTCGATTTACACTGGAGGAAATTGATTGCTTTATTAATATCTGAAAGCAAATCCAGATATTCTATCCCTTCTATAGAATCGGCATATCTGTAATCGATGGATGCAACAGCGATCCCCTCGTCAACAAATAAAGGGGCAATATCTTCAAACCAGTTTTTGCCACCTCTGTTCCAACCTCCACCATGAATACAAATCACTGCTGGTGTTTTATCATTTCGGTTGGACGGAAGATAAATGTCCATCGTCTGCAATGAATCAGAACCATAGGATTGATTGATAATTTTCACCTGTTTATCCTTTGAAAATATTTCTTCATCCCTTCGGCAAGAGCTTAGTATAACGATCACAAGCAGCAATAAAAGGGTGTACCACCCTGTTAGAATTCTGAAAATATCTGGTGTTGAACTGGAATTCATTTTGGCAAATGTAAAGATAACTTGTCCATTACATTTCTTTATTACAAAAAAACTTTAAGACAAATACATTCTCACAAATTTTTCATTATTTAAGCATAACAAAAAAATGTATTTTTACTTTTACATTTAATATTTAGTCCATGAAAAATCTATTCCTGACCGTTTTCATCATTTGGTTTAGTGCTTGTGAAACCAAATCCCAGTCAACAACCAATAGCGATAATAAGAATACCTATGTATTTATAGCCGGTGTTCTTGCATGGGAAAAAGGTTTGGATCCTTTCGAAAAGGAAAACCGCAAGGATCAGGAACTGTACAATCAGTTTAAAAAACTGGGCGTTCCAGAAAGCAATATGGTTCTTCTTCTGGATACAAAAGCTACTTTAAAAAATATTAAAACTGAATTAGAAACACTATGCTCAAAAGCCGGCGAAGGAAGTACACTGATCTTTTATTATGCAGGGCATGGAATGAAAGACAAAAAGGGAAAAACATTTTTTGCTAATTTCGATATTAACCCAGATGCTCCAGACTTGACAGGGCTTGACGTATCATTGATTAGCTCAATCATCAACAGCAAATTTAATGGCAGTACCGTGTGGCTTACGGCCGATTGTTGTTATTCAGGTGCGCTGATAAGCGAAGGTGAAAAAATAAAAAATAAAAAAGTGCTGGTGAGCACATCGGCAACATCATCCAATACATCAACCGGCAACTGGACATTTTCACAAACAATGATCGATTGCCTATCAGGTCTCGCACTTGCTGACCGCAATAATGACGGGTTAATTACTGCAAGCGAATGGAAGCAGGAACTTATGGATGCTATGAAATACCGCGAACAGCAACAATGCGGCTTCAAACTTTATAACCTGCCCGAAACCTATTTCATTGCTAAGGCTACAGGCCGTCATCCATCAACAGGTGACAATGAATATCCCGCCGGTTGTTATGTCCGCGCTCTAAATGGAAGCAAAAAAGAAACCGCGAGAATCACTGCAAAAGCAGGCAACGACTACAGTTGTGAATTTTACAATTACAGTGATAAAAATATACTTGCACTCACGAAAGACAAACTGATCCCCATTCACTTCATCAGCTATCCCACAGGCAGCGAAGTTGAAGTATTATGGAGCGGTGAATTTTACAAAGCAAAAATTCTGAAATCGGAAGATGGCTTTCATTACATCACATATCCTGGATACGAGAGTTACTGGGATGAATGGGTGATGTATGACCGAATCAAAACAGGAAAAGAAAAAAAAGCAAAAGCTGAAAACAAAGGACAGTGGTACGATGCCCTTGTTCTTGAAGAAAAAGACGGAAACTATTTTGTCCGTTACGATGGTTATGGTATCGATTGGGATGAATGGGTGGGAAAAGAAAAGATCAAATTTCAGTAAGAATAAAAAACTCTTTGAATTCCTTATAATAAAAGTCTTACTTTTGAACCCTTGAAAAAATTTGATGAATAATTCATGCGCATCCTGATCTCCATACTATTTGCATTTTGCTTTCATGCACAATCTGCTGTTGCGCAAACAGAAATAAAATCTGTTTTAATATTAGGTGATTCCTATTTAAAAGGCCATTTCGGCGAGTTTCTTCAAAAGAAATTTCATGAAGAAGGAAAATACGATGTGCTCTCTATTGCTATCGGAGGCGCCGGTTCCAGAACATTTTCAAGAACAATGAGGAACCAATGTTGCGGATACAGAGTAAGGAAAATATGTGCAGGCGAGGCCTTGAAGGATTCAACCAAAAAGTGGGGCGCTGTTGTACCCGTTGTAGAAAGTTCGGAAAGAGTAACCGGAGAAATCGTTATGAAAGAGTTCGGCGGAGATTTACGTTCCGTTATTAATGACTGGAAACCCGATGCCATCATCCTTGTGCTGGGGGCAAATTACCTGAATGCACATGATGAACTTCTTAAAATCATTTATTCATACAACGAAAATATTCCGCTCATTTGGGTAGGGCCTTTTGATAAGAAAGCCTCTTCCGGCAGGTATGCATTAATAAAAAATGTGCTGAAAAATAAATCCAACTGTATTCTTGTAAAGTCAGATTCTATCCTAAACAAACTGGGAATAGAGGATTCTCACTTTTACGGAAAAACAGCAATGAAAGTAGTGAATACACTTTTCTCCGCAATAGAACCCTTTCTAAATAAATCCTTGCACATTGAGAAAACTGCAAGCGTTCCTCATTAGAAAATTTAATTTTTTTAAAGAATTATTGTATTCTTCACTGCACCACAATCGTAAACTTCTGATACGATCCGAAAATTCCCAATCCCTTATTAATATTTCCATACACCAGAGCCGGCTCTGAGAATGGATTTCCCGAATTATTTACGGCTGTCACTAATGATTTATTATAATTATAATAGGCTTCATCTACTGTTAAGAGAATAAATTTTGCAGAAAAATTTCCCATATGAGTGAACTGGGTTGGCAACTGATATTCGAGATTAAATTTTGAAAGATCGCCATCTTCATCTGTGAAATATTCTTTCCCTTTGGTTTGATCTGCATTAAATCCGTATACCATTAAACTATCGCCAGTGACAGAGCTCAGTATTGCCCTGTAATAAGATGGTGTCCCGACAGCATCCGTTACTTCGAAACGATAGCGGTTTACATATTCAGCATACGTGGGCGACCATGTAGAATCCCATCCCTGAAAGATTACCTGGGTATTCGCAGCGCCGGGAACATTTGTCGAACCGGTTACAGTTTCAAAACCAGGTGCGGAAACCTCGATGGAATAAGTTGTTCCAGCAAGTATCGGAAAAGAAGATGTGCTAATACGATAATCATAATAGGCAGGATCCCAAGGAACAGTAATACTTCCCTGCGAAGATGAAATGACAACCGTAGCATTGTTAACTTCAGGCTGCATAAACTGGCTGGATTCATACAACGGAAAAGAGCGGTTCACATTTACTTCAATCATTGTATCACCGGGCTGCAGATAACAGCCGATTACCAATTTTGAATCCTGTTCGGGTACTTCCACATCGGTGATCATGCTTTCGCAGGAAGCAAAGATCAAAAGAAACAGCAGGTATAGGAGAGGATTATTTTTCATGATTTAAAATTTCAACGTGTATGAAAATGAAGGAATGATTGGGAAAAGCGAAACCTGTTTAAGTACCGTCTTGGTGCCACCTCCCGAATTAGTTACTGTTTCAGTAAAGTAGAAAAATGGATTGGCGCGGTTGTATAAATTATACACGCCCAATTCCCAGGTACGCTCACCCCATTTCACTTTTTTATGCATCTGCATGCTTACGTCAAGCCTGTGGTATGGCTTCATACGAAATCCATTTCGCTCACCATAATCGGTGACGTACCCATAATAATTGGAACTGTTTTCCGGATCATGTGGATCGGATGCATATTGAGCGAGTGGAAGTGTGAAAGCATTCCCACTTGAGAAAACCCACACAGCAGAAAATGTAATGTGCGGATCGAGTTTATAAATTCCAACAACGGAAATATCATGGCGCCTATCGTAGCGAGCCCAGAATTTTTTGCCAAGGTTGATCTGATCAAACTGGTGTTGTGACCAGGAGAGCGTATATCCAATCCATCCGGAAAGCTTCCCTGTTTTACGCTGCAAAAGAATTTCACTACCATACGACCAGCCCTGGCCGGATGCAACATTCTTTTCCCAACTCACCTCTTCCGATGTTGTTGGATCACTTATCATCATAAAGTTAGCACCATCAAGGTAACCAAGAATTCCTTTCATTTTTTTGTAATAACCTTCTACAGAAAGGGAGAGATTGCGTTTCACAAAGTCATGTGCAAATCCCAATGCAACTTGTTGCGAATGTTGCGGAGGAACATTATTCGTGGCAGGTACCCACAGATCCGTTGGCAAACCAATGCCCGTGTTACTCAGCAAGTGAATATACTGACTCATCATGGCATAAGAAGCTTTTATTGAATTTTCTTCATTGATGATGTAACTTGTAGCCAGTCTTGGTTCCGGATTCATGTATACTTTATCTTTATGTAAAAACAATGATCCGCGAATACCTGGATTTAAACGAAACCTCTCACCCAGTTTCATTTCATCTTCAATATAAAGCCCCGATTCCATCACATTAATGTCATTCATCTTAGAGGAAAACTGATTCAGATCAGCATCCTTTATAGTAACCGCACTGGGGCGGAAGCGATGATAGGTACACATAGCTCCAAAACGCACATTATGACCGGGTGCAGGGTAATAACCGAAATCACTTTTCAATGTAAAATCACGTACTCCGGAAGCATACTTCAGCGAGAAGGAACTGCCGTCGTATTCCTCATACGAATAAATCGACATGGTATAATTACTAAAGATAATGGATGTGTTTGAGAAAAGTTTTTCATTGAACAGATGATTCCACCGCGCAGTTCCCGTAGCATTCTGCCAGAACAAACCCATTTTTGAATAATCGTCTTTGTTATCCGGATTCTTGTATTTGGTGGAAAATTTATCTCTTCCAAAATAGCCGCTCAGATACAATTTATTTTTTCTTCCAAAATCATAATTCACTTTGGCATTCATGTCATAGAAATAATAGCCCACAATACCATTCTCAGCTTTCATAAACGGTCGTGCCAGCGCATCGATGTATGTCCGGCGGGCAGAAAAAAGAAATGAAGCCGTATCTTTTTTAATCGGCCCCTCAACTGTTATGCGTGATGCAATCAGCCCGATGCCTGCTTCTCCGTGATATTCTTTTTTATTTCCGTCTTTCATATTCATTTCTACAACCGAAGACAGACGGCCACCATAGCGAGCCGGGAAACCACCTTTAATTAGCTCAACACTTTTTAATGCATCGCCATTAAACAATGAGAAAAAACCAAACAGGTGATTGGCATTATACACAACTGCGTCATCGAGTATGATCAGGTTCTGATCGGGGCCGCCACCACGCACATAAATCCCGGAGCTTCCTTCATTTCCTTTCTGAACACCCGGCATCAACTGCAATGCTTTGAACACATCTTTCTCGCCCATGAACGCAGGGATCGATTTTATCTGCGTAATCGGAATATCAATGCTGCTCATCTGCACATCCTGACTGATTTTCCGATATGCATCCGCTTTTATCTCCACTCCTTCCAGATTAATACTTCCTTTCAGTTTTATATCCTTCTTGATACTTCCGTTCAGTTCAATTGTATCAACAATGTTTTCATATCCAACGAAAGAATACAAAACTGCATACTTTCCTTTGGGAAGTGTGATGGAATAGAAACCATAATTGTTTGTTACAGCTCCTGTTTTTATTTGTGGAAAAAAAACATTGACGCCGATTAAAAGTTCAGCGCTGCCTTCTTCACGAACATAGCCACTCAGTGTGTATTTGGTTTGCTGTGCAAACAATGACACACCTATTAATAGTAGGCCAAATGATACAAGTGATTTTTTAATCATATCCCTATGAACGAATTTTTAATGAAATTATTATTAGGTAGAAAAACTTTAGTAAAAGTAGAAAAAATAATTCACTTCCTAATTTTATCTCATTTCTTTGAATTCACTACATTTTACTAATTTTTGAATGAGAAAAGAGGATGCTCTTTAAAAACTTTTCGAAAAATAAATCACCTTTTACTTGACTTTTGATTTCCGTATATGCTATCTTTGCCATATTAAAGTTTCTTATATATTCTTAATTCACATTAATATGATACCAAGTGATTTATTAAAAGGTTCTCTGAAGTCAATTGTGCTGAAACTCTTGTCTGACAACAACAGAATGTATGGTTATGAGATTACACAAACAGTTGAAGTACTTTCCAAAGGAAAAATCAAATTAACCTTTGGTGCATTGTATCCAATTCTTCACAAACTGGAAAATGACGGACTAGTGAAAACACAGTCTGAAATTGTGAACAACCGTAACAGAATTTACTACAAGCTTACAGAAAAAGGGAAGTCATCTGCACGTGAAAAAATGGAGGAACTTGAAGAATTTGTTGCTACCATTAAATTATTACTCAAGCCTAAACCCGGATTCAGCCCATGTCTGAGCTAGTTTTTTCGCAAGTTCTCCAAATTCAGCAGGATGTTGAACGGGAGCAAATCGGATTCTCTCATCTTGCTGATGATCTGATCGACCATCTGTGCTGCATGATTGAAGCTGAAATGCAATCGGGGCTCAGCTTTGAGAAAGCTTATGAAAAAGTTAAAAAGAGCATTGAGCCACAGGGATTAAAAAAGATAGAAGAAAAAACACTTTTACTAATCGATAAAAAGTACAGAATTATGAAAACCACAATGAAAGTATTTGCCATGATAAGTCTTCCAATTATTGCTTTTGGCGGGCTTTTCAAAATAATGCACTGGCCGGGCGCTGGTCCTATGCTCCTTGTAGGGTTTGCACTATTAGGTCTGGTGTTTTATCCATCATCCATTTTTGTTTTAAAACGGGAAGCCAAAATAAAAGGCGGAGATTTCATTTACATCACAGCCTTGATTGGTGGGATTATTTTAATTTTCGGAGTTCTGTTTAAACTTATGCATTGGCCATTTGCGGGGCCCATGCTACTTATTGGTTTTGCGATTATCATTGCAGTATTAATTCCATCCATCCTAATCTCAAAAATATCATCTGCGCAAAATTCAAAATTGAAATTCGTGTATTCTTTGGGAGCACTCTTTCTAATACTAATCCTCGGCGGCTTGTGCTGTAAATTTTTTCACTGGCCAGGAGCCGGTCCACTGCTGTTGGTAGGTTCGATTTGTCTTACTCTAGTATGGCTTCCTTTGTATGCATTTTTCACCTATAAAGTAAGTAATTACGTAAAGGGCAGCTTCATTTTCATATGTGTTGCTCTTATTTTCTTTAACCTTTTTAATATGTTGCTTGCAATGAATGTTTCTAAAGATGTGATGAATGACTATTTACAGTCAGGAGTAACCTACAACAAGGGTTTTAAAGCTTTCGGAAAATACAATGAGGCATTTGTTCAGAAGATTTCTGCTGATTCAACTATTAAAACGGAAATTAAAAATAAAATTAATGAAATCCTTATTTCGTCTGAAGCACTGTGTTTAAGTATCGATAATATCAAAATTGATCTGATCTGTCAAGTGGATGGTATTGATAAAACAGAGGCAGCAAAAATTATAGAAAATTCTGCCCTTCTGCGAAACAAAACGAATTATGATATTCCTACTTTTCTTTTATTGGGAGATGTGAATAATGAAAATATTGATAAAACAAAACCCGCTTACTTACTTGAAAAGAATATTGTTGAATTCAAAACAAAACTGATAGATGCCGTTTCTAAAGATCCATTGCAAACAGAATTTATTGAAAGCATTCTCAGCACTTCGCTTCCCAAAACTGTTATTCCTGAAGAAAAGTTAGACTGGGCAATGATCAATTTTTATCACACACCCTCATTAGCCGTACTGAATACTTTGTCTCGCCTGCAATTCAATACAAGATTAGCAGAAAACAGTGTGATAAAATTTCTTGCTTCACAGGAATCTGAAAAAAGTAAAAATCTTAAATAATTTACAGCCATGAAAAAATTCATTTATATCACCGGAATCATATTGGTTAACATGTTTGTAATCGGAACTGTTTTTAAAATGTTTCACTGGCCGGGAGCAGGCGTTTTGATAGTATTCGGATTAACATTGTTTACCCTCGCTTTCCTTCCACTTGTACTTATCCATAACTACAAACAAACCGGAAAGAAAAAAACATTTCTCTACATTACGGGATTTCTTTGTGCATTGCTTTGTTTCACCGGTGCCATGTTTAAAATCATGCACTGGCCGGGAGCCGGAGTTTTGCTTATTCTAAGCACTCCCCTGCCCTTTGTTTTATTTCTGCCTGTTTATATTTATCACAACCGTAAGCATGAAGCCAAACAAAGCCTCAACTTCATCGGAGTAATGCTTTTACTTGTTTATGTTGCCGTGTTCAGCAGCCTGATGGCATTGAACATCAGCAGAGATATTCTGAACAGCATGAACGGAATAGCAGATAATTTTTCACAATCCACGAATACATTTCAGAAAAAAAACACGGCACAGTATCAAACGATCGGAGAGTCTGACACTACAGGTCATTTGACATCCTTAAAAACTCTTAACAAAAAGACAGACGAACTTTGTGAGATAATTGAAAGTGTTAAAAAGGAACTGATTTTGAAAATTGACAGAGATAATCCCGAAGCTTATTCTAAGGACGGAATGATTAATTTTTACAAACTGAATAATTCCGTCGACAATCATTTTACCAATATCATCATGAATGGAAATGACGGTAATTTTGGAAGAGCGTATGAAATCAAAAAGTTTTTGGAAAAATACAGAACTTTTGCTTTGTCCTGCACTGAAGATAAAAATGTAAAGGACCTGATATCTTCTATTCTCAATACATCAGATCAACCCTCACTTACACAGCCTGAAAAAACCGATTCATGGCAAGAGCGCATGTTTCCTGCACCTGCATATATGATTACAGTTCTAGGAAACCTAAATTCAATTCAGGCGAGTGCGAGGATTACTGAGTCAGTCATTCAGGATGACTATAAGCTGAACAAGTAGACTCTCCTTAAATAAGTGACTGGATAAAAAGCTCCGCCTGCTTTGCTGACGGGGCTTTCCCATGCCACCTGAAATCATCTTCAATTTCTTTTACTCCTTTACCCATCAGTGTTTTGGCAATAATAACCGAAGGGCCTTTTGAATATTCTTTTGCCTGATCAAAAGCATTTACAACTTCCATCACATCATTTCCGTTGCAGGAAATTACGTTCCATCCAAATGCTTTCCATTTTTCGGCAAGGGGTTCCAGCTCCATCACATCAGCTGTGCGGCCATCGATCTGACAAAAGTTTCGGTCAATAATGGCAGTAAGGTTTGATAATTTATAATGCGCCGCACTCATGGCTGCTTCCCATACAGATCCTTCCTGTATTTCACCGTCACCCATCACGCAGTATGTGCGCCATAACTTTTTATCTGTTTTGGCTGCTAAAGAAAGACCTACTGCAACTGACAATCCCTGCCCCAATGAACCCGCAGAAAGTTCAACGCCGGGCAATCCAAAATCTTTTCCGGGATGGCCCTGTAGCCGCGAACCCATTTTACGAAGCGTCAGCAATTCTTCTTTTGGAAAATAATCTGCTTCAGCTAAAGCAGCATACAACACAGGTGCAACATGACCGATCGAAAGTATCATTCGATCACGTTCTGCCCATTCCGGATTTTTTGGGTCATGCTTTAAAGCATGAAAATAAAGGACTGAAAAAATATCGGCAAGCCCCAGCGATCCGCCCAGGTGCCCAGAACCGGCAGCAGCCAATGAACGAATCACATGCATTCGAATGTAACGGGCATGTTCTTTTAATAATTCTTCCATAAATTAACGGTTGAAATTGATCGTGGCGTATAATTGCCTGCGTTGTTCGTAATATTCAATCCCTTCCTTATTAGCAATTCCCCTGATAAAACTGTCAAACATAATATCAAATAACATCGCAAAGGAAAACTCTTCTGGTGGGTAAGATTCAGGATTATGAAATTCTATATACTTGCTCATGTAATGCCTTGAAACCAGTTCAATACTAAAGTCATCACGGTACATACCCTGACTGATTCCTTTCTGAAGATTGATCTGAATTTTTTGAAAAACAAACTCAACTTTATCATCAAAATTTTTCTTATAAATTTCAGGGTAACACGTTTGCAATTCAAATGTAATTGCAGGATTAACAAATTTAAAACGCTTGCTGACTTCAAGACTGACAATGATAAGGATGTCGATGGCATTCATGCCATCGAAATCATATTCATCAAAAATATTATTAAAACTTTTTCTCTCGTGTTCAAGAATTTTGTCAACCAGATCAGCCTCTGTGCCAATCAGGTTTTCAAATTCTTCGGGCGTTATAGCACAAGCTTTACACATAGCTGCTTTCCCGATTCCTTTAACTCCTTTAATGGAGAGAATCTCTCTTGCTTTCTTTATGATCGGTTCCAGTTGTGGATCCATAGTATAAAATTGATGTTTGAAAAGTAAAAATAGTGTTTTTTGTCATTCGCGCAAAAACATTCTGCCCAATACTATTATTCTTGTTCAATGAAAAGCCGATTCCAATCAATCAAATGTTATTTTCCTACTTATTATTTGATGTATTGAATATTTTGGTGGTTTTGTTTAACAGGTTTGGTCAGGAGCATATTCATACATTACATTTGCTGAAAACAACCTATATGAAAAAAATCCTTCTCTGCACACTTGCAATCGTTCTCATGACAGGCGCCGTTACCGCGAAATCAGTACAACCTGTAAAAACTACTGCCATTAAAAAACTTTCAATACCGCCCATAAACGCGGTTTATTTGAAAGGAATTAACTGCAAGGAACAATGCGATTCCATCAAAATAAATCTGAAAGGTGTAAACCAAACTACATTCAGTCGTGTTTCATTTACTGCCACTACAGATCAATCACGCACGAAAAAATCACAAGGTATTCCTTCTGTATAATTTTATATTTATGAAAAAACTTTCCATTCTATTTTCATTTTGTTTCCTTTCGATGCTGGCATATGGTCAGCACATTGACACAGCTATGATTTCAAAAATCAGGAACGAAGCTTTCAACAAAAGTGAAACCATGAAAATGGTAACAACGCTATGCGAAAGAATCGGACCACGACCAATGGCAACAGCACCCTACGATACAGCTGCAGCATGGATTGCAAAAAAGATGTTCAGCTGGAATATCACTTCTGTGAAAAATGAAAAAATTGGACAGTCATTTCGTGGATGGCGCGTTAAAACTTTTTATGCTACCCAGACATTACCTTTTTCAAGAAGCCTGAATGCACTTCCTAAAAGCTGCAGCCCTGGAATGAGCGGTGTTTTAAAATCGAATGTTGTTTTTCTGGATGCAAAAGAAGAAAAAGATTTCGATCAGTATAAAGGAAAACTGAAAGGAAAAATTGTATTCATTACAAACGCCTATACACCGCAGGTGAATTTTCAGAAAATGATTCCGATACTTGCTGACACTACCTTGCAAAGCATGAGCAAATATATCATTCCTGATGCGGAAGCAAAGAAAAAAGAGAAAGAAGAAAACGATGCTTTCTTTGCAAATTATCTTGAAAAAAGAAAATTCATTTCTAAAAAAATCGCATTCTGTCAAAAAGAAGGTGCTGCATTATTAGTGGATAACAGCGCACGCCCCTACGGAATGCTTCAGATTTGGGCCAACAGTCCAGCTACAGAGCCAACAAGTGTTTTTGGTTTTCTGGCTGATGCCGGACCCGACCCCAACATTCCGCAGGCACCACCCCAGATTACACTTCCTGCCGATCAGTATGCAAGCATTCTTCGTCAGTTGAAAGAAGGTGCGGATGTTAACCTTGAAATAAAAATGGAGGTGATTGAGGATGGCGTAAAAGAAGGCTACAATTTGATTGCAGAAATTCCCGGCACAAGTAAAAAAAATGAAATCGTTCTCATCGGTGCGCATCTGGATAATTATCCCGCAGGCACCGGCGCAACAGATAATACAATTAATGTAGCCACCGTAATGGAAGTTGCCCGGATTTTTAAAACGCTCAACATTCAACCTTCACGAACAATCCGCTTCTGTTTCTGGGGCGCTGAAGAGCAAGGTCTCCGCGGATCGAAAGCTTATATCAAAAATCATTTTGCTACAGGTAGTTCGGAAAAATGTTATATAAGTCTCAATGCAGATTTTGGCTCCGGTAAATTCCGTGGTTTGTATGCAGAAGAAAACACGGGCGCAGCCGACATGTTCAAAGAATGGATGAACATAATTAATCGTCCTGAATTTAAAACGGTATGCTTAAAACAAACGATTAATAGTGATCACGAAGCATTTCAGAATGCAGGTTTACCAGGTTTTCAGTTCATTCAGGATCCGCTGGATTATTACGTAACTTTCCATTCCACACAAGATGTGATTGAAAGAATTCCTGCAGGAAATCCTGAATACAATGCCTATATCCTGGCTGCTTTAACATATATGGCAGCAACACAATCAAAAGATTTCCCTTCAACTCAAAATAAATAATATGTTAAAGTCGCTCAATTTAATTTCGTTCATTCTGGGCTGTTGCCTGCTGGTATTGGGTCTGATTCTAGTGCTAGACGATTCCTTTGTCAGCAGCAATATGCTCATTACCGCCTTTGTCATTTTATCATCCGGTTTGATGGTCATGTTCTTTTCATCAATAAGTATGATTTCTGAAAAAAAGAATTTTCGAAGATGAAAAAAATTGTTTGCATTTGTATTTTTCTTTTTGCTGCTTACACTTCAATGTGTGAGGACACCTTGCGTTCCTACACTATAACCCGCGCCAGTTGCCAGGTTCGTATTGACGGGATTTTGGATGAAGATTGCTGGAAAAATGCCAATGTTGCTGATAATTTCATTCAGTATTTTCCTGACGAGAAAAAACCTTCCACACAAAAATCTGAAGTAAGACTACTGTATGATGATCAGGCGATTTATATAGCAGGAATGTTTTATGACACAGCACCTGACAGTACGCTACGTCAGCTGGGTATTCGAGATGACTACACCTTAAGCACCGATGTTTTTAAAATTGGATTTGATACTTACAACAACCAGCAGGATGCATTTATTTTTGAAGTGACAGCCGGTGGTGTACAACGCGATGTGCGATCGTCCGACGAAACATACGATGCAGTCTGGTACAGTAAGGTACGCTTTGTAAATAACGGCTGGATTGTTGAAATTAAAATCCCCTATTCTGCTTTGCGCTTTCCAACTTCATCCAAACAAATCTGGGGATTTCAACTCGCCCGCACTGTTGAAAGAAGAAAAGAATATGATCAGTGGGCCTACGTTCCCAAAGGCGTAAACAGTGTTCTCAATTATTGGGGAAAGTTAAAAGGACTTGATAACATTAATGCACCCGTGCGTTTATCGATGACACCTTTTGCAGGAACAGGTTACGAGAAAGCACCCATTGACGGAAGTAATTACAGCGAATCAACTTTATATAATTTTGGTGCTGACTTAAAATACGGATTTGATGAGAAATTCACACTCGACCTGACGCTCATGCCCGATTTCAGTCAGGTACAATCCGACAATAAAGTAAAAAATCTTAGTTATAATGAAGTAACCTATAATGAAAACCGTCAGTTTTTTAAAGAAGGAACGGAATTGTTTAACAAAGGCGGACTCTTTTACACACGCCGTATCGGCAAAACTCCCTCTGGATATTATTCTGTTTCCGACAGTTTACATGAAGGAGAAAAACTGATTGAAAACCCTTCCACCGCACGATTGCTGAATGCGTTTAAAATTTCGGGACGCAACAACAACGGACTGGGTGTCGGATTTCTGAATGCGATAACGGGCAACGCATTTGCAATTGCTGAAGATTCGCTGGGTAACAAAAGAAAAATCCTGAGTGAACCTTTAACAAATTACAACATCGTTGTTTTTGACCAACAACTTAAAAATAACTCATCGGTTTATTTTATCAATACGAATGTAGTCCGCGATCAGGGCTGGTGCGATGCGAATGTTACCGGTTCGGGAATCACTCTTTTAAACGAGAAAAAAACGTATGGAGTAGATGCATCTGTTACGCTCAGTCAGATATTTATTCCTACCGGAATTCATAAAAATATTTTATACGATCAAACGGGATTGTCCTATTTTGCAGGCATACGAAAAGCATCCGGCGGTTTTCAATGGGGTCTTTCACACACATACACGGGTGAAACTTTTGACACCCGAGACATTGGGTATTATACTATTGGAAATCGTACGCGCGAAAGAGCCTATGTGCTCTTCAATATACTTAGTCCGAAAAAGTGGTGTCAGGAATCCTACAATTCATTGATCCTTGATTACATGTACCATCCCATAACCGGCAAGCGCATTGCAGCCAATATAAATCTTAATTTATATGCCACTTTAAAAAATTACTGGGGCATTTATTCGGGCGGATATTTAACGCCAATTACTACTTTCAATTACTGGGAGCCTCGTGTTCCGGGACTTTTCTCGATTGATTATCCAAATTATTTTTTATGGCTGGGTTGCCAGACCGATCAGCGCAAAAAAATTATGATTGATATCATGGGTGAATACGGTGATTTCCTGAAATATTATAAAGGTGAACATATCGGTGGAACAGCAACCATACGATACAGAGCCAACAACCGCCTTCAGTTTAAATACAGCTCAACGTACACAGATGATGCTTACAACCTAGGTTTTGCAACCTTCTCCGATGACGGAAACATAGTGTACGGTGGCCGTTCATTACAGACAAATATTAACAGCATCAGTGCAAAATACATTATCCGTTACGGAATGAGTGTCAGTATCGATGGACGGCATTACAGGAACATCGGTATTTACAAGCATTATTATGATCTTAAGGAAGACGGTTTTCTTTCAGAAAACACGGAGTATGATCAGAACCTTAGTTTCAATTACAATGCATTTTATATTGATTTTCTTTATTCGTGGGAATTTGCTCCGGGCAGCAAGCTCACGCTTTCCTATAAAAATCTGATTGAAACTGAAAACAGTCTGACGGGTCTTGATTTTATGAGCAATTTTGACAAGACCCTGTCATCACCGCAAACGAATATGGTTTCGCTGAAGCTTCTTTATTATCTTGATTACAATTCGCTGAAGAGAAAGAGCAGTAGTTATACCCAATATAACAATACAAACTCAAAATGAAAAACTGTGAAAAAATCAATTCTACTTATTACTGGTCTTGCCTTTCTAACAATAAATAATCAAGCACAAACTGTAACCGACATTGATGGTAATGTTTACAATACTGTGACCATTGGTGCCCAAGTGTGGCTAAAAGAAAATCTTAAAGTAACGCACTATAAAAATGGTGATGAAATACCGAATGTATCAAGTAGTACAGCATGGTTGGGTTTGTCAACCGGCGCATATTGTAATTACGAAAACAATGCAAGTTATGCAACCACTTATGGCAGATTGTATAATTGGTGGGCTGTAAATGATAATAGGAATATTTGTCCATCAGGTTGGCATGTTGCTACCGATGCAGAATGGACAATTCTGACAGATTTATTAGGTGGTGAAGCAGTTGCAGGAGGTAAACTTAAAGAAGCAGGTACATTACACTGGCCCAGTCCAAATACTGGAGCAACAAACGAGGTTGGCTTTACCGCACTAGGTGGTGGTTATCGTTCCAATACAGCAACATATATTGGTTTTGGTGGGATTGGAAGTTGGTGGTGTTCAACTGAAAGCAGTACCACAGATGCATGGGGTCGTGGTGTTTTTAATGATGCCGTAAATGTTGACAGAGGTGGATATTATGAAAAGATGATGGGATTTTCTGTTCGTTGTATTAAAGATGATACAACAAGTATAAATGATATTAATTTAAAAAATGATATCAAGTTTTTTCCAAATCCAGCTACAGAAAGAATTTATTTAAACAATTCTGAAAATCAGATTATAATAGTGAAAGTTTACAATTTGATTGGTGAATGCGTGTTGCAAAAAATCACAAATAACAGTAATGCAGCAATTAATATTAATTCTTTGTTAAAAGGGCTTTATATAATCGAACTAACAAGTGAAAATTGTACTGTTCAGAGCAAATTGATAAAAGAATAATGACATACTTGGCATAACAAAGGCTATATGCAACAAGGAATTCAGTGCTAATTCTAGCATTCTTCCCCGCTCAAACTTCGGTGTAGGTGGACAGGGAAGCAGCCAGCAATCCCCTACTGCATATAGCCTCGACGGTTAGTTTCTTCATAATTACCACCCATTTTTTATAGAAAGACAGGGCTTTAGCCCTGATTGGGTAATTATCTATATCATTTTGAAAATATTACTCTCAATATCACGTTAATTCTTCCCGATCTTTTCTTTACATTTGCCCTATTACAAACAATGATATGAGAAACATAATACTTATTACATGCCTTGCTTTTCTTTTCAGCTGCAACGAAAGTTCAGAAAAGAAAACGGACAACACTACGTCCGATTCAACTAAAACGCCCGCTGTTTTTAATCCAGGCGATACGCTTGAAAACCTATTAAAGATTAAAGACATTGCCGAACTGAAAGAAATTTACGGCGAGAAGAATGTAACGGAAGATACCATTTGGGGCGGCGAAGGAATGTTTTTTGTGGGCACCTATCTTTTTGGAAGAACGCCGAATGCTGTTGTCTTTAACTGGAAGGACACTTTGAAAAAAGCAACTCCTGAATCCATTGTGCACCGCGCTTTATGGGATACAAAAAAAGAAAAACATATTCTTACTTCCCGCTGGAAATCCCGCACCGGAATTGGATTAGGCACAACACTAACCAAGCTGAATGAAATCAATGGTAAACCCTATAAATTTTATGGTTTGGGCTGGGATTACGGTGGCATGCTTATTTCGTGGGAAAAAGGAAAGCTGGATGGCAAAGGTGTTTATGTTACCATGGGTGCCGAAGATGTCAGCGCGGCTATGCAAAAAGATTACACCAATGTTTGTGGCGATTCGGAACGATCTTCATCAACCGTATCTGCAAAAAAATTGAATCCCGTTGTATTTGAAGTAACTGTTAACAACAATAAAAATTAATTCTATGTATCCAAAAATTATCATGCACAACAGCATTTCACTGAATGGTGCTGTCAACGGATTTGAAGCCGACATGGCTACACATTATGGCGTATTGAACCAGCTGAAGGGCGATGCCGTGATGGTGGGCTCACAAACCATTCTGGATGCAGCTGCCGATATTCCTCCCGTTCCAAAAAAGATTACAGGAAAACCAAAAAAGGCATCCGACAAAACACTTCCCTGGTGGGTGGTTGTTGACGGAAAAGGAAAGTTGAAAAAACAACTGCATTATTTCCGCAACATGGAATTCATTCGTGACATCATTGTTCTGACTACCGAAGATGTTTCACAGGATTATCTGGATTTCCTTCTGGAACGCGACTTTGAAGTGATCTCGGCCGGAAATAAAAAAGTAGATATTGAAAGTTGTCTGACTCTTTTGCATTCGCATTACAAAATAAAAACACTGGTCACTGACAGTGGCCCCGCGCTGAACGACCTGCTGCTGGAGAAAAAGCTCATCTCGGAGGTAAGTTTAGTGATGATGCCGGAGTTGGTAACAGCCAAACATAAATGCATTTTTCAGAATTTAAAAAAGAAAGTAAATCTGAAATTAATTTCTGCGGGAAGCATCGATCACACGATGGTTCATCTTAGTTATAAAGTTATAAATAAATAATTCAATTGTATGAAAGACACCGACATTGTAAAGAACAATATGAAGAGCCTGCAGATAACAAGCATGGCTATGATTTTTGGGATAGTTACTTTTATGGCCGTGGGCGTTTTCATGACATTCACCGAAGGGCCCGTTGTTCCTATAGATCAGGAAACATTGTATATGATTGCCGGAGGCATTGTTTTGCTTACGATTTTATCTGTGGCAGGTGGAAATTTTATTTTCAAGAAAAAAATTGCAGCGCTCGATCCTACGCAAGATATTCAGTCGCGCATGATTCAATACCGCACGGCGGTAATCATACGACTGGCGCTGATGGAAATGCCTGCCTTTGTTTCCTGTGTTGCATTGCTAATCTTAGGTGATTACACATTGCTGGCAGGTGCCGCCCTTTCTGTGCTCGCGATGCTTTACTTTATGCCGAAAGCTGCTGTTGTTTTCAGAGATTTAGGAATCAATGCGTGGGATGTATGATTTAATTGTACCACAAAAAACATCATTATGAAAAAACAAATACTGATTTATTGCATACTCGGGTTCTTTATGCTGGGGTTCTCCATTCGTTCTCTAGCACAGAATAACAAAGTTGTACTCTCAGAAAACAGCAATCCAAAAAATCCCACCTTTGTAATTACTGAGGAAATGCCTGCTTTCCCGGGAGGTGAAAGTGAACGGATTAAATTCATGCAACAGAATCTTGTTTATCCTGTTGTTGCTAAACTGAATGGAGTTCAGGGTACAGTATATGCTCAATTTGTTGTGGATAAAAGGGGTAAAGTTGTTGAAGCAAAAATCCTTAAAGGAATTGGAAGTGGCTGTGATGAAGAATGCCTGCGGATTATTAAAATTATGCCCCGTTGGAAGCCCGGAAGAGTGAACGGAAAAAAAGTACGTGTTCTGTTCAATATGCCGGTGTGCTTCACACTTTAAATTAAACTCATCAAATGAAAAAGGTTTTATTGTTAGCTCTGATTGTTTCTTGCTTTAGCGCTTTTGCTCAGAAAAACACTGTCGATAATTTTAAAGAAGGGTATAAATATTTTAAAAAAGGTGATTTTAAATCAGCGGATTCCTTACTTGAAGTTTCAGATTCTTTAAATCCCAATGCCGAAACATTCTACATTCACGGATTAACAAAAAAGGCATTGGGTGATACATGTGGCTATTGCAAGGACATGAGCAAATCATCTCTTTTTAATGCAGTTGAAGCAAAGAGAAACTTTTTAACCGACTGCGCAAAGACTTATTACCTCTCCTATAAATCAGACTCCAGTGAATTTTATACTATTGTAAGACTGTTTAAATATTCCCAGGACACATTACAAATGCTTTACATGATTAAATCCAAAGACACGATCCTTGTCGTACAAAGCCGCGATAATTTTAACGGAATTCTTATGGGTGTCAACAAATACCCTTATTACTCAAAATTGTATATTGATACTGTAAGTTTACAATCTTTCAAGTCAGAAAGAAAATTTTATAATAATTTCATTAAAATAAGAAGAAAAATGGAAGGGTTTTCTGACTCTCCTTTTGAAACATCAGAATTTACTTTTTCAAAATATGACGATGAACTGAAAGATAAAGACATTTACTTCTTTTCTCAACCTATGCCGAAGTTTCCGGGAGGTGAAGAAGCAAGAGTTCGTTTCCTTCAGGACAATTTAGTATACCCTGAGAAAGCATTTAGAAATAGAATTGAGGGAACAGTGTATGTTACCTTTGTAGTCAACGAAAACGGAAAAGTGTGCAACCCGCAGCTATTAAGCGGAATTGGAGGAGGATGTGATGAAGCAAGTATTGCGTTACTGATGAAAATGCCGTATTGGACTCCAGGGAAACTGGACGGTAAAAAAGTATGCGTTCAGTTTAACATGCCCATCCGCTTTACTATTCATTAATAATACTCATACGTATACTTCGTCACCGATTTTTCGCTGTTGTCCTTTGTGCTTAGCTTTTTTCTTTCCTTGACCAGTTGTGGTTTTTCGTACGAATACTGATAGTAAAATCTTTTCTTTCCTTTTTTCCACGATTTGTATGAAATCATGTCTCCGTTGGAGTCATACTCATATTCATACATATTTTTCGCCAGTTCTTTGGATTTTCTATAGTATGTATATTTTTTCAGTTTCCCATCGGTGGTGTATTCTGAAAGCGAACGCGAATTTGGTTTTCCTTTTTTACCCTGGCTGATGTATTCCACAATTCTGTCATCCTTATCATATTTACAAATGGTCTTCAGAATTTTTTTCTTTTCATAATAAATAAAAGTCTTCACGCGGAGACCTTTCCCATCTACTTCATCCTTTACGCAGATACGGCTCGAATCCTTCTGTCCCGTCATTTTTCCCTCGAGCGAACAGTCATACTTCCAGTCGTGAATCAGCTTGCCTTTTTTATCAAATAAGGAAGTGCTTCTTCTTTTCCCGGATTCATCATAGGTATATTCCCAGCGCCTGTTAATCGTCTTTCCGTCTTTTTTAAATTCCTTCTTATTAATTTCTTTTCCCTGCGCATTGAACTCAGAAACATAGTGCATATAATGATTCATTTTTCGGCCGTATGTTTTGGTATACTCACGGATGTTCTTTTGGTCATACCAGTCAATCACAACATGGGACGTATTTTTATTCTTTTTGTCATAATTAAAATACTCACAGGGCTGCCCGGAAGCATTGTAATTAAAAGTGCTCCGCCATTGTTCATTTTTCCTTTTGTTGATTCTTTCGATGATAAGCCCCTGCTCGTTTCTTTTGGTGATTTCCTTATAATAGGGTTTCAATACGCCCCTTCTGATAATTTTGAAACGATCGACAGTCGTTTGCTTCACTTTGTATTTCACTTCCGCTGGTTCATGCTTTTTACCATCGCTCAGCCACATCGAAGAGTTGATTCCGCCGTTCCAGAGTTCATGGTCCCAGATCACCTGAAAGTCCCACAAATCGCCTTGGTTGTTTGACGTATAATAATTCTGTGCTTTCAACAGATTCGCTGAGATCAGCAGGCAGGTAAGGATGAATATTTTTTTCATACAAAATGATTTATGGGAAATAAACGATAAAGTTATAAAAATAGTATTACTATTTCCGTTCAGAAATCCATTTTTTTAATTGCGCCACCGATTTTATCAGATTCGCATTTGCTTTTTCTGTAACTCCTTCTTTGAGTTCCCACTCATAGCCTTTGATATGCATGAGCCAGGCTTCCGGATTTTTATTATACATCTTATGACAAAGATCAAGAATATAACCCGGAGAAGAAGCATGCATTGTAAATTCAATGATTGCACGCGATGGCTTCAGTTCGTCAAATAAAAAGTCCTTCACATCCTCTTCAATGGTTGCATCAGCAAATACAACCGTATCATATTCCGAAATAGTGAGTGCATCTTCAATGTTCAACTGATAGTTGGTATCGAAATCCACATTTTCAATCTTGTTTTCGTGGGCCCATTGCTCAAGCATCTCCACCAATGCAGCGCCCAGCCCGTCGTCCTGCCGGCCGGGATTTCCGTAGCCGTAAATTAGAATCTTTTTCATCTTTGCAAAAGTATAAATATATTTCTTTTGTAAACAATTGCAATTTCTGAAAGAATTTATACTTTTGTCATACGCAGAAGAATGCAGGAAGAAAATTCAGATATCAATTTAAAACCTCAAGAAGAGAAAACCGGGAATGGCTGTGTTTCCTGCAATTCGCTACTAGTGGAAGAAGGGTACACCACAAAGCTATGTCATTCCTGCCGCAGCAAGCTGCTTAAGCATTCTTTTCCCCGCTGGGTGAAGGGCTTTTTTCTGGTTGTCATTTTGTGTTTGGGATACGAATTATTCCGCTTTCCTGAAATATTTGGTGACGGCATTTCCTATGCTAGAGCAAAGAAATATGAAGAAAACAAAAAGTTCGTTTCAGCACAGAGGATTTACACTGAACTTACAGATAAATATCCTTACAGTAGTGAAATTCTGGTGCGCCTATATGCTTGTTCTTATCAGAACATGGATTTTATTCAAAGCGTTAATACGCTCGACATACTTATTAAAAGAGATTCAAAAGATCAGGACATAATCAATGAAGCGAATTTTATTTCATCCAGTTTTGAAAAATATTACGTTCCCTCAGAAGGATTTTTAAAAATTATCAACGATAGCTTGTCAAAAGACTCTTTGCTGAAGGCTGTAGAAAATTATACATCCTGCAATCCATATGAGTTTTACCCTGTTGATTTTCTTTATAACCTATATTTTTCCCGCAGGCAGTATGACAAATGCATTCAGATCAGCAACGACGCTGTTAAAAGAGATCCGGAGTTCATATATGGTTATTGCCTTCTCGCTGCCGCTGAAAGAGAAAAACTAGATTTTGTTCTTGCACGGCAACACACCCAAAAAGTATTGGAAACAAACAGTGAATCTGCTGCTGGTCTTTCAACATTAGCCAAGATTGAATTGAAAGCCGGTAACAATAAAAAAGGACTAGAACTGATGCAGCAGGCTGCTGACTTGTATGGCAAAAATGATTTGAATATGAACCTGAGTCTCGCACTTGCCTATCATTTCAACGACAATCAGGCAAAAGCAGATGAAATTTTAAAAGATGAACGAAAAAACATTTCGCAGGATGAAGACTATTATTTGTATATAGATTCAATTATTCACGGCAAAATTCAATGGCAGATAAAAGGAAAATAATATGTTTATAGTCCCTGGATATTTAGTAGCATTGGTAACCTTTCCCGGAGTTATTGTTCATGAACTGGCTCACTATTTATTCTGCATTCTCACTCGTACAGCAGTATTTGAAGTCTGTTACTTGCGTTCGGCTAACCCATGTGGATATGTGATTCATGAAATTCCAAGAAAAGCTTCCCATAACCTGATAATCGGCATTGGGCCTTATATTGTAAATACACTGCTGGCACTTATTATTGGAATACCTGTTTCTATACAAATATTCCAATTTAATTCAGTAAATTTTGTAGATATTTTTTTGTTTTGGGTAGCCATTTCCATTGCCATGCATTCATTCCCCAGCACGACCGATGCCAACGGAATTTGGAAAGCAGTGATGCAGCCCGGTGTAAACTTTTTTCTGAAAGTAGTTTCTGTTCCGCTGGTCGGAATCATTTATCTGGGCGCACTGGGCTCCATCGTGATGCTTGATATAGTTTATGGTGTTGGTCTCATTGTATATGCACCGCGCATTTTATGTCATTGGCTTGTATAAATAGAAAAAATAAATATAAGGGAAATACGTATATTCTTTTTTCATAAAAGGGGTATCTTGCATACTTACTTTATAAAGTCCCGTCTTTTCAAAATCTGCACCTATGAAAAATACGACTTGTTTATTGCTGGCTTTGTTAATTAATGTATCTCTTTTTTCCCAAACCGAATTCGGAAGTAAAAGCGCATGGTATATGGGTGCAGAGATGAATAGTATGATTCCAAAAAATAATTATTATGAATACAGGTATTCTCTTTATGGTTATGCTAGCGACTTGGACTATCTATATCAATATTGGCCCAAAGCCCGCTGCGGTGGAGAGTTCAATTTGGGTCGCTATTTTAAAATCATTCACAAACCCGGGAAGTTTTCTTTCGGAATACAGACTGGATTAAAAAGAACCTACCAGAATTTACGCTATAAACAAACTGTGACTGATATGTTGCAGAATCAGATCGTGAGTATAGGCTATGACAAATTGCGTCTGCATTACTCATCCGCTTATCTGGGGCTAACGGGTTCACTTCATCTTAAAAATTCATTCAGTCCGTTTGTATCGCTGAATTTATCTAATAACCTGTATTACTCGAGGCTATCAAACAGCAGCATGTTAAAAGAAAAATTCGCATCGGTTCAGATTGGTCTTATAAAAACAAAAAACAAATTCAGTTTTGCACCTTATCTTAGTTTTTCGAAAATGCTCTGGGATATGCACGGCAGGTTTTACACGGATAATACTGAAGCCTATGAAATAAACCTGTATGATAAAAGAAACTACCTGTTTCCTTCCATCGGTATGAATGTGTATTATCACCATTCAACCAATAAAAAATCTACAAAGCAATAATCCTGTATTTTAAATATCCGAAACAAAAAACTTCTGTTATGAAAAAATCATTAACCTTATCATTTTTTTATATTCTGTTCACTTCCCTTCTTTTTTCCCAAACCGAATTTGGAAGCAAAAGTGCGTGGTATATGGGTGCAGGTTTAAATACCATGCTGCCGACAAAGAAGACTTTCGTATACCACGATGCACTGATTCCTGAGTATGCACAGCCATACGATTATCAGTATACTTGCTACCCTAAGCAGAGACCGGGGGCTGATTTTACACTGGGCCGCTATTTTAAACTTCACGACAACCCCGCAAAGTTTTCACTCGGCTTTTTGGTTAGCGGAGGCAAATCATTCCTGAATACCAGATACAGAGTGCAAGTGACCGAAATGATAAGCATGCAACAATACGGAAGTTATTATAATAGTATTCATTTTCGGTTTCCTTCACTTTCCATGGGGATTATGGGTAAGTGGAACATCCAAAACTTTCCGTCTGTTTTTGCATCTATGGAGGTAAGCGAACATTTTAGCTACTATGCATCATATTACAAAGAAGTAGAAGCATCAGAAACATTTGCAACATTACGATTGGGATTTATTTTCACAAAAGGGAAGTTTTCCTATTCACCCTTTATCAGTATGTCGAAAGTGATCTTGGATGATAATAGAAGAGATGGATTCTTTGATGAATATATTCACGGCTTTCCTTCCGATAAAAGAAACTACTTATATCCATCCATCGGTATGAATGTGTATTATCACCATCAGAAAAAATGATTGTATTTCAGTCGTGGCACGACTTAAAGTCGTACTACGACTAAACAATTAAAAAATGAAGAAACTGATCTACAGTAAAACGATTAAAAAAACAATGATTATTACAATCCTTATTGCGATTGGTTTTTCATCTTGTGTATCATTAATAGGTACATTTCATATTCCTTATCCAAATAATTCAGGAGGCGCGAAAATAAAAACAAACGGTTACTATTATTACAGCAATCCTGATAAAAGAGATTCATCACTTTGCGAGATAAATCCAATCGTATTTTATGATGACGGAAGATTTTTTAAAGGATGGTGGACAGATTGTAAGAAAGATGTACCCGACAGTTGCAACAGTCAGAATCAGCCAGCTCATCCAGCGTTAATCAATCGTTGGTTAACTGGAAAAAAATTCAAAAAAAAACGTAAAGCTTCGTGTGAGGGATGGGGTCGGTATTTTGTAAAAAATGACACAGTTATTATCGAGTATCTTCAATTTAGCGGTAAAGAAATAGTCTTTTCACAAAACAATCTTAAAGTTGAGAGTTTGAGTTTAAAGATTGTTAATGATAGCACTCTTTTCTTTAAAAGTTATAGGGGTGGTATTATTCAAACATATTATTTCCGAAAAAGTGAAGTCAAACCTAATCCTGAAATTGTTCGAAAAATATTGAAAAGGAATTACAAAAAGAGACGCTAAGTATAGTCAGTCGTGGCACGACTTAAAGTCTTACTACGACTAAAAAGACTTTCAATTAAAATAAATTTGGATTATACGTATTTAATTAGTATCTTTGTACGTACAAATCCTAAACCATGAACTCAAAACTGACATTGAAACTTGATCAGGAAACGATTGAATCGGCCAAGAAATATGCACAAGAAGAAAACACAAGCCTGTCGAAGATGATTGAAAATTACCTGAAACTGTTAACCCGAAAAACCAAAGAGAAAACCGAAATTTCTCCTTTGGTTGAATCATTGAGTGGCGTTATTCATTCGAAGCTCACAAACTACGAAAAGGATTATACGGCTCACTTAGCGAAGAAGCACAAATGATCAGGGTTTTTTCAGATACAGATATAGTGCTGGATTTACTGGCAGAAAGAAAAAACTTTTATAAACCGGCAGCGCAGCTTTTCACAATGGCTGATCAGGGCAAACTTAAAATATGCGTTTCAGCCTCTACCTTTGCCACCCTATTCTTTCTTCTTTCCAGAGATAATGGTCAGGACAAAGCAAAGAAAATCCTTTTCCGTTTCAAATCATTGGTGCAGGTTCTCACCGTAGATGATAAAATCATAGAACTTGCACTAAGCTCCGATTTTAAAGATTTCGAAGATGGCATTCAGTATTTTTGCGCGATTGAAAATAAATGTATTGCTCTTTTAACCAGAAATCTGAACGACTATAAACTGGCCGACATTCCGGTTATGACGGCCGAAAGCTTTCTTAAGACTTTATAAATTTCATTCGTGGCACGACTTAAAGTCGTACTACGACTAACATAGATTTTTGATTTCATTTGAATTGATTATCTTTACATTTATACTGAACCAAAACTGAAACCTCGTGAAAAAACTGATCCTTTGTATTTCCGGCATGCTGCTTCTCACATCCCTCAGGCTTTGCGCACAGGACGATTTGCGCATCGGTATGACCACCGATGAATTTAAAGCGAAGCTTCCCGGCGTTCTGCCTGAAAAATTGGATTTCAATTCCAGTTTGATTTTAAAAGAGAAGCTCTATGACATGGACGGGCAGTGGAATTTCAGCTTTTCCGGCAGTAAACTTTTTTCAGCTGAATACATCGGAAAAAGTGAGATCATCACGGAAGAAGGATTTAAGAAATGGACAGGAAGTGCAAAGCAGATCATTGACGATTACAAAAAAATATACGGAAAACCTGATCAATATGAAACCGGCACTCTATCCTTCTTTGACCGGAATAACAACGCGTATCATGAAATCATTGGTAAACGCGAAGTTTTTTATGAAGCTATCTGGAAAACCAAAACAGAAGATATCAAGATCAGCTGCGATTTCAGAAGTAATTATTATGAAGAATTTAAAGAAAATGCTCCCAACGGGCCCAATGAATGGTATAACTATCATTTTCAAATAAGTCATTCACTACTACCTAATGCAGTCGATGTGGGAGCTGGAAAAAAGGGAAGGTTCTGGCCGGGCATGGATGTGAATGAATTCGCAAAAGTATTTCCCACGCTCTTTCCGGACGGTGTCAATGTATCCGGGCAGTGGGGCCGTGAGCAGGAACTCTATGGCCTGAAAGGCGGCTGGGCATATCAGTTTGAGAACGGAAAATTGTCGTGGATTCATTATGACAAGTATTTCGATGAGATCAACGAGAAGAATTTCAATCTGTGCTTATCCGCCACTGACAAGCTGATCGCTGATTACACAAAAAAATACGGCAAACCCGACACAACCATTACAGGCAACACAAAATATGTTGACCCTTACGAAAAGCACCACTGGGGCTACGATGTGAAAGAAGTGCGCTGGAAAAATGTGAACGGAATGAAAATAAAAATCGAATTTACCTTTATGGGTGGTAAGGGCGATTATCATTTTCTGGTTGTGATTAATTACTTTGATAAGGATTATTTGTATTATGATTGAAAATCGTTATTCGTTAATCGTTATTCGTTATTACTCGCTCCCACCGCCGCAACACTGGCCTGCTGGTTCTCACGCATTCATCATTTTCAAATGTGTTCGAGAGCTCAGGTGCTATGCACCTTCGGTTGAGCTCACTTCGTTCGGTTCGTTATTCGTAAATCTGATTTGAAATCACTTCGCGGTTTGCTTCTTTGATTCAATCCTGAAGACTATTTCATTTAATACTTTAGGAAGAAATATGTTGTGGATTTAGGGGTATTTGTATATTTGTTTACAATTAATAATCTGTTTTTCTTCTAAAAAATCCCCCAACATAAATAAACTATGAAAAAGGTACTTGTAATTATACTCTTAGGATTATCCTCTTTCGCATTCAGCCAAAGTGAAATCCTGAAAAAGTACAACACGGCTAATAACAGGCTTCAAACTGACAACTTTACCGAAGCTTACAAAATTTTCAAAGAGATCGAAACTCAGTGCGACACACGTGATACGCTTTACAACTATATTTTATGGTACTGCGTTAAGACAACATCTCAACTGGAATGGGAAAACAGGCTGAACGAGAAGTTTGATGTTTCTTTGAAATACGGGCTCGAAGCCTTAAAGTACATTGAAAAAGAAAATTCAACTTTTGATGATAAAGCAAATGCTAAAAAATTCTGGATGCATAAAAACCTTGTAGTCTCTTACTTTTGCCTTAAGCAATTGGACAGTGCCAGAAAACATCAGGATATACTTTATAAAGCCAACAAAGAAAACAAACTACCCGATGGTCTTGACAAATATTACAATTTTGATTATTTCAAATGGGAAGGCAAGAATATATGGGGTTACGAATGGTATGAAGAATTGCCTGATGACAGGCTGTCGAAAAGCTTTTCGAAAATTGTTTATTATATATATAGCGCAAATCCGGACGGCTCTGACAAGGATCAACTATACAGACTTCATGTTTTGATGTTCCACAAATATGATGAGTCTGTAAAATTCGATTATGTGCTAACCAAGATTATTACAAAAGGGGAAAGTGAAAACAGCAGAACTTTGTATAAATATACATACAACAAAGAAATTGACTATGTAAAGCTTCACTCAGATATTATTGAAGTGTTAAAGAAAGAAAGTGAAGCAAAAAAAGAGGGAGATTGAAAAAAATCAACCTTCCTTTGATTTGAAACCTCGAAATAGAAATTATCTAAACTCAAACAATTCCTATAAAATGAAAAGACCCCCGAAACGCCGGAGGTCTTAGTGGATTCGCAGCACAGGCCTGAGGCCCGCGCTATATGACCCATGCCTTACATCACACGAAGCGGAAACGGTACACTCCACAGGTCCATTGCGCTTGCTGATACAAGACATACGCGGAACCAATACAGCTTGCCGCTCTCCAGGCCGGAGATAACACATTTTGCCTGAAGGGTGACATTTGCCAATGTCCAGCCTGCACCATCCGAGGGCACGGGATCGGGGGCATATTGCCACACCCATGCAGCTCTTTTGCGCAACGACTTATGCGCAAGCAACACTTCTCCCGCATGCTTTGTATTTTCAGCATGAAATTCGGGTCGAAGGGCGGCTTCCGGCTGGCGGCTGGCATCGAAGCCTGATATTAAAATCAGGTTTTCGGCACCATTGGCTATACGGTCAACGTACATGGCAAGCTTACGAAATCCGTCATCCCAGGCTTTTTCCGCTATATTCAAATTTGATGTAGCGGCTTTGCCTCCTCCGTCGGCCGCTACAGCTGCCTGCTCCAGATTGGTGCAGAGCGTGGCCGCTACGGTCAGCGTCAGGTCGGGACTGGGAAATGAAGCGTTGCCGGTCATCTTGGCTATGACATTTCTGCCATATTCCACTTTCCTGGATACAGGGTACCTCAGAAATTCCAAAACAACTTTTGAGCGTCTCATAACATTTCGCCTTTGACTGTTAGTAATATAGGAAGGAAGTCTATATGATGTATGGAACCGTAGGCACAGCAGGCCTTTCCGCTATTTTCCCGGCTCCTTTGTGACGCATTCATGTACGTTTGCGACGCATGCATATTCGTTTGTATCGCATGCAGGGTCAAGTGTGACGCATGCAAGGTCGACTGCGACGCATTCATTATCGTTTGTGGTGCATTCATGTTGGATTGTGACGCATGCATGTTCGAATGTGTCTCATGCAAGGCCGTTTGCGACGCATGCAAGGTCGAATGTGACGCATTCATGCTCGTTTGTGTAGCATGCATATTGGTTTGCGACGCATTCTTGTTTGAGTGTGACGCATTTATGTTGGAGTGTGACACAAAGGGAAATGACGGGGTATTAAAAGCTGTGAGCTGCACCCAATGCGGGTTTTCGGCTGCTGCGGGCAGGCCGGAAGTAGAAAAAACCGATATACCATCATCCAAAAACATACAGGCGTGTGTTGCTTTATGATAGTATTAACGGTGATTTGGGGAGTAATATTGTGTAGGGTGGAAAAAATATTTAAATTTTTTAATAAAAAGTGTAAATTTGAAGAACTAAGGTTTTTAAATGATTGGAAGAATCACAAAAATTGTAAGGCTGAAGAAGTGTTGAAACCGTGGAAAAATGCATTTAGAAAAGCATGCAACAGACGTTTAATTCAATAAACGACTTAAATACAATGCCATGAATAGTAAGATTTTAATAATTTTTGAAAGCATAATAGTAAGAAAGTCCAAATAAAATTTTCCTACATTTGTATCAAAATTCAGTTGTACTAAATGGAAAAAGATAAAATTGAAATATTGAATGTTGGTCCTGTAAATGAAGCAAAATTAGATTTGAATAAAATCAATGTCTTCATGGGTGAACAAAGCAGTGGTAAAAGTACAATTGCAAAAATTATTAGTTTCTGCAAATGGGTTGAAAAAGATGTTGCGTTACATCAATCTTTTGAAGAATACCTATCGAATAAAAATTTCTTTATTGAAAAATTAGAGTCCTTTCATAATTTAAAAGGTTATTTTAATGAAAAAAGTGAAATTAAATTTGAAAGCAATTCTATAAAAATTCATTATAAATGGGAAAAATTTGAAATTTCTTGGGTAAATCAATTCTCCTATAAAAGAAACAAAATCTCCTACATTCCTTCAGAAAGAAGTATTTCAATTTTACCTGGTATTGAAAAAGTAGAACTCCCCAATAATTATTTAAAAAGTTTTTTGTTTGATTGGTTTAATGCTAAGAAAAACTACTCAAAAGAAAAGAATCTATCTTTAATAGATATGGGAGTTAGTTATTACTTTTCTGAAAGTAATAAAGAAAATCATATCTCAAACAACAAAAATTCATATGATATATTGCTTTCAAATGCATCTAGTGGTTTATCTTCTATTACTCCATTGATTGTAATGATCGATTATTTAATTAACAACATATACAATGATGAGCAGAATATGTCATTCGAAATGGATGAGGTTAAAGCTAATGTAACACAAATACTTGTCACAGAATTAGTAATAAAACCTATTTATAAAAAGAACATAACAGATCCAGAGAAAAGAAAAGAAGCTATAGCAGAACTAAATGCAAAGATTTCCGAAAAAGACGAGAATGTTTTAAAGTACTTCAATGAATTTGTAAAAGTTAGAGACGGGTTGTTTAGGACAAATAGGACAAATTTAATTATTGAAGAACCAGAGCAGAACTTATTTCCTTCGACTCAAAAATCTCTCATCTATTTCTTATTAGCAAGTGTTAATAGTAATTTTAATCACCAATTAACTTTAACTACTCATAGTCCATATGTGTTATATGCAATTAACAATTGTATAATGGCATCACTAGTTAGTGATAAATTATCGGAAATTGAGAAAGAAAAGTTATTATGTTATAATTCCAAAGTATTACCTGAATCAATTACAATTTACCAAATTAAAGATGGCTACATTAAAAGCATTCAAAAAGATGATGGATTAATTGGAGAAAATTTCTTTGACAATCAAATGAGAGATGTTATGGATGAATTTTATTCTATGTTAAATCACTATTAAATGATTAACAGAAATATTAGAACTTCATACCCTCATCAGCATGTTTTAATAAATAATTACACTGATGATATATTTGTAGCTGATTATTCTGAGGTAACTAGAGCACAAACAGTAAAAAGAACTGTTGAAATATTTTCTATTACTCCTCCCACTGACATAAAATATTTCGCTATATTAAATCCCCAAAATATACATATTAATGGGATTCCGTTCAATAATACCAGCTTTGTTTTGTGCAATGGAAGCCCAAGGTCTCAATGTGAAGCTGTTTTTTTTCCAGCAGAATCACACATCAATTCTTGGATTTTATTTTGTGAATTAAAATATAGTAATATTCCTAAAAATAATTATAAAAATTTAAAAAAAGCAATCAGACAATTATACAGAACTCAACACTATTACATTCAATCAAGAGTAATTTCCAATACTAATAATTGTTATTTAATAGCTTCTCTTCCATTACAACCAGAACCTTTTTCAAATTTTACTTTATCTCAATCTTTTTTAACTAAGTTAAAAAGCAGAAGAAATATTATTTTAAGACTGAAGAATTCAATACATATAATTGATTCGATACTATTGGATGTTTAAAATTATGCAGATAAGGTCGTTTTGAACATAGATCATTTTAAACTACCCCAAGGCTAACATAACTCAAAATTTTGTACATTTTGTATTTAGCAAGAATGTTAAAATTACTAAAAATGCATTATCACCCCATGAAACCCCTCTTCCCACTCCTCTCCTTCCTTCTCCTCTTCAGCAGCCTGAGTGCGCAGAAGATTGCCACAAAAAAAATTAAAGGGAACCCGCTTTCATACAACAATTTAATTCTTGTGCAGAACGGGGAGAAATCTTTTATCATTTCCAAATACAAAACCACCAACCGGGAGTATCTCTGTTTCCTGCAATGGACCTATAAAGTGTATGGAACAAATTACCCTGAAGTATATGAAAGAATGCTTCCTGATACAAATAAATATCCCGAAATTTTTGATCCCGCGAAATCCAATCAACCAGTTAAAGGCGTTTCGAAGAAAATGGCGCAGGCCTTTTGTCAGTGGCGCACCGACCGCATGAATGAATACATTCTGATACGCGAAGGCATCCTCCGAAAAAATTTCAGCCAGCAGAATGAAAATAATTTTAACACCGAAACCTATTTATCTTCACAGTATGAGGGTATGGTTAAAAATGATTTGTATGATAAGTACACAAAAGGTGTGAGGAAGGTACTGCATTCCGATTTTTTTCTACAACCGGGCTTTTACATTGCTTCAAAAGATGAAATCAAACTGTGCGATTCTTTAAATAAAATAAATCCTGTTGCAAGTTCCAAAACTATTACATCCGATCTCGACTGGTGGATGATCAATCTGCTTGAGGTTTCCGCTTTAGACAGGGACAATTCTCCATTTAAATACTACAAGTCGAAACTGACAGAAGACAAACTATTCAAAAAATATAAATTTACAAGCTTTGTAAAAAAATATCAAAAAGATCTGGCAAAAGAAAAGATTACGTTTGATGCTACCGGTGCTATTGTTTCGGAGAATGATTACAGAACTTTCAATCTGTATAATTTAAAATCCAAGATGCGTTACTATAAATTTGTTTCCGATAATCAAAAGAACCCTTTTATTTTTCCGCCCCGGAGAATGGACGACAACGACAGTCTGGGTAAACTGAACTTTATTTACATAGCTGACAATCCGGATGGCTCACCGATCTGCCTTTACAGAACAGCATTTGCAGAAAGCCATGCGGATGATATTACCAATACGGGATTTTATTGTGCGATGAATCTTCCTTACAGAATATGGTGGAACCTGCAGGAGTTTGATTTTATAAATTATTCGAAGAGGTTTTATCGGTATTAATTTTTTTTGAACACCCGAATTCTCGAAGGTAGTTATTAGGTATTGGTTATTAGGAAATAAAATTTCAACTTCAAAAATCCTTGTTCCTTGTTCCTTGCTCCTTGTTCAAAAAAAAAGCCCGCATTCCTGCAGGCTTTCTTCATTTATTAATTTGTAGTGATTACGAAATGTAACGATCAATCACTTCATCATTACTATTCATCAACTGAATATCCAGCGGCATTTTGCCCAGTGAATGCGTTGCGCAGCTCAGACATGGATCATAAGCACGAATCGCAATTTCAACTGCATTCTTCATCGGCTCGGTGATTTCCTTCTGTCCGGTCATCATGTTTACAGCAACATTATTCACCGCATTGTTCATCGGCTGGTTGTTGTTGGTTGTAGATACAATTAAATTAGCCATTACAATCTGATCATCATCATTAATTCTGTAATGATGGAACAGCGTGCCGCGTGGCGCTTCAATGAGCCCCACACCTTCGTGTACTTTTGTTCCTTTTCTTACCAGATCATTCTTCAATAAATCAGGATCATTCAACAGATCTTTGATTACTTCAGCCGAATGCAACAGTTCAATCAGGCGTGCCCAATGGTTGTGCAGGCAATGTCCGTTTGGTTTTCCGTTGGTTACTGCTTTGTAAATTTCAAATTCCTTCTGTGCTTTTGGCGTTGGAATGAAATCACAAACGTTCAAACGTGCCAGTGGTCCTACGCGGTACCAGCCCTTTTCCTTACCCAAAGATTTCAGATACGGGAACTTCATGTAGCTCCAGCTGCGTACTTCTTCTTCAATGTATTTTGTGTATTCCTGATAGTCGATATCATTCAGTACTTTCTTACCATCATGATCCACACCGCGCAGAACGCCGTGATACAGATCCATCGCACCGTCTTCGCGAACGAGACTTACGTGGTTGGAAGCAAAATAACTGAATTTGTCAACGAAATCTTTATTCTTGGAATAGTAATCTTTGAATACTGCCAGCGCACCTTCGCTCCATGCAATCATCTTGTCGATGTTCATTGGATCTGCACCTTTTAAAAGGAAATCTCTTTCTTCAATGCTCAGGCATTTGTTGATACCGCCAGGGATTGCACCCGTACCGTGAATTTTCTTTCCGGCAGTGCGTTCAATAATTTCCTGACCGTATTTACGCATCATCACGCCCTGTACTGCCAGATCGGGGAAATTTAAAATCACACCGATGACATTACGGATAGCGGGATCTGCATCATAACCTAACAAAAAGTCGGGCGATGCAAGATGGAAAAAATGCAGTGCATGACTCTGGAACATTTGTCCGTAGTGCATCAGGCGGCGCATCTTTTCGCCGGTGGGCGTAAGACCTTTACCAGTGCCTGCGCCAACGATAACGTCGAGTGCTTTGGCAGCGGCAAGGTGATGGCTCACGGGGCAGATACCGCAAAGGCGCTGCACCAGTACAGGCGCTTCCCAGTAGGGACGGCCCTGTACAAAACGTTCAAATCCGCGGAATTCAACAATGTGAAGACGGCTCTGAACAACGTTCATCTGATCATCGAGATGAATGGTAACCTTACCATGTCCTTCAACACGGGTTACCGGTTCTATAGTTACTTTCTGTGCCATTATTCTATCAGGGTTTAATCAAATTTAATAACTTCATAGGGTAGATTCATTTCACCACCGGTGACAAGTGCTGCAACAGCATTCCAGATAAGGTCAGCGCGCGGCGGGCAGCCGGGGAGATAATAATCAATCTTTACGATTTCGTGCAGCGGATAAACCCTGTCAAGAATCATAGGCAGTTCGTCATCATTGGGTAAAATCTTTTCTTTGTTTTCACCCACGGTTGGTCCGCCCAGGTATGCTTCGTCAATGCATTCCTTCACAGGAATTCCATTGCGTAAAGCTGGCAGTCCGCCCATGATAGCGCATTCGCCGAGTGCAATTAAAATTTTGCAGTGCTTGCGGAATTCTTTCAGCACATGTACATTTTCACTGTTACAACATCCGCCTTCGATAATGCCAATGTCGCATTCTTTCGTGAATTCCTTGATATCATCAATGGGGGATTTATTGAATTCCACCAGTTCTATCAACTGCAGTATACGGTCGTCAATGTCGAGAATCGACATGTGGCAGCCGAAGCAGCCAGCCAGTGAAGCCGTGGCAACAATAGGTTTGCTCATTTATTCTTCCTCCGTTTTTTTATTTGTTTTCAATATCACTTCCGATCGGTTTCTTATCGAATTTGCGTGTGCCGATGGCTTCATCAAATCCTTTTTCCTTGCGCAGGATGGCTCCTACCGGGCAGGTGTTCATTGCTTCCTGCGCCTGTTTGTCGTCCATCTTCGCTGCCAACTCGAGATCCATATTGATTTCGAGATGAGCACCGCGGTTGCGGAATGCAAAAATATTTTTTCCACTTGCGTCCTGGATCTGACGAATACAACGTTTGCAAAGAATGCAACGGTTGCGGTCAAGATAAATTTTAGGTGTGGTGGCATCCACTTCACGCATGGGGAAAATATAAGGGAAACGTGGTACCATCATCTGGTAACGATATCCCAGCGCCTGCAATTCGCAGTTGCCGCTCTTTTCGCAAGAAGGACAGAAATGATTTCCTTCTACAAACATAATTTCCACTGTCATTTTACGCAGATCGTCGAGTTCGGGTGTATGGTTTTCGAAAGCCATTCCTTCTTCAACAGGCGTTGTACAGCCAGCCATGTAGCGACCGTTCGACTTCACGGTGCACACGCGGCATGAACCCGCAGGATGAACACCGCGCATGTGACAGAGCACGGGAATATAAACCCCGTTGTCGGCAGCAGCATCCACCAGCATCGTTCCTTTCGTGGTTTCATAAGCCTTGCCGTCTATGGTGAATTTTATTTTTTCGCTCATTGTATTTTATTTTTTTGTGATTGCAGATTAATTCAGATTCGGTTTGCGGTTAACTGCCTTGCATGATTCAGCAACAGAGGCAGCCATATCAAAGGTGCTGATATAGTCCTTGCTCTTATCCACCAATGTTTCATACAGCGGACGGAAGTTCTGAACCGTAGTCAGTACAGGCTGTGCTGAAGTCTGACCCAAACCGCAGCGTGTTACTTTACGCAGCATAGTTGCCCAGCTTTCAATCTCAGTAATATCGCTCATGATACCGTGACCATCGATAATTTTTTCTAGTTTGTTTTTCAAAACCACATTCATCGAACGGCAGGTAACGCATGATCCACAGGATTCTTCAGTAAAGAAATCCATGAAATTCAACACAACGTCTTTCAGAATATTTCTGTTCTTTCCAAAGACAATCATCGAACCTCCGGTTGCCAGATCTTCAAGCGCAATCTTACGACCGAACTGTGCAGGGTTCAGACAGATTCCCGAAGGACCTGCCACCTGAACAGCCTGAACGTCTTTCGCACCGACCATGTCCAGCATTTCCTGAATGCTCATGCCCCACTCTATTTCATACACCCCGGGTTTTTCACAATCGCCCGAGATGCTGAGAAGCTTGGTACCGGCTGAATCCTGTGTACCGAATTTGGTATACCATTCACCACCGTTTTCAATAATCTTTACAACAGCGCAGAATGTTTCCACATTGTTGATGATCGTAGGTTTGTTTTTATAACCGCGCTGTACTGGGAATGGAGGACGGTTGCGGGGTTCACCGCGTTTGCCTTCAGCCGATTCGATCAGTGCAGATTCTTCACCGCATACATATGCACCGGCTCCGAATTGAATACGGATATCGAAATCGAAACCGCTCTTGCCACCGGCATTCTTACCCAGTGTGTTGTTTGTACGCATTCCTTTCAGAACGTCTTCCAGGAAAGCCTGCAGATAGCGGTATTCATTACGTAAATATAAAATTCCTTCTTTTGCGCCGATTGCATATCCGCCAATGGCCATGCCTTCGAAAAGCATTTCGGGTTTTTCTGTAATCAGAATTCTATCCTTGAATGTACCGGGTTCGCCTTCGTCAGCATTGCACAGCACATAATGATCACCGGCTTCGCGTGCGCAGAAATCCCATTTCATTCCTGTCGGGAATCCAGCACCACCACGTCCGCGGAGATTCGATTTTTTCACTTCGTCAATCACGGCTTTGGAATCCATGCCAACGGCTTTCTTCAGCGATCCGCCTTTCACGAAATCAGTAAGCACAACCGGTCCGGCTTTGCGGATGTTGTTCTTCACCATCGTTTTTACAAGGGGATTGGCATTATTGCCTTCGCCGCTTCCGTACTGCATTTCTTCCACTTTCTTACCCGCTTTCATGGCAGCCACCAGATCCTTCGCGCGTTCGCGGGTCAGATTGGTAAAGGGAATGCCATTAATCAGCGCAGCAGGTTCCTGATCATTGAGCCCGATACAGGCTGTATTGAAAAGGCCAATATTACCGTCAGCTGTGGTATTGCCAATGGTAACGCCGGCTTGCTTTTCAAACTCATCGGCAACTTCTTTGTATCCAAACATCACCGAAGTAACGCTGTTGTTGAGATACACTGCATACTTACCGGCAGGTTTTGAAGTGAAGAAATGGTAGAACGAACGTGTTTGTTCCACATCCGCTTCGGAAATCTTTAATTTTCCGGCAATGAATTTGACAGCCTTGTCACTCACGCATTGCAGCGCCATCTGAACATCCAGAAGGATATCCATCAGTCGCCCGGGGTCATTCCCGTACTTGTCAAGAATACTGCTAATTTGATTTTCCATACTTATCTAATTGTTCCTGAATGATTTGTTATAAATGTAACAGCAACAAAATTAAATTCATTTTCCGAAGAAAAAAATTTTTTCTTTAAAAATCTTTTAACGATTGAAAATTACCGCTGAACGCGGTTTTTAAAATATTTCTGAAGTATCTATTCGAAGAGTTCGGAAAGTTCATAAATATTTTTGCATAAACGTACAGAATAAAAAAAAGGCTGCGATTGGCAGCCCTTTTGAAATGTCATATGTAAGAGTGTAAATGTAAAATGTCAAAATGAAAAGCTTTCACCATCACATTACCATTCGCTGCGGCGAACCGGCACTATCGATTTACAATTAGTTTTCTTTTGTAATTCTTGCCATTAATATTTACACTAATGAAATACAATCCAGGCTCCAGGAAATGTATGGGAACCTGCTCAGATTTTGAAACATGGTTTACTGAAAGAACTATGCTGCCAAGAGAAAATTATTGCCAATTGAGCAGCTATGCCTTTAGTAATTTTATTTTTCATTAGTTATGATTTTAGTGGATAATTTGAATTTTTGTTGCAGAAAATTTGTTGTCAATTTTTAT
>JAZDMK010000146.1:0-11338 GCA_043800975.1 Bacteroidota bacterium | reverse complement strand
TTTTTTATTTCTTTTTGCAACCTGAGCTGACTTAATAATATCTTCAAACGAATATTTTTTAGGACGATAATATGAATTGTATAATTCCTTTTGAGCACTGTTTAAGCTGATGCGTATGCTGTCAAGACCAACGTCAATCATAGCTTGCACTGCAGCAGGCATACTTCCGTTTGTATTTAAATTGATTGTGCCTTTCTTTGTTTTTTTGCGGATCAGTTTTATGGCATCTCTTAAGGTTTCCCAGACAAGCAGCGGTTCTCCTTCACAGCCTTGACCGAAACTTACAACCGGATTGGGTGCAACGGCGATATGCATGAGCGCTACCTCTGCAATTTCTTCAGCCGTGGGAGCAAATGCAATTCTGTTTTGTGGCGAAGTGATTCCGGATGATTTGGGTTGCCAGGATATGCAACCTTTGCAATTCGAATTGCAGGAGGGAGAAGTCGGCAATGGTGCTTCCCACCTTTTTAGAAAAAAGTTTCTTGCAGCCGGACAAAGGTAAACACAGGCACAATGATACAAATGATGAATAAGCCTGTTGTCGGGATATTCTTTTACTAATTTGTTTGCATTTTTTTCAACGATACGTTGATCAAACTGATCGCAATCCTGACGAATATCCGGGTCAACACGAAATGCAGTCGTGTAAAACTGATCGTCGAGCCAGCCAAGTACACTGTATGCATATAAGGGAAGGATGGGCGCATCGGGCAATGTTTCCCATGCAGCCATGTGCGTTTGTGAGTATGCGGGTGCAACAAAAGCCGCACAGGCAAGTCCTTTTGGACGATTTGAAATTTCTTTTTTCTGAATATTAAATCCGGTTGCTTTGCGCAAAGGCAAATGAAAAAGGCTGCTTCCTTCCGGTAATAATACAAAATCGGAAGCCTGAAGACGTTGAATAGTATGCGCACTTCTTCCTACAGCTTCAAACTTCGTATCTTCAAAAAGATTTCCTTTTTCATCGGCATATACCATAAATGGCACTTGGGATGGATGTATATTTTTTTCTTTCTGTGCCATGTGTAATTATTTCAAACGAACTAAAGTTATTCCTGCACCGCCGCGATCAGGGTTTTCATCACCATACCATTCGACCTGCGAAAGCGTTCTGAGATATTCACGAACGATGTTCCTGAGAACACCGTTTCCTTTTCCATGAAGAATTGTAAGTTCAGTAATTCCCAGCATCAATGCATCATCAATGTAATTCTGGATATAGGTGTATGCCTCTTCAGCCCTGATTCCGCGCATGTCGGCCTGCGGATTGAAATATGCTTTCTTTTCCTGAATGCCGCTGGCTAACGAAGATGTTACATAACTTTTCTTCTTTGGAATTGTTTTTTGTTTTTTTACTTTTTCCAGATTATCAATCTGAATAATTGTTTTTACAGAATCAAATGCAACCGTAATTTTTTTGCCTTTCATTTCAATCACTTCACCCGCATCAAACAAACCTTTAATCCGTACACTGTCTCCAATGTTAATCTGACCCGAAACAGTTTCAGCAGGTTCGGGTTCCGGAATGGCTACAAAAATGGATTCAACAGGAGGCTGGGGTTTGTTTTGTTTTACAAAAACTTCAAGTTTATCTCTCGATTCTTTTGTAATTGTTTTATCCGCTTTCGATTCTTTAATTTCTTTGATCGTGTTTTCAACCAATTGATTTGCTTTTTCAATGATTTCAGCGGCTTCTGTTTTCGCATGATTCAGCAGTACTTTCTTTTTTGCTTCCATGTCTTTCTTAACACGATCGTTCAATGCTTTCATCGATTCGTATTCGCGTATCAGGCTGTTCAGAAATTCTTCTTTCTTTTCAAGATCCTCCATTTTTTTGCCAAGGCGAATCTGATCTGATTCCAGATCCTGCAGGCGGCTGTCGTATCGGAAGAATTCGCTGCCGGCAAGTTTTTGTGCGTCTTCAAGTATTTTTTCATCAATTCCTGTGCGGCGCGCGATTTCGATGGCAAAGGAACTGCCTGGGTTTCCGGTATCAAGAATAAATAACGGAAGCATTTTCTTATTGTCGAAACGCATGGCACCGTTGAAAATTCCGGGTGTGCTGGATGCTAATAATTTCAAGTTTGCATAATGCGTTGTTACAAGTCCCATGGCTTCCTGATCATTGAGCTGCATCAGCATTGATTGAGCAAGTGCCCCGCCAATGCGTGGTTCGGTACCGCTTCCCAATTCGTCGACCAGAAAAAGCGTTTGTTCATTTGCATTTTCCAGGAAACATTTCATGGCATGCAAATGTGAACTGTAGGTGCTCAGATCATTTTCAATTGACTGATCATCTCCGATGTCGAGCAGAATGGATTCGAAAATTCCGAACACCGAGCCTTCAGCAACAGGCACCGGTAATCCGCACTGAACCATGTATTGCAAAAGTGCAGTCGTTTTCAGACAAACGGATTTTCCCCCTGCATTGGGACCAGAAATAATTATAATTCGGTTTGTTTCGTCAAGCACCAGATCGAGTGGAACTACTTTTTTTCCTGTAACAGAAAGTTTTTGTTCTAATAAAGGATGACGGGCTTTTTTCCATTCAACGTGGGGTTCCGGAATCATGGCCGGGATAATCGCTTTTATTCGCAGTGCAAATCGTGCACGGGCACGAATGAAATCTAATGTTCCCAAAAACTCCTGAATCTTTTTTAATTCTTCCAGCAAAGGTCTGATGAGATCAGCAATGTTTGTAAGAATTTTTATGATCTCATGCTTTTCATCATATTCACATTCGCGGATTTCATTATTCATCGAAAAAATCTCTGCAGGTTCAATAAACAAAGTAAGACCTGATGAAGATTCATCATGCATAAAACCCGGAAAAGTTTTTTTCAGGTGACTGGGAATGGGTATTACCGATCGCCCACTGCGGATGGTAGGTGTAGTGCCGGCTTCCAGGTGTCCTGCTTTAATACCCTGACTTATAATTTTTGAAAGGCGGGATGCTGCCTGCCTGCGTAAACTATTCATGCGCGAGCGGATGGATGCAAGCTCTGGTGAAGCATTGTCTTTAATATTGGCGTGTTCATCAAGAATGGCATCAATAGCCGGAATCAGATGGGAGCAGGGCTCAATTCCTTCGCTCAGAAGAACGAGGTTTGGGAAAATATTTTCTTCTTTTTTGTTTTCCAGGAACGCAATGCATTCGCGGGTGCATACCAGCATCTGGCGGAACTGAAGTAGCTGCGCCGGGTCTGCATAAGAAGGAGGAATGCGTAATAATGAGTATAATGATCGCAGATCATGAAATCCGTCAGAGGGAAAATTTTGTGATGAAGTTAGTATACTTAGAAATTCCGAAGTTTGTCCATGTAAAACAGTAAGTTCCGAAATGTCGGAAACAAATTGTAGACCATTAATACGGCTGCTTCCCAGCGTAGAGGAGCACTCGGCAAAGAGTTGCTCCCTGATAGCCTGGAATCCCGTTTTTATCTCAAAATCTTCCGGAAAGATCATGTGTCAATTTTATGCAAAAATAGCAAACGAATTGATCTGAAAGAATTGATAATGTTATTTAATCTTTCGTTTTTTTTATTATCTTGCATTCAAATTAAGGCATATGCGAAACATAAGGATAATCGGCTTCATTTTATTGTTTGCATTTTATAGCAATTTGTCAGCACAAGATTTTATGAAACCTTCAGGGAATTATAGAATGCCTGAAGGAATCACACAAACAGACTATTTGCCAGGCACCGTTATTTTTAAAATGAAACCTGCTTATCGGGAATCTTGCAACCAGAAAAGTATTACTGATCCCGCGTTTTCAAATGCATTGCTTTCACTGAAATTTAATTTTCTGGAGAAAAAATTCCCACGTCATAATCCACCTAAAAATTTGAAGAATAAGGCAGGGCTTGCTATGGCTGACCTTTCGCTGATTTATGAAATGAAATTTTCCGAAAATATTTCTGTTGAACAGGCAGTGAATAAACTTTTACAAACGGGATGCGTGGAATATGCACAACCGTATTATCTTCCTACGGTATTGTACAGTCCTGATGATCCGATGAAATCGAATCAGTATGCTTACAGAAAAATGAAAGCAGATTCAGCATGGAACATAACGCAGGGTGATACGACTGTAACTATTGGAATTATAGATACAGGAACTGAAACCGACCATCCTGATCTGAAAACAAATCTTCAGTACAATTACGATGACCCGATTGATGGAATAGACAATGATGGCGATGGTTACATTGACAATTTCGGAGGTTGGGACATGGCATATAATGATAATAATCCGGATTTTGATTACAGAGAGCATGGCATTCATGTTGCTGGTATTGCAGCAGCTGCAACGGACAATACAACAGGGATTGTTGGTATTGGTTTTAAATGTCGCTATCTCCCTGTTAAAGTTGAAGATTCTTCAGGGCAGTTTGTGAATTCATACGAAGGTATTGTATATGCTGCTGATCATGGATGCAGTATAATTAATTGTTCCTGGGGGTCAACTTATTTTCAGGGAAATTTTGGTCAGGACGTAATTACATTTGCTTCCATCAACTGCAACTCGCTTGTAGTAGCAGCTTGTGGCAATAACAATAATACAGCAAAATTTTATCCGGCGAGCTATCAGTATGCCTTATCTGTTGCCGCAACGGATTCAAATGATGTGAAATGGGCAGGGTCTTCCTTTTATCCACGCGTTGATATTTCTGCTCCCGGAAAAGATATTTACTCTACACTTAAGATTGGAACCTATGGCAAATCAAGTGGAACATCAATGGCATCGCCCAATGTAGCAGGTTGTGCTGCACTCGTAAAATCATATTTTCCTTCCTTAACCTGTTTGCAAATTGCTGAAGTGTTAAAAGTAACGGCAGATAATATTGATACGATTCCTGCCAATGCACCTTATGCAGGAATGCTGGGCAGTGGTCGTGTGAATGTATATAAAGCTCTTACCACTGCAAATATGAAATCCGTTCGCCTTACGGATGTTGTTCCATCAGATCATGAAAATGAAATTTATCAGGCTGGTGATACAATTTATTTCACAGGTACTTTTACGAATTATCTGGATCCGTTAACAAATCTCTCCATTACTATTTCTACTGCATCTCCTTTGGTTAGTATTTTGAATGCAACGTCTGTTATCGGGCCTATGGCTTCAATGACTTCAGCAACCAATGCTTCAGTACCTTTCAGAGTTAAACTGCTTCCTACATTTCAAGCAAATTTGTTAGTTGATTTTACAGTTACTTTTTCTGACGGAACAATATTGGGTGATGATGTTTTCAGTTTTGTTTTCAATAAAAATTATATTGATATTGATACAAACGAAGTAGCAACAACCCTTTGCGACAACAGCCAGATTGGATACAGTGATATATACCAAACACAGGGTTTGGGATTTACTTTAAACGAAGCGACATCCATGCTGAGCGTTGCAGGTCCTGTATTTGGGATTTCTTCAACACAGGTTTCGGATTGTATTTATTCCGGTAATGTATCAATGTTAAATTCGGATTTAATTCCCAAAGGAAGTCTGACACGTCTGTATCCTTCTACTTTCGCTGATTATGAAGTGGCTGGTGTGATTACAGATTCTGCTTCAGGTGCAAATAAAATTAATATTATGGTGACGCAAAGAGCGCTTGCCTGGAATACTGCAGGGAATACTAACTACATCATTTTTGAGTACAAAATTAGAAATCGAAATTCTACTATACTTAATAATTTTTATGCTGGTTTGTATGCTGACTGGGACGTAGAAGATTATATTATGAATCACGCAAACTGGAATGCTTCAAACAGGTTGGGTTACATTTATTATAAGCAGGGTGGCGCATATGCTGGAATCAGTATGCTGAGTGATGGCACTGCATCCTGTTATTCATTTGATAATGACGGTTATTTTGGAAGTGTCAAAATTTCAGATGGATTTCTGAAAACAGAAAAATACATTTCATTTTTATCATTACGTGAAGAATCCGGACCTATGGTTGGTTCATATGAAGACGGGAATGATGTTTCTCATATGGTGTCGTCTGGCCCATATTCAATCAATCCAGGAGATACAATTACTGTTGCTTTCGCAATGATTGCAGGAACAAGTCTTTCTGATTTGCAGCTAAGTGCAGCTAATGCCTATACACAATACCATACGGTTCCAGGTATTGTTGAAACGAATAATGATAATTCAGTTTTCGTATACCCAAATCCAACAAGCAACATTTTAAATATTCAGTGGAATCAAAATGAAAATTCAAATGTTAGGCTGACTGTCTATGACTATTCGGGAAGGCCTGTTTATTCGGAATCACTAAAATCTGTGACAGGTAGAAATCTTCATTCAATAAATACTTCTGCCTGGTCCGGTCAGCTTTACTTCTGGCAGTTGCAGTCAAGTAATTTAATGAAAACAGGACGCTTTGTAGTGAGTCATTAATTGAAACTTTTTTTCAAAAAATGAGTATTAAAGTAAATTAAATTTAAACGTTTTGGAAGAATTAAATACCATCCCCAAAAGTTTCTACGATTTTTTACTCGTTACCGTTTTTTCTCTGATCATCGGTCTTGCGCAACGTCGTCTGCACAGCACGGTTGCAGGTGATGAGAAAAGACTATTCGGAACAGACCGTACTTTTACTTTTATCGGAATACTTGGTTTTATTCTCTTTCAGATTTTTCCCGGTCATCCGGAATACTATCTGGGTGGCGGCTTTGCATTGTTGGTTTTTCTGGGAATTTATTATTACAGTAAAACTTCACAGCTTCAGGATTACGGACTCACAACCATTATCATTGCTCTGATTACATATTGTCTTGCTCCGATGATCATCACGCAGGACAGATGGTTCTCCATTCTGATCATTGTGATAGTTCTTATTATGACTGAGATCAAGGAATCGCTGATGCTTTTTTCAAAGAAATTTGACAGGGATGAATTTTTAACGCTTTCTAAATTTCTTGTTATTGCCGGTGTGATTCTTCCTGTTCTTCCCAATAAGGAAATTATTGTGGGCATTGATATCACACCCTATAAAATATGGCTTGCGATTGTAATCATTTCCAGTATTTCATACATAAGTTATCTGATTCAGAAATTTATTTTCCGCGAATCTGGAATTATCATTACCGGTATATTAAGCGGTCTGTATAGTAGTACGGCAACTACCGTTGTCATGTCGCGCAAAAGCAAGGACAATCCTGAGTTAGCATCTCATTTTGCAACCGCTATTATGCTTGCAATCGCAATGATGTATATTCGGATTCTTGTACTTGTACTAATCTTCAACCAGAGCCTTGGAATTCATGTTGCACCCTGGTTTTTAATATTGTTTGTTGCATCATTGATAACGGCTTGGATTGTTTTTAAAAGAGGTAACAAATACAACTCTGAAAGCAGAAACACAACCTTTACTACTAAAAATCCTTTAGAGTTCAAGGTGGCATTGCTATTTATGTTTATGTATGTTGCATTTACTTTTATTACAAATTACACAGTGATCAACTTTGGATCCGGCGGGTTGAATGTTCTTTCTGTAATTATTGGTGTTACCGATATTGATCCTTTTCTAATGAGTCTTTTCCAGGGGACCTATGATGTGCCGCAGGCAGTCATTGTTTTTGCAACGATGCAGGCCATCATCAGCAACAATATTCTGAAAACAGTTTATTGTGTTACATTGGGAAGTAAAGCGACCAGAAAGCTCGTTGTTCCTGCCTTATCAGCTATTATTGTTTTAAATATTCTAATTGAAATTGTTTACGCTATAATTTATTAATTGATAAAATGAAAAAAAATCTTCTGCTTTCAATTCTTGTATTCTCGGCTATTTCAGCGAATGCAAATTTTCAAACCAAGGACACTGCAAAATTCGGAATTCGTTTTTCGGGTTTTGTGAATGCGCAGTATTGGTATGATACCCGTCAAACATATAGTATTCGCGAAACGCAGGCAATGCTTTATCCATTGAAACCCTCATTCGATAAAAATGGAGTTGATATCAATGAGCAACCCAGCGCAAACCAGGTAAGCATGATGTCGCGCTTGCACGGTGATATTTTTGGTCCCGATGCCTTTGGTGCAAAAGCTTCTGCCGTACTGGAAGGTGATTTTACAGGCCCAAGTAATATCGAAAACAATGCATTTCGTCTGCGTCATGCGTACATTAAACTCGACTGGAAAAAATCTCAACTGATGGTAGGTCAATACTGGCATCCGCTCAACGTCCCGGAAATGATTCCTGATGTTGCATCGTTAAATACAGGCGCGCCTTTTCATCCTTTTTCAAGGCAACCGCAGGTGCGTTATAAATATACAATGGGTAATTTGAAAATGATTGCTGTTGCGTCTTCTCAGCGTGATTATGCAAGCAGCGGCCCTTCAGGAACAACTGTTGCTACCAGCACTGCTTATTCAAGAAATGCAGTAATACCGAATCTGCATTTTCAGTTACATTATGCGTGGAAAGAAAACCTTGTTGGCGTGGGTGGGGATTACAAAGTTCTCAAACCAAGGCTTGTTACAGATAGTCTTATTAAAACAAATGAAACAGTTGAATCGTTTTCTGCTGTTGCTTTTGCGAAAATTCAATCGGATAAATTTGTTGTAAAACTGGAATCAGTTTTGGGACAAAATTTAAATGACCACTTAATGTTGGGTGGCTATGCAGTAGCTGATGCAGATTCATTAACAAATATTAAAACATATACCACTCTGAATATTCTTTCTGCATGGGCTGATATTTCTACTACAGGAACGAAATGGCAGTTCGGCGTATTTGCTGGTTATTTGAAGAATCTTGGCACAATGAAGAATATACGTGGCGGAATTTATGCCATGGGTAGTGATATTGAATCTATGTATCGTGTTTCACCCCGTGTAAGTTATTTAACGGGAAAATTAAAATTTTCAACTGAGGTTGAATACACGGTTGCCTTTTTTGGAACACCCAATTCACTGGGCGAATTCGGGGATGTATCACCCGTCGCAAACATCAGGGCTTTGCTGTCGCTTAGCTATAATTTTTAATACCTTTGGCGGATCATGTTGAAACTGCAGGAAGATTTTTTCGCCATACAACAAACGGATATTTCTAAAGCCGGATTAGCCATTGCTCATTCAGCAGATTCATTTGCATTTTCACTTTTTGATACGGAACAATCTCTTTACAAAGGACTGTGTACCTATTCAACCGATGGAACAGGAAAAGAAAAGGCTGATTCAACCCTGAAGGCAATCAAAGAAAAAATTTCCAACAAACAGACTCTTTCTGAAGTTCGTATCAGCATTCGCACAAATTATTTTACATTAATTCCTGAAATTTTTTTTGATTCATCTCAGGCCGTGAAACATCTGGAATTGCTCTTCAATCCAGATGAAATGAATCTGGTTGCTCAATACGATTATCATCCTGCTGCAGGAATCTACCTGGTTTATTATTCTCCGTATAACCTGATCAATCAGCTATCATCAAATTTTGGCAAAGTTCAGGTCAATCATTATTTAACACCGCTGTTAAATCGTATATACAGGAAAAGCCCGGCTGATGGTTTAAATGCGCTTGTATTGTTTACAGAAAATCAATTTCTGTTATTGATCATGCAGAATGGAAACATACAGTTTTGTAATGCTTTCGAAATAAATACGCCTGAAGATTTTAATTATTTTTTACTGACTTCTTTTTCTCGATACGAACTGGATCAGTCAAAAGCGACTGTGTATTTTACAGGAAAGACCAATAAACAACAGGAATTTCTGGATGCAGCAAAAGCCAATTTCCCCAAAATTGTTAGCTACATTCCTTTTCCACCATCTGCAGCTCCTGATATTCAAGCTGAATTTCACAATTGTTATCCTGATCTTTTTAATCTTTTTTTATGAGAATTATTGGTGGAAACAATAAAAAGATGCGGATCACGCCACCGCCCAATCTGCCTGTAAGACCTACTACTGATTTTGCGCGTGAAGGTTTATTCAGTATATTACAAAACAGTTGGGACTTTGATGGAATGTGCATACTGGATCTTTTTGCCGGAACAGGAAGTGTTTCATTTGAATTCGCATCAAGGGGAGTGGCGCACATTACAATGATTGATCAGGCTAATGCCTGTGTGCGGTTTATCCGAAATACAATTCCCCGCTTTCCGAACACTGAAATTCATGTGTACGAAAGAAACGTTTTCACATATCTCGATGATTGCAGACGTACCTTTGATATTATTTTTGCAGATCCGCCGTATGAACTTTCACAAATTTCTACCATTCCGGATTTGATTTTCGAAAAAAAATTACTGGCAGCTGGTGGATGGCTCATTCTTGAGCACTCTGCAAAGTATTCATTCCGCGATCACCCGCATTTCTTTAATCACAGAAATTATGGAAGTGTAAACTTTAGTTTTTTTGAATTACCTGAAGACAATAAAAATGAGTAGGGCTTCGTTAGAATACGTAAGTCAGTTCCTTCAGGCAGATAATTTCGTATTTTTGCCTTAATAAATCGAATATGGAAAAGATTGCAGTATTCCCTGGTTCCTTTGATCCCGTTACGCGGGGGCATGAATCTATCATCCAAAGGGCGCTTCCTTTGTTTGATAAAATTGTGATTGCAGTTGGCGTTAATGCAGGCAAATCATCACTCTTTTCTTTGGATAAAAGAATCGCTTTTCTCAAAAAAGTTTTTGAGAATGAACCAAAGGTAAGCATTGATTCTTATGAAGGTCTTACTGTTTCGTTTTGTAAAAAAATAGGTGCGCAGTTTATTTTGCGTGGAATGAGGACGTCTGCTGATTTTGAATTTGAAAGAAGTATTGCGCAAATGAATCATGCAATGGATTCCGGAATTGAAACAATTTTTATGGTTTCTGATCCTGCATTGTGTATGATTAATTCAACCATCATCCGCGACATATATAAAAATGGGGGTGATGTTTCTCCATTCATTCCGGAAGGTTTAAAATTGAGCTGAATAAGAATAGGGTGAAATGAAAAAACTGTTGATTGTACTTTTTTTCTTGATCGCAACCCGCGTCAATGCGCAGGAAGTGGTCATTCGTGGTACAGCACCAACCTTTGAAGGCGAGAACATCACACTCAATTCGTATGGCGACCTTCTGACATTTTCACGAAAAGAAATTGCATCTGCAACGATAGATAAAGCGGCTAATTTTTCATTTAAATTTAAAACTACAGAACCCGTTTATATATTTTTTCAAATTTTGAATGTGCGATCAGGATTGTTTATTCTACCGGGTACATCTTACGATATCGTTCTTCCTTCGCGCGATTCAGTATATCGTGGATATAGTGAACTTGAATATTCGATCTACCCGATTGATGTTTTATGCGATATAAAAAAACCTAAGGATGATC
>JAZDMK010000127.1:0-14749 GCA_043800975.1 Bacteroidota bacterium | reverse complement strand
TCCGTGATTCTCATTCTCAACTTGAAGAGGCCATTAATGAATGTTTATGTCTCTTCCCGGTTTTTCTTGTGCTTCTTCTTTTATTGTACTGAAAATATTAAGAATCCCATCTTTGTATTCTGCGTCAATACGTTCGTTGTCGGCTGTTTCCGGAAGTGTGAAAGTGCGTTCAAATTGACAGTAGCAGAATTCGCGTTTGCTATACTGAACATCTTCTGCTTTGCATTCATTAGATTTTTCAGCTTTAATTGTAAGACTATTTTTTTCTAAGCTGATTTTAAAATCTTCTCTTTTCATTCCTGGCGCAGCAATATCAATGTTAAAGCCTTCGTTATTCTCGTAAATATTTATTGCCGGGACGCTTCTTCTAAACTCGCTTTCGTAAAGCGGCATTAACTCTTTGTCGAAAAAATGATCGAGCAAGTTGCTGAACCCAGGTGTCGCAGTTGTACTTGGTTTGAGTTTAATAAGTGTCATAGTATAATCTCCTATTTTTAAAGTTTGTAAAACATTTTTCTTGAAATTTCGTATCAATTTGTCAAGAGAAATGCCAAATGGAAATAACGATTCAAAACAAGCCATAATGACACATTTGCAAGAGCTATACATGCCAAAAAGGCACTTTTGTTATTAAAACAACCTTTTGTGAAAAGCAATGTCTTTTAAAAAAAGAATAGTTATTAGGAAAAAACTCTTTTTTTGAATAAATTTGTACTCCTTTGAAACAACGAAAATCACATACCGAAACCATTTTTTATATGAAGAAAAAGAAAATACTCAAAATCGCGATAATGATTGTGGTTTTGATTTCAGGGTTTTCCTGGAATTTAAGAGCAAACAATGTTAAGGTTGATACACAGCCAGTCGTTTGCAATGCAAACTTTGCGCAGGATTATGCATTTGTTAAGTTTGATATGAGTTGGGATAATTCGTGGCGTGATGCTACTAACTGGGATGCAGCCTGGGTTTTTGTAAAGTACAAAGTGGGTGCAAATGGTGCTTGGAATCATGCGTACCTTTCAACTAATAATGCTCATTATAATGTAGTAACTGATAATGGAGTTCCTGCGCAATTTTCTGCTGGTACAACAAACATTTCAGGCAATGATCGCGGGATGGGTGCTTTTATTTTCAGGTCGGGCAATGGAAATGGTAGCATTAACTGGGATAAGATTATGCTTCGCTGGAATTATGGAGAAAATGGAGTAGGAGATAATGACACTGTTACTGTAAAAGTTTTTGCGGTAGAAATGTGTTATGTGCCACAAGGTTCATTCTGGGTTGGTAATGATACATTGCAGGAATACAACGCTTTCAGAACTTATGGTGGAGTTAATCCTGCGCCTTTTAATATTACTTCACAAGCATCAGTTCCTATTGGTCCTGTTGCAGGACAGCTCTACTGGACATATTCAACGGGTCCAAATTCTGGTGTTGCTTCTGGCTCAACCAATGCCTTATATCCAACCGGATACAATGCATTTTATTGTATGAAGTATGAAATATCGCAGGAACAATATGTTGACTTTTTAAACACACTTACTCGTACTCAGCAGGCAAGGAGGGTTCAGACAAATATTGCAATAGGTGTTACTGTTCCTGCAACTACTTTTGTTATGAGTAATACTGTTGCAATGGCATCCAGAAATGCTATTCGTTGCCCTGCTGCGATTGATGCCAATGCTCCTGTTACATTTTTCTGTGATTATAATTCAAACGCAATTGGGAATGAAGCTGACGATGGTCAAACAATAGCTTGTAATGATTTCGGATGGATTGATATGGCTCCTTATTTGGACTGGGCAGGATTGAGACCTATGACTGAACTGGAGTTTGAAAAATCTTGTCGTGGTACTGCTGCTCCTGTTGCCGGTGAAGGCGCCTGGGGTACATCATTAATAAATAAACTTGTTGGTGTGATTTCTACGGCACAAGAAAGTGAGTTAGCATCAACTAACCCTACGAATTGCCATACTTGTTCCGGATGGAACACTGGTCCGGTTCGTTGTGGTCTTTTTGCGCTTGTCGCTACAAATAGAGAGGGGTCAGGTGGTTCTTTTTACGGAATTATGGACTTATCAGGAAATTTGTGGGAAAGGTTAATAACTATTGGTAATGCACAAGGTCAAAGTTTTGACGCAATAAACGGCGACGGTTTGCTTGCTGCAAATGGAGATCATGATGTTACAAATTGGCCTGGTCAGGCAGGTACAGGTACAGGGATTCGTGGAGGTGGTTATAGCATTGGAGTAGCGAGTTTGAACTGGCACACGTCTTCTCGTCAAACCGCTGCAAACGGATCTCCTATTCGTGCTGTTTCCTGGGGCGGACGGGGTGTTCGTACAGCCCAATAACTTGAAAGAAAATGGTGGTTTAACTTTAATACAGAACAATTATGAAACTTAAAAATATATTACTTCCGCTTTCTTTCATCTTTTTGACTTTACCGGTATTCAGCCAGCTTTTTACCGGCGGTCTTCAGGATGGTTACATTTCTGGAACATCTCCTACAGGAGTTATGGGTGCTGACTCGCTTGTTACCCACAGCCCAACTAATGCATCCTATTGTGAGGGGGATACTCTTACCATTGCCTATACCTGCGGTATTGTCTTTAATGCAGGAAATATCTTTACAATTCAATTGTCGGATGCAACTGGAAGCTTTGCTGCTCCTACTGATCTGGGTACAGTAATCGGTACAACATCAGGTTCCCTGCAGGTCATGATTCCGATGGGAACGCCTGTTGGAGCAGCATACCGATTCCGTGTTACAGCTACCGATCCGATTAGAATTGGTATAGATAACGGGGTTGACATTGCGATTTACAGCAAACCAATCGTTACATTTTCATCTTTTATAGATACCTGTATCAATATTGCCCCGTTTGCATTGTGGGGTGGAGATCCGGTTGGCGGAACTTATTTTGGAACGGGTGTTTCTGCTGGGAATTTTGATCCTGCCATTGCAGGCGAGGGAACGCATATTTTATCTTATACCTACACGAATGTTAATGGTTGCTCCGATACAGCAACTTGGTCTGTAATTGTTGATACCGTTGGGGTGTCTTTAAATACATTCATTGATACATGTGCTGATGTTACTCCTTTTGCTATGTTTGGGGGCTCGCCTGTTGGTGGAACCTATGAAGGTCCTGGAATTACTGCAGGCACATTCGATCCTGCTGCAGCTGGCTTAGGCGTTCATACAATCAGCTATATTTGGATGAATTTAGATGGTTGTTCCGATACAGCAACAACAACAGTAACAGTAAACGGCCCTTCAGTAGTTACTTTTGTTTCATTTTTTGACACGTGTGTAAATGTTTTGCCATTCGCCCTTACAGGTGGAAATCCAGTGGGCGGGGTTTATTCCGGCCCAGGCGTTGCTGGTGGAATTTTTGATCCTTTAGTTGCTGGTGTTGGTACACATACTTTAACTTATACATACACAAACCCATTTAATTGTACAAGCTCTGCTACTTTTGATGTTCTCGTTAATCCTTTGCCAGTTGTTGAGTTAAATACTTTTGATGATACATGCTCAGGTACCGAGCCATTTGTTATGTTTGGAGGCACACCTCTGGGTGGAATATATTCCGGAACCGGTATTTATGGAAATGTTTTCTTTCCTGATTCAGCTGGTGCTGGAAATTTCTTAATCACATATACTTATACTGATGCAGATGGATGTCCTAACAGTGATACAATGACAGTAACTGTGCTTGCTACACCTGTTGTTGAAATATCGGCATTTATTGATACATGCATAAATATTGCTCCATTTGCATTAACTGGTGGAACTCCAGCAGGAGGAACTTACTCCGGTGATGGAGTTGCTGCTGGTAATTTTGACCCAATTGCTGCCGGTGTTGGATCACATATCATTTATTATGAATTCACTGATGTGAATGGATGTGATGGTATAGATTCAACAGTGGTAACTGTTTCGGACACTCCGGTAGTTACACTTTCAACATTTATTGATACCTGTATGGGGATTACTCCATTCCAGCTTACCGGAGGTTTGCCTCTGGGCGGTATTTATAGCGGTACAGGTGTGTATGGCAATTTCTTCTTCCCTGATTCTTCAGGTGCAGGATCTTTTGTGATAACGTATACGTATTCAAATGGCGAGGGCTGCGTCAGCATTGATACACAAACAGTCGTGGTTTATCCAGTTCCGGTTGTTACTTTAGTTTTGTTTGCTGATACATGTATTGACATTCCTGCATTTGCACTGACAGGTGGCTTGCCGGTCGGTGGTGTGTATTCAGGAACAGGAGTTGCTGCAGGAAATTTTGACCCGGCAATAGCAGGTGCAGGTTCACATATTATCACTTATACATACACCGATGCAATAAATGGATGTACTGCTTCAGCCACAGATACTGTTGTTGTTGATCCATTACCCGTTGCATTAGCTGGTACTGATACTGCGGTTTGTTTTGGAAACAGCTATCAGATTAACGCAAGCGGTGGCGCAACTTATTTGTGGAGCCCCGTTGCGGGTCTTGATAATCCCGCCATTGCAAATCCTATTACCACACCTACCGCAACCACTACTTATACCGTGACTGTTACAAGTGCGCAGGGATGCTCTTCAACAGATAATATTGTCATCATTGTTCACCCATTACCCATTGCTAATGCCGGAGTTGACATTTCTGTTTGTCCGGGTATTGATACAGTTTTGAATGGCTCGGGTGGTGTAAATTATGTATGGAGCCCGGGATTTGGTTTAAGCGCAATAAATATTCCTAACCCTATAGCAGCACCAACAACAACGACAACTTATGTGCTGACGGTTTATGATGTTTATGGATGTTCTGCACAAGACTCAATGATTCTGACTGTATTTCCACAGCCAATAGCCAATGCAGGACTTGATGTTACAATCTGTTATGGCGACAGCACACAGCTAACCGGATCCGGTGGGCTTGAATATCTTTGGTTACCACCTACAGGAATAAGCAATGACACAATTGCCAATCCATGGGCAAGCCCTGGTTTTACGATTATTTATTATCTGACTGTGACTGATGCCAATGGTTGTTTAGCAACTGATAATGTGCAAGTAAATGTTAATCCATTACCGGATGTTTATATCACTTCCAGTATTACAGGTACAAACAACGTTAACTGGACATACATTTATACAGGAACTACCGTAACATTTGATGCAGGCCCTCCGGGATATGCTACTTATAATTTTATGGTTGATAATGTTTCGGTTCAGAACACTTCAAGTAATATTTATGTAACAAACTCTTTGCAAAACGGACAGGTTGTTTCTGTTGAAGTTTCTGAAAACGGGTGCACAAATTCTTATGCGATGAAACCAATTGTTGTGAAGCCATTGCCCAATGCTTTCACGCCGAATGGTGATGGAAAGAACGATCTGTTTGCACGTGGTCTAATGGTTAGAGTTTTCAACCGTTACGGACAAAAACTGTACGAAGGAAATGAAGGCTGGGATGGCACTTTCGAAGGCAGAAAAGTCGCTCCGGATACCTATTATTACGTGGTTACTTTGTTTGATCTGGATAACAATGAAACAGTTATAAAGGGAACCATTGCAGTAATAGATAAGGATTAATCAATAACTTGAAAAATTTTATTATGAAAAAGATAATTCTTTCCCTGGCAATAATCAGCGCATTTGTTTCGGCAACCTATGCCCAGAACGATATACAGCTGACACAGTATGTTTTTGCAGAACCTACTTTCAATCCTTCATTGTGTGGATCCACCAACACAATCGATGGTGCATTGGGTGTTCGTCAGCAATGGATGGGTTTTGATGGCGGTCCATCAACACAATATTTTCAAGCGAATGCTTTTTTTGAACCCGCACAGGGCGGATTGGGCATTTCGTTCATCAACGACAAAGTTGGATATTTGAAAACCATGGACTTTAAACTGATGTATGCATACAAACTGCAATTGGATAAAAATAGTATGATTTCAATGGGTCTGGGCGCGGGTTTCCTGAGCTCACGCATTGAAGGTTCCAGTTTAATTTATGATGAAACAGATGATCCTAGTGCTATTACGACTGATGAAGGTAAATTCAGCCCGGATTTCAGTGTGGGCTTTGCCTATCATAATCCCAATATGGTTGCCGGAATATCTTCTACGCACATAAACCAGTCTTTTAAGAAAGCAACGATTTTTAAATACCCCAGACATTATTACATTTATTCAAAATTTAAAATTGATGCTTCTGATATTATTAAAATTGTTCCAAGCATTTTAATCAGGACTAATTTCTACATCACTCAGTTTGATTTGGGTGGACAGGTTTATTTCAACAACCGTTTCTGGGGTGGTGCTTCTTATCGCCTGAATGATGCGCTGTGTGGAATGGCTGGAGTCTATATTACTCCTTATCTGAAGTTGGGTTATTCTTATGATTACAATTGCGGTGCTGTGAAAAAGAATTCTGCCGGTTCTCATGAAATTGTGCTTAGCGGATCTTTTAAAGGATTTAAAGCAAGCAAGGAATTCTTTCCTTCATTTTAAGCATTGAATGAATAAAGAAAAAGTCTCTCCATCGGAGGGACTTTTTTTTAATACTTTCGTCTTGAACAGAAAAAAAAATATTGCTTTTGCACTTTTCGGAGGACCCCTGATTGGCGGCGCTGAGAAAAGATTCGCAAGACTTTTCAAGCATTTGTCTAAAACGGATTTCGATAATAATTATTTTTTGCTCATTACTAAGGAGAGGCAGGAGTCTCTATTTATACAAGGAATAAACGTTTCAGGAGAAAATGTTTATTCATTTCACCGGACCGATCAACGATCTTTTTTTGGAAGAAGAAAACGTTTAAAAGATGACTGCAAATTTCTAAAAGAGCAAATCGTTAATCAGAAAATTGATATCGTTTATTCATTCTGGCAGGGCGCGTTTGCTGCTGCAAAGCTTAAAAGTGAAGGCCTGAATTTTAAATTTGTTCTGGGTTACAATGATCCTTCAGATTCGCATAGTGGCACAAGCTTTTTGAAAGGAAGTGATTCATACGTAAGTTCCTTTGAGTTTGCTGATCATGTTGATTTTCTTAGTGAGGAACGGTACAGGAACATTAGAAAAGCAGGTGCCTCACCCAAAAGCTATTCTGTTTCACCCTGCACTTTCATTGATTACTGTGATATTGAAGTGAAGGAAAAAAGGAATACCGTTGCATTTGCTGCCCGATTTGATAAGAATAAAAATCCGATGCTTTTTCTGGAAGTAGCGCGCAAAGTACTTGTCGAAAACAAAGATGTTCAGTTTTATTTATTGGGGAAAGGCAGTTCGTTTGAAAACAAAATCGAATCATTTATCAAGCAGAACAAATTAAACGATCATGTGCACTCATTTTATACAACAGAGTTGAAAAAGGTTCTTTCAGAAAATATGATTTTTCTTGCATTACAAACCGATAACAATTACCCTTCTCAATCACTAATTGAAGCGATGGCCTGCGAAAACGCTGTAGTTGCAACAGATGTTGGAGAAACCAGAGATTTAATTATTCCCGGGACAGGAATACTTGTTAAAGAAAATGCAGATGAAATAGCCAAAGTTGTACTTGATTTACTTAAGTCGCCCGAGAAGTGCAGAATTCTTGGAAAAGCAGCTTCAAAACACGTAAGAGAGAATCATACTATTGAAAAATTCGCATTGTATTTTAAAAGCATAGTAGACAAAATAAGCTAGGTCCTATATTTATCGGGGTATTGTGAGAGACCAATTTCAGGATACTGTTTTAGAATTTTCAAATTGTCTTCTTTGTAAAAAGTAGTTGCAACGGAATGAATAAATTCCTTTTCCAGTTTCATAAAATGATCGACTCGTTTTTTATAAAAGAAATAAACAAAATTTCGCATCCATTTTTTTCTTAACAGAAAATAGGTTTTGTTTGCAAACCATTTCTTATTGAGCTTATCACCATATATCCCTTGGTTAATCCTTTTTTCAGAGTCATTCGTTTTTTCAGAAAGTAGTTCGTTAAAAAAAACTTCCAGCTTATTTTTTATAGAATTGGGATTTTTAATAAGATCTTCATAAAGAATAACTTCAACTTTCTCAAAAAGACTTTTGTACAAATGAATCAATTCGTAGTAGCGGAAGCATTCCGGGCTACAATGTCCGGCATGGCTGTAATAACCAATTTTCTGATATTTATTTTTACTTGAATAAATGTTCAGGAAATTTGCAAAATCGGGATGCCGATAATATTCCCCGATCCTTTTAATTTCAAGCGTGTTTTTAATACTTTGACTGTAATGGGCCCACAGCATAGATTCCTGACCACGTAGGAAAATAAGTATTTGTGCATCTGGAAAAATTTGCTTCAGACGATTTGCAATAAGACTGCGGTTAATACAATTCAGGTTTTTTAAGCGACCTGAAAACCCTTCATCCGAAATGAGAATTTTTTTTGAATCAGGAAGAAAACGTTTTTCAATCGCATTTTTTACAAATGATGCGTTGTAAATAGAATCATCAGCATATTGAAGCATCCCGAATGCTTTGTCAAGCTGCGTGTCTGGAAGAGTTATCAGTTGTATGCCCGGTATTTCAGAAAATACTTTTTGCTGCAAAAATGTACTTGCCGTCTTTGGAATTCCGATATGGATAAATATGGTTTTATTTTCGGGCATTCGGGTGATTGGAAAAATGATTAATTTTAACAAATTTACAAAAAAAATCAGGCAGCTTGAGTTTACCCTGCATTCATATCATTATTCCTCATTTTGGTAGTATGGCACTTCTATATGAAGCGCTTGTGTCATTTCGAAAGCAGGAGTATGCGATGAAGAAAATTATTGTTGTAAACAATCAGCCTGAAAAGCATTTTGATGATGACTTCAGTAAAATTTTTCCTGATGTTAGTGTTTTGCACACTTCCGAAAATTTGGGTTGGCCCGGAGCCTGCAATTATGCTGTTCAAAATCTAAACATTTCTAAAGATGACATCATTCTTCTGACTAATAACGATGTCATCATTCCTGATCCTCAATTGCTGGATAAAATGATTAGTAAATATTTTTCTAACCCTGTGCAACCCTGTGTTGTCGGTCCTTCTGTTTATCACTTTTCCGAACCTGAAAAGATTCATAATGCCGGATGGACCCTTTTTGAAAAAAGTAAAACGACATTTAATAATTGCAGGAATGAATATGAAGGTGATTTTCGGAATGAAACAGTCGACTATGTTTCCGGCTGTTTTATGATGTTTCCAAACGCTGTAATCGAAAAAACAGGTCTGCTTGATGAAACTTTTTTTATGTATGCAGAGGATGCAGATTTTTGCTATACATCGTGGAAATCATATATTCCGGTTTTTTGTGATTCTGAATTAAAAATACTTCATCACATTGGTGGTGAAGCTGGAAGCAGCTCATCCTTCCGGGAATATTACATTTCAAGAAATATTTACCTCTTTTTGGAGAAACACAAAGATCATCCTCAATACAATTATTTTCTTTCGTTGCAAATAAAGAAAGACAGGAAGCGTGTGCTGGGACTATTTTTCAGAGGAGTAGAATGGAAACTCAGAAGCGCCGTGCTGGATGGAATCCGCGACGGCAGAAAAGGTGTGAAAGGACTGACGCGTAAACCATGATTTCTGTCATTATCATCGGACGAAACGAAGAAAAAAATCTTTCAGAATGTGTTGTTTCTGTTAAGGAAAGCCTGAACAATGCTGCAGTTGACGATGCAGAGATTATTTATGTTGATTCAGCCTCGGAGGATCGTAGTGTTGAGATTGCGAAAGCGTCGGGTGTGACTTCCATTTTTATTCTGAATGAAAAATGCATCAATGCCGCAGTGGCGCGTAATGTTGGTAAGCAAAATGCACGCTACGGTATTCTGCTTTTTGTGGATGCCGATATGATTCTGAAAAAAGGCGCAGTCGGTACTTTGCTCAATGCCCTGGAAAAGAATCAACTGGTTACCGGATGGTTTACTAATCAAAACAAGAATCAAACAGGTGATGGTGTAGTTTTTCACCCGTTCTCCAATTCATACTACCTGAATACCATGGGTGGTTTCTTTATGCTTCGGGAAACCACATGGAGCCTGGTTGATGGAATGCGAAATTATTACAGAAAAAAACAGGATGCTGATTTTTTCCTGCGCCTGAAAAGAAGAAATGTGACCATGTATTCCGTTCCGGAAGTGCTGGCCGTGCATCGCTCTCTCGATTATATGAACCGAAAGCGAATGTGGAAAATGCTTTTCCGCGATAAGAACTTTTTGTACCGTGGATTGTTGTATAGCGAACACATTTTCAACCCTGCGCTCTGGCCCTTGCTGATCAGGAATGATTACAACCTTTTGTTATTGCCCGTTTCTGTTTCATTGGCGGTTTGTTATAGCTATCTGTTTTTGTTTGTATACCTGATCCCGCTTGTGCTTCGCAGTATTCTGAAAAAACCACGAACGATCACTGACTTTTTCATGCGGATACCGTTTTACTTCCTGCGCGATGTAGTTGTAGGCTTATCCTTTCTTTTTTTCTGGCCCCGCAGGAAAAAGGAAATTCGGTATGAAAAAGTTTTGTAATTTTGATCGAAGCATTACAAGCATTCAATGAGGATTTTTATTGATGTCGGGCATCCGGCGGAGTTGCATTTTTTTCACAATATCGCGATCGACCTGAAAAGGAATGGTCACGATGTGATGCTTTCTGTCCGCGACAAAGACTGTAATCTTCCGCTGGTGGATTCATTTGAACTTCCTCATGTGGTTCGAGGTAAAGGGTCAACCAATCTGATCGGAAAGTTTTTCCATCTTTTTAAGGCGGATATGCGCCTGATCAGGGCTGCACGCCGCTTTCGTCCCGATTTGTTTCTGAGTTTTTGTTCGCCTTATGCTGCACATGCCGCATTCATTATGCGAAAGCCGCATATCGCATTTAATGATACAGAACATTCCCCATTGATACGCTTGTTGTATAAGCCTTTTACAAACTCCATTATCACACCGGTCTGCTATAAAAAATCGTTGGGAAAAAAGCATATTCGTATTTCCGGATTAAAAGAGCTGGCCTATATTCATTCATCCACCGGGGACGATTACCGAAAAAGTTCGCTTCACAATTTTCCGGAGCGGTATATTTTATTGCGTGTTATTTCGCACAATGCGCTGCACGATCAGGCATACAAGAGTAATATCAACCGCGAGGAACTGGTGAAACGTTTATCAGAAATTCTTCCTGTTTTGATTTCTTCTGAAGAAGAGCTTCCCGGCGCTTTAAAAAAATATGCATTGCACATTCCGCCTTCCTTATTGCATCATGCCATGGCAAAGGCAGAGCTTGTGATCAGCGAAGGTGCCACGGTGGCTTCTGAAGCGGCACTGCTCGGAACGCCCGCATTGTATCACTACATGCGCTTTGGTTATCTCGATGAACTGGAAAATAAATTTCAGTTGCTGAAGTATTGTGGTGATACGGATTCTCTGATTCAAAAAGCCATTGAGATTATCAATGATCCCGCATCCAGAAATAATCAGACGAAGAAATTGGAGAAATTCTTTGCTGAAAATATCAATGTAAAAGATTTTATTGTCTGGTTCGTTGAAAACTGGCCCGACTCAAAGGCTCAATTGGCGAAGGACACAGCCTTGCCCGACCGTTTTAAATGTAAACTGCCATGAATGTTCTTGTAGTTGCAAGTGCCAACCGTGGAAACGTTCGCCCTTTTGTGGCCGATCAGGTGGAGGCGCTTCGTAATGCCGGATGCAATGTGGATATCTATGCACTTCACGGACACGGACCCTTTGGCTACCTGCGGAATTTCCCACACCTGAAACGAAAGCTTAAAAAAAATAAGTATGATCTGATTCATGCACATTATGGTCTTTGCGGTTTTCTGAGTGTTCTGCAAAGCCTTGTTCCTGTTGTTATAACCTATCATGGGCTGGATCTGCCGGATGAATCCAATGCGTATTCATTAAAGCACGGAAGGATATCTCATTTTTTATCGGGTATTGCATTTAGAAATGCAGTATGGAATATTGTAACGCATCCCGGAATGCAGCCTGCCGGATCGGGCAAGTGTTCGGTGATTCCCTGCGGAATTAATCCCGATGTTTTTAATCCTATGGACAGGGAAGAGGCACGAAAAGAACTGAACTTCGATCTGCAGAAGAAGTATATTTTATTCTCGGGTTCCTTTAAAGATCCCGTTAAAAATTATTCGCTGGCGGCAGAGTGCATGCGCCGGCTGAGCGATGCCGAGCTGATCAACCTGGCAGGATATACAAGAAATGAAGTGGTGAAATTGTTGAGTGCATGCAATGCATTGCTTGTTACTTCACATTACGAAACCGGCCCGCTGATTGTGAAGGAAGCGCTGGCCTGCAACTGCCCGGTTGTTTCAGTGGATGTGGGTGATGTTAAAAATGTTTTATCCAATGCAGAATCCTGCTACGTGGTTGAACCCAATGCAACTGCTTTGAAAGATGCGCTGGAAAAAGTTCTTGCCGACGGCAAACGATACGACACAAGAAAGCAGGCCTTGCAATTCAGCAATCAGATTATCGCCCCGCAGATTTTAAAAGTCTACGAAAACACTTCAAAAAAATAAATCGTAAATTGTCAGCCGAGCCCGCCGCGGCGGGCGAGCGCATGAACACCTTTGAAAACAAACAATGAAGTGAATAATTGAAAATCGAAGATCATTTTGATTTATCCGGGAACTTCGGCGGATTCGTTTCGTAAGGTTTAAACGATTTCAAGGCTTCCAGAATCTGTTCAATCGCTTTGTTCAACTGCTCATCATTGCCCGCATATTCTTTTGCAGGATCGTTGTCAATTACAATTTCAGGATCCACACCATAGCCTTCAATCACCCAGTTTTTACCTTCCAGATCGTAATGTGCAAATTCGGGTTTGTTCAGATAACCGCCGTCGATAAACGGATACGAACCGCGTATGCCCACAACGCCGCCCCAGGTGCGCACGCCAATTGTCTTTCCGAGTTTCATTTTCTGAAATCTGTAAGGAAATAAATCACCATCCGATGCCGAATAATTATCCATCAGCAAAACTTTAGGACCCTGCACAAAGTCGAACGGGCTAGGCGATCCGGTGTTGTTGCGCATGGCTTTCATGATGATGGGCTGTCGCGCCAGACGTTCTGCAATCATTGGCGATACGTTGCCGCCGCCGTTTCCGCGGTCGTCAATGATCAATGCAGTTTTGTTAAACTGAGGGTAATAATATTTCGCAAATTCATTCAGCCCTTCCACGCCCATGTCGGGAATGTGGATGTAGCCTACTTTTCCGCCGGTAGCTTTGTTTACCTTTTCAATGTTGCCGCGCACCCAGTTGAAGTAATACAGTTTCGATTCATCGGCAATGGGAACCACAATCTGTTTCCAGCTTCCGATTTCCGAAGGCATGCTGTTCAATGTAAGCTCAACCTGAATGTCGGCGGTATTTACCAACAATTCGTAAATGTCATTGACATCCTTTACACTTTTACCATTCACGGCAAGAATGTAATTTCCGGGATACGCTTTCACGCCTACTTCCGTCAACGGTGAACGCAAAGCAGGATCCCAGTTTTCGCCTTTCAGTATGGTGTTGATCTGATAATATCCGCTTGTATGCCGCGAAAGTTCGGCACCCAACAGGCCCAGTTTAATTTTCTTGGGTTCGGGTTTGTCGCCGCCACCGGTGTATGCATGCCCTGTGCTCAGTTCTCCGATCATCTCACCAATGAGGTAGGTCAGGTCGGCACGCTGATTCACGTATGGGAGCAGCACTTCGTATTTCTTTTTCATCTTATCCCAGTTCACTTCATGCATATTGGGAGCATAGAAGCAGTCGCGCATCTGTCGCCAGCTTTCATAAAAAATCTGTTTCCATTCTTCTTTTAAATTCACGAGCACTTCCATGTTCGATTGATCCACCGCATCCTTTAAATCCATTTTCGAACGCGGGCAATCAATCACGTAATTCTTGCCACTGCCCGAAACCAGCATCTTCTTACCATCGGCCGAAATTTTAAAATTGTTGCACGATCCCAGATCATTTTCTTTTTTGTCTTTCAGATCAAACATTTTCATGCCTGCTTTTTCATCGCCCACGCTTTGTTTGAAATAATAAAGTATATCGCCCGAACAAGCCAGGTTCCAATAGTTGGAGGCATCACCGGGAATTACAACGATGCGTTGTTCGATTCCTTCAAAATCAATTTTACCGGAATTTTCACCTTTCGCTTTTTCTTTTTTGGCAGTATCCGATTTCAACGTCACTTCATCATCCACCGGAGCCAGCGGGTTTTTGGTGTCTTTGCTCAGCGTTACAAAATAAATGCGTGTCATATCCACATAGGCATGGTTCCATTCGGTCCAGCTGTATATCGGATTGAAATCGCGGTTGGAAGCAAAGAATAAAAATTTACCATCACTGCTGAAAGCCGGGCGGTTCGAGTCGTACCAGCCTTCGGTAACAGCATTCGATTTTCCGCTTTCCAGTTCGTAAATAAAAATACGCGACTGTTCATCCTGTTTGGGTTTTACATACGCCACATATTTGCTGTTGGGCGACCACGTGAAATCCCTGTATTCACCCTCGTTAGAAGACTCAATTACTTTTTCTGTTTTGGTTTCAATATCGATGTATAGCAAACGCTGCTTGCGATCGCTCCACAAAATCTTTTTACTGTCGGGCGACCACTGGAACGCATATTTATAATTGTTTCCGCCTTTGGTTATCTGCTGCGCTTTCGATGAGCCGTCCTGCGC
>JAZDMK010000116.1:0-13761 GCA_043800975.1 Bacteroidota bacterium | reverse complement strand
CAGCCCGATACCGAAGTATTTTGCAAGCAGAGGCCCTGACATATTAGAGCTTTCAACATCAAGCACACCATTTACCATAGCACCAAGACCCATATACAGAGTCAGAATATAGAAGAATCCGATAGCAGAAATTGCAACAATCGTTGATTTTCTGGCTGCGCGCTGGCTGGGTACTGTATAATATCTAATCAGGATGTGAGGCAAAGCGGAAGTTCCAAGGAACAGCGCAATCATAAGAGAAATGAAATTTAATTTATCCCAAATGTTGGCACCTGATTTTGCAGTAAGTTTATAAAGCAAACCAGGTTTAACAATGTCTTTTCCTGAAGTGATATTCTGGAAATAAACGGTAACTTTTTCACCTTTGTCAGTAAAAGCTTTTTTAGTAAAACGAACAATTTTACTGTTTTCGATGATGCTTAAAAAACTGAATGGGTTAAGACCACCTGTTTTTTCTACTTCTTTACCATCAACAATAAGTTTACTAAAATGACCAACCTGGAAAAATTTCCTTTCAGCTTTTGGTTCGCCGTTATACATTTTTTTGCCATCAGGAAGAACAGTAATAGAAAGCATTTCATCTAATACATAGCTGCTGTCTTTTTTATTCAATTTGAACCAATGAGAAATTTTATTTTTTTCAAGTTTAACAAAACTGAATTTCTTTTCGATGGTTGTATCACCAATAAATTTATAGGTTGTGTCATTAACTCCAACAATTTTTTCACCATCCATTTTGGCAGGGAGCTGAATGAACTTGTGATAATTTTCACTTGGATTCAGGCTGAATCCGTTGTTCATGATATAAATGGTAAGGATTGTTGAGAAAATAATCAGCAAGCCGCCCTTGATAAATTGAACATAGGTTGTGGATGTCATACCGGCAGTAGCAACAATTAGAATTACTACGGAGCCAACAATGACAACACCCATCCAATGAGGCAGACCAAGCAATGGAACAACTAAGTCACCGGCACCCACCATTTGTGGAATCAGATAAAATAAAGATACGATCAGCGTACTTACTGATGCAGCCAACTTAATAGATTTTGAATTGAATTTTGAATCCAGCGCATCTGTAAAAGTATATTTGCCCAGTCTTCTTAAGGGTTCTGCAACAAGAAATAAAGCAACAACCCAACCAGCAAGATATCCAATAGAATATAAGAATCCGTCATAACCGGAGAATGCGATCATGCCGCAGATTCCAAGGAAAGAAGCAGCGGAAAGATAATCACCGGCAAAGGCAATACCGTTTACACCCCAATGAATATTACCGCCGGCAGCATAATAGCTGGATGCAGATTTTGTCTTACGTGCGAAATAAAAGGACAAGCCTAATACGATTGCTACGAAAGAGATAAAAATTACAATAGCGCCTATTGATACATCATAAATCATAGTTATTTCCCTCCTGTGTTTTTATTCATTTTATCTTCCATGTTGGAACAAGCCCAGTTATAAATAAAGCCCATGATAATAGCAAGGATGATTAATCCAAAACCATAAACGATGGCCAGATTTTGTGTGCCAAGCACATGAACGCCCATAGATTCAGGGTATTGCAGGCAAATAACAACAAATCCGGTATAAATTACCAGATAAATTAAAAATAGTATAACGCCCAGCCTTGCTTTTTTGGGAGCAGCATGGTCGGTTTCTTCAATTTTAACTGCGGGTTCGTGAAGCATAATTCCTCCTTTATTTATTTAATATTAATTTATTTAAAAAGAATAGATAGCAGAGAATAAAACCCTGATATTTGAATAGTTCTTGCAATTGGAAACGATTCCTTTATTATCGATTTTAGAACCATAAGCAACATTCGTGTATTCTACTTCTGTAGCAAGTTGAAGTTTTTCTGCGATGAAAACAACACGGGGTGCAACACGATAAACGTAAAGAATGTTGCTGCCTCTGCTTGTGTTTGCAAAGTTATCATTCACATTAATCACTTTATCAGTTCCCATGTTCTGAGTATATCCACCAAACAAACCCACTTGAATTTTTTTGCCATTGGTATTCATGTCAAGCCATGTAGATAATGTATTTACAGGTGTATATTCTTTTTCTTGTGTTGCAGAATTTAGAGTATCACTAACAGCATATCCACCCAACATTACAAGGTCAAATAAATTCTGACCATAAATTCCCTGCCATTTTACAGTAAATTTTGGCATTTTAATTTTCGCAAAAACTTCTGCTGAATATCCAGCTACCGTTTCAGTAACTGCATATTTTTTTGTTTTGGGTGCAATATAAGTTACAGTCCAAGTGTTCGTGTCTAAGTTATACGCTGCAGGTGCTGTAGTTACTTCAGAATATAAGCGTGGCGTTAGCATTTTATATCCTCCGCCAATACCAAAAACAAATTCTTTCTTCAAAGAATCGTTTTTATTTTCATAGGAAAGCTGTACCTGACCTTCGGGTAAACCTGCGTTTCTTAATGCAAGCGATGAACCACCCGGGCTTATAAAATCTCTTTGAGAAAGAATTGCAGCCATTGCGTTGAACTTTCCGCATTTCTGAGTGAAACGAACCTGAGGATTGCGTGAGAATGGCTCAAAAGGCGCACCTGTATTAAATGAAATTGTTCCAGGGAAGGACGAAGCAATAAATAGTGGGTGCCAGTATTGACCCATCAGAAGTTCTCGTTTTTTCCAAGCCAGCTTTACAAAAGCATGACGAAGTCGAAAACCATTCACATCAATAAAACTTGCGTTTTCATTTCCAAAAAAATCGGCTTCAAGAACACCGCTTGTTTTGGCACCAAATGCATCCGGAGCAGTGATCTTTCCTGTGAGACGAGACTGAATAGACAAAATGTTAAACGATGGTTTTGCATTGATATCTACACCATCGGCATCAAGGCTGGCATTTGTAGGATACAAAAGGAAATGCCCCTCTCGGATCGTTGTGGCTTGCCGTGTGTCGTAAAACACATCGTTTTTAACAAAACCTGAAAATGAAATCCCGAACTTTTTTTCACCGGAATTCTGAGCATTCACACTTGTCAGGAACGGCAAAGCAAATGCGACTAATAGTAAGCTTTTTCTCATAATTCGTGCATAGTTTTTGCAAATATATCGATGCGTTTCGCGTATTCAAATTAAATTTTTTAAAAAATACAAAACACCACATATGTGAATAATATAACTAATGGAAGAACTTAAGAAACAACGGATTCGAATTGTAAAATACCTTTTTCACTTGTTTGTCAAATAACATTGTGAATAGAATAACAGAATTTAAGTGTGAAAATAGGTATATATGAAAATAATCTATGTGTAAAATTGCATTAAAAACTTTCCGTTATTTGAATTGAAATAAATAGTATGGAAAAAAAAATTAGACGGTTTGGATTGTTGCTTTTAGCACTTTTGATCATTTTTAATATTGCTTTGGTAATTGGCAATTGGTTTATTGAAGGCATTACTCTGTTTAATGTCCCTTATGAATTTGTACTTTTTAGTTTAACATTAATTTTTGTTGCATTACTGCACAAAGATACGCTCTGGGTTGCTCTGTCAGGGCTGTTTTTGGTTATCTTGTACAAAGTTTTGTTTATTAATGATTTTGATTTTCTGCATCATTTCATGGGTGTCAACAATTTCGCAGATCAGATCATGGATCCGGAAATGCGTCAGGGAGAATGGTCTATTTTACTGAACTTGCTCGGTTTGCTGCTAGGTTTTGCTGTATTATCACGACATTTCGAATTGTCGGGTATGCCGGAAGTGCTTCCCCGCTTTTTGCCAAATGACTGGAAAGGCCCACTAATTCTATTAGTACTTGTTTTTATTTTATCATCTTTTCTTGACAATATAGCAGCAGCACTGATTGGTGGCAGTATTGCGCTGGTTGTATTTAAACACAAAGTGCATATAGGATACGTTGCTGCCATCGTTGCTGCCAGCAATGCCGGGGGTTCTGGAAGTGTTATTGGAGATACAACAACTACGATGATGTGGATTGATGGTGTTGCCCCGTTGAACGTACTACATGGGTATATCGCTGCTTTCTCAGCGTTGATTATTTTTTCATTTTTTGCTGCTCGACAGCAGGATAAATACCAAAGAATTCAAAAGAATACTAGCCTAAATGCAAAAGTAGATGGTGTCCGGCTTTTCATCGTATTTCTGATTTTAGCAGGAACCATTCTTACCAATGTTTACCTTGATTTCCCTGCGTTGGGTGTATGGATTGCCATTCTTATCGGTTCATTGATGCGCAAAACGCCCTGGGTTGAAGCAAAGAATGCAATCGTAGGAAGTATCTTTTTATTATCGCTTGTAACCTGTGCTTCATTGATGCCTGTTGAGAAACTCCCTGATGCATCCGTGTTGTCTGCTTTTATTCTTGGGTTTGTTTCCGCTGTATTTGATAATATACCACTGACCAAACTTGCGCTCGAGCAGGGCTGCTACGACTGGGGCATGCTTGCTTATTCCGTTGGATTCGGCGGATCGATGATCTGGTTTGGTTCTTCTGCAGGCGTTGCCATAACAAATAAATTTCCCGATGCACGCAATGTGTTTCAATGGTTGAAAAGCGGATGGCATATTACAGTTGCATACATCGTAGGCTTTGGTGTGCTTTGGCTCGTCTGGGGTTGGGAGCCTGCCGATAATAATAAAGTGAAAGTGTGTGATTGTGAAAAGAAAGAAAAATCAGCAGAAGCATCAAATAAAAATAAATCCACACTATCAAATCAGTATTCATTGATAACAAGTAATATTGCCGTTTCAGAAAGCACACTTTATTTCAGTGAAGTGATTTCATGCAAATAAAAACTATGTTTTCTCAATACATGATTTAATTCCTTTAGCAGTTTAACCGGTTAAACTGACCGCTTACCGAGAATCCCTTTCATACTTTTTTGAATGCGGCTAATTTTGCTTCATTAAATATTTAAATTTACACGTTTATGGAAGCAAATCATTATCATTGTACAAAAGGAAGCTCAAAAGGAAAAATTATTATCATTGGTCTTGTCCTTATTTCAGCAGGAGCGCTCTGGTTGATGAAGAATATGGGAATGTTAAGTGAAGAAGCCATTCACATTATTTTTTCATGGAAAATGATTCTTATCACAATAGGTTTTATAAGTCTGTTCGGACATAACGGAAAAGTAGGCGGTGTCATCATGATGCTCATCGGGGGCTATTTTCTTACAAAGAGCCTTCCCGGCGTTCCGCAGGAATTTCATCAATTGTTCTGGCCGGTGGTATTAATTGCAGCAGGTATTATTGTGATCATCTTTTTGTTTTTCAGAGCCCGTCCGAGTTCAATTTCATCAGGATCAGTTGGCGTAAGCGATGACTATCTGGAGGAAATGACGGTATTTGGTGGCATTGAAAGAACTGTTTATTCGAAGAATTTTAAAGGAGGAAAACTGTCGCAGGTTTTTGGAGGTTCAAAACTAAATCTGATGAATGCCACACTGGATCCAAACAATGACAACGTAATTGATCTCACCTGTGTGTTTGGAGGATCTACGATTATTGTACCACCTGACTGGCATATCAAAGTAAAGGTGAATTCCATTTTTGGAGGTTTTGTAGATAAAAGAAGTCAGCAAAGTGTTGATGATTCCAAATCAATTACAATCCGCGGCAGTATTATCTTTGGAGGCGGAGAAATTAAAACGTATTAAGCTATGGAGCATCCGGTTTTAAAAAGCCGAAAAAATATTATTCTCTACATCCTTGTCTGGACAATGTTTTCCCTTGTCCAGGCTTTTTATGTTCATTATACAGATAATCTGAATCTCCTGGTTGCTTTTGGCGACGGGCTGGTATTCATGCTACTTTTCGGTGCTATGTCGATTAGCATCTGGTACATGATGGGGTCGGATGATTCAAAAACTTCCTGGTACAATATTGCTGTAAAGTACATCACGATTGCGGTTCCGTTTATCAGTGCCTGGATGCTTTTTTCTTTTGGTTTGCTGAATGTAATCTTTGTAACCAATTATCATTATTTAGTTTTTCTTCACGATTCTATTTCATGGCGGATTATTTCAGGTGCATTTTTGTTATCCATTGTAAGCATGTATTATCTGTTGGCAAGAAATTTTAATAATTTGCGTGATAAGCTGAAAAAGGAAGCTAAACTGAATGACCTTCTGAAAGAAGCGGAATTAAATGCTTTGCGCTGGCAAATAAAGCCTCATTTTTTATTCAATAGTCTGAATTCAATCAGTTCACTAACGATGTCGAATCCGGAAAAAGCACATGAAATGATTATAAAATTATCAGAATTCATGCGTTATTCATTGAAGCAACCGGGTCAGCAGCTCACATCACTGCAGGATGAAATGCATCACGTTTCGCTATATTTGGAAATTGAAAAAACTCGTTTCGGCGAAAGATTGATCATTCAGAATAATCTTGCACCCGCATGCAGCAATCTTCAGCTTCCTGTTATGATCATGCAGCCTTTGATAGAAAATGCAGTAAAGCACGGAATTTATCAGAGTATGGGAAACATTCACATTACAATTTCTGCTGAATGTGAAAGCGACTGGATGAAAGTAACTGTAGGAAATGATTATGATCCTGATGCAGTTGTGAAAGGTACAGGACTAGGGTTAAAGAACATTTCCGACAGAATGAAACTGGTATACGGAAGAAGTGATTTAATGAAAATTATTGATAACGGAAGTTTTTATAAAGTAGAATTAAATTTTCCTCAGGAATATGAAAACAAAAATATTAATCGTTGACGACGAGCCCCTGGCAAGGGATATCATTAAAAAATATCTGGAAAGTATTTCAGAAATTGAAATTGTTGGTGAATGTGCAGACGGTTTTGAATGCCTGAAAGCAGTTTCTGAACTGAAACCCGATTTACTATTTCTGGATGTGCAAATGCCCAAATTGAGCGGCTTTGAGCTATTGGAAGTAATGGATGACAAACCGGAAATTATTTTTGCAACTGCGTTTGATCAGTATGCGATGCAGGCCTTTGATCAAAATGCTGTTGATTATTTGTTAAAACCATTTTCTAAAGAAAGATTTTTACAGGCATTGAGCAAAGCGCAATTGCGAATTTCTCAGCGCTCTACCGATGGAAAGAATCAACTGAAGAAACTCGAACAATATGAAGAAAACAAAACTCAGTTTGATGAAAGAATTATTGTAAAAAAAGGCTCAGCAGTTCATGTTATTCCCGTTGCCAAAATACTTTATCTTGAGGCAGATGGTGACTATGTATTGATCCATACTGCTGAAGGAAAATTCATGAAAGAAAAAACCATGAAGTATTACGAGTCACATCTGACACCAACACACTTTATACGCATTCACAGAAGCTACATTGTCAATATCGATCAAGTGGAAAAAGTTGAATTATTTGAATTGGATACGCATCTTGTTGTTTTGAAAAATGGAAGTAAAATCCGCGCCAGCAGAGAAGGCTACAAGAAAATGCGTGAGTTTTTTCAGTAAAGTATTTCCACAACCAATTATTTTATTCTTTCATCATTACAGAAAATGTAATGATAAACTACGAATTGCTTGTTCGAAAAAAAAATTACTTTTCGGCTTCTGCCTCTTTTTCCTCAGCTTCATCTTCTCCGTTCATACTCTTCATTTCAAATAGTACAAGCGCTAAAAACAAGCAAAGGAATAATGCAGAACCGGCTATAATAAACGACATGAAATGGCTGCCTGTACTGGCAAATAACATTTGTGAAAGGCGGCTGAAAACAAAGCCGCCCAGACCCCACGCCGACATCAGTATTCCGTAATTCAATCCGAAATTTTTCATTCCCCAGAAACTTTTTGTAAAGGAAGGAAACAAGGAAAGGTTCGTTCCGTAGTTGAATCCAATGAGTGTTGCAAAAAGTACAATGATAATTACAGTGGCACTTTCATCCAGAACAAGACATGCAATAAACATTAATGCACTCTGGAAAATAAGAATAATAGAGAGTGTCAAAGCTTTTGCAATTCTGTCGGAAACTATTCCGGCGATAATTCTGCCTGATGCATTACCAATAGCCATAATTGCTACAGCAATGAAGGCCGATTTCCCCATACTGGCTTTGGCAAGTCCGGAAATATTGCTGATGACCATCAGTCCTGCACCGGAACCAATAAAAAAGATAAACCACATTACATAAAACTTAAACGAACGCAGCATAACGCCTGCACCAACATCTTCCACTTTCACAGGAGCTTTGTTTTTTTTCTGATCATATACTTTTGTTTCAAGCGGGACATAACCTGCAGGAGGATTTTGTAAAAGAAATGCTAATCCACATACAATAATCAGAAATGCAATACCAAAAATGAGCATTGTGTTTTGAATACCGTAACTGCTAACCAAAAACGAAGTTAGAGGTGCAATATAAACAGGTGCAATACCAAATCCAGAAACTACAATACCTGTAATTAAGCCGGTTTTGGAAGCAGGAAACCATTTGAGTGCTGCGGGTGTTGCAGCGGAATAACCAAAACCGATTCCCATTCCTGCAAATACACCAAAGCCGAGCAGCCACATGTAATAATCGTTTGACAAAGATGCCAGAATGAACCCGATTCCAACAAGCACGCCACCAATTTTGGCAGTAAAAGAAGGACCTCTTTTATCCTGAATTCTGCCGGCCAGAGTCATTGAAAATGCAAATACCAATATACATAGAGCATAGGGATCGTTCATCGAGGCTTTATCCCAAGTAAACGCACCTTCGCCACCGGTTTTCACCGAATTAATAATGGCTTCCTTAAAAACACTCCATGCATAAAGAATTCCCAACGCCAGATTGATGGCCAAACCTGCGAAAGCTACGATTGCCCCTTTGTTTTTAATTTTGCTTTCTGTCATTTTTTTTCAATAATTATGCAGTGATAATAGTTGATTAGCAAGAATTTCTTGTTGTCTAAACATTCAGAGTTAATCTAAAAAGCATAACTAATTCATGCTTGACGTGCCAAATGTATAAGATACATTTTAGTTGTGCAAGGAATAACAGATAAATTTTTTGACCTGATTTTTCAAAAACAAAAACGATTTGTACTGTTAATAACTCAATTTAAAAAAACACCTGTTTTTTTAGGTTTATGAAGAAATTTCTATCTTTGTCAGGTATTATAATTTAGGAGAGAACGATATGGCTACACATTACTTATGCCCGCATTGCAAAAGTCACCTTAAACTGGCTGACGATATTATTTTTCTGACAAAGAACAAAAGAGGTCAATCGGGCCTTGTTCTGCTCAGCCCGCGTTTGGGAGACTATTCAGTGATCAACGATCCCACGCTAAATTTTGATCCGGGTGAACACACCAATTTTATTTGCCCAGTTTGTTATGAAAACCTGGATGCACCTGAATATGATAAAAATCTTGCGAAGGTGATCATGAGTGAAGATGGTAAGGAATCTGAAATTATTTTCTCGAAAATTGTAGGTGAAAAATGCACATACAAAAAGACGGGAGATGATGTGCAATCTTTTGGGGATAATACAGATCTCTACAAAAATTTTTAATCAAGTAGTTTAGAAATAATTATATCAATGTTTATGAATCGCAGTGGCGAAAGCCGTTGCGATTTTTTTGTGTATAACCTACAAGGTTTACACAAAAATTTAAAATTCTGACAGGAAGCTAACCTTGGAGGTTTAAACCGATATGTAGCAATGCTTCCAGCTTTTTTCAGGGAACAATAATTATCGTTGTTCCAACAGGAACCAGATCATAAAATTTATCCAGATCTTCATTGTGCATACTGATGCAGCCCCAGGTTAAATTTTGCGTGCCATCTGCTGTCCAGTCGCCAGCCCAGCCGTGAACGCCAATGCCGCCACCCAAAGCAGTGTTGCGTAGTGGCTCTGTGCAAGCTTTGTCAGCCACAACAATTGCGTCCCGCTCTGCTTTTGAAATTTTCTTTTTTTCAAATGCAGCATTTGCATCATATCGATTTGGATAGCTGATGCGCATCCAGCCCGGGCCGTAATAAGCAGCATACTCACCCCCAAAGGGTCCGCGCGTTTTCTGAACAATATGATATTCCCCTTCAGGCAATTTATTATCTCCCTGCTTTTGTTTGTGTCCGATGGGATTCTGACTCAGTGCAATCTCATATTCCTTGTCCACTTTGCCATTCAAGATCCAGTACATTTTGTAATTATGCTTGAAAGCAATGATCAATTTATTGGCAGTGTGCGGAAATGTAAGGCCTCTTCTCTCTTTGATGAAAGCAGTGGGAGCGAGGTATTGATCTTTCACCCAGGCTGCATCTTTGTCGTAGGAACTGGGCCAGTATGTAACATCAAAATTTTTCATTGAATTTTTTCTGATCTCCAGATGAAGATGCGCAATATAAGCGCCATCACCAGTGCCAATGGTGCCAATGTTTTTGCGCCGCTTTACTGTATCGCCTGTTTTAACGAACATCTCATCAAGATGTGCATAAAGTGAAAACACTGTATCAATTTTTCCATTTTCCAAAAAGCGATGCATAACGTAAACTACCTTTCCCCAAGGTGATCCGTAATTTTCTGCAGTCAATACAATGCCGTTTGCAATGGAATACACGGGCTGCCCTTCATCGGTATTGCCACCGCCACGACCGTTCCAGTCTTCACCGGTGTGAATGCCCAGCGAATAGGTTTCTGCCAGACCGGATGCCACGTACCAGGAATCATAGGTCTTTCCGTCTTTTTTGGAAACATATTTTCCGTTCCCGTTTTTATCCCCGACGGGAAAATCAAAACCATCACAAAGATTGGAATCGAGATAGGTTTTTATTGTAATAGTTGTATCAGCGTTGGAATGGTTTTTAGAAAAAAAAGAAAATGCTCCGGGCTTTATTAACATCCATGCAAGGGCAGTTCCGACGATAACGAAAAGTGTAATAAAAGAAATCCTGTAACTCATTCTTTTCATATTATTTCGATGAATGTGTTTCTGTTCTTCTGCGAAGTATTCTAAAAGAAAAATACATCACAATGAGAAACATAGCCATAAATACAGTCATTCCCCATGTTCTTGGGTGATTTGCCGGATTTACCATGCGATCGGTGATATCATAAAAAAGCCCGAAAGGTTCTTTAATAATATCCCAGCTATTCCAGCGAAGATAACGACCCAGGTAGATTCCAAAGCTTCCGATGAAAAGAAGAAGAATAGAAATCACGGGAATTATTTTCTTGCGAATCCATTTTTCCAAAACATTTTCAATGTCCCATAAGCTTAGAAAACCGAACAGCAGTCCAGTCCACGCAAAACTTAAAATTAAAACCAGATCGAACCATACAGGCATGGATGTTTTCAAACGCAGGTGAAAAAGATCGGTGAGAATGTAAGGTGCATTGGGAAAGAACAAAAGCCAAAGGCACATCAACAGTATGACGATTAGTTTGTTTTCACTCATTTTAGGCCTGATAATGATAAGTGTACTGAATGCCCAGGGAAGAAAAGCAAGAAATAAATTCCAGTTCAGGAAAAGAAAAATTTTATTATCGGCATAGATAAACCTGAAAATGGATAATGAGAAGCAGAGTATACTCAAAGTCCCCATGAATAAGGTTTCATGCAGCCTGTTATTTTGTTTCAGAAGTTTCAGCATAATGCAATTATTTTGGGAAGGAAGATAATTAACCCGGCAATCAAGGCAGTAGCAGCACTGAACAACACTGCAAAAGCTGACAGGTCTTTTATTTTTTTTATGCGTTCATCTTTTCCAGGAGATACAAAATCACAAAGTTTTTCAATTGCCGAATTGAAAATTTCTGCAGCAAATACAAAACCTATTGCGAAGCAAATGATAATCCATTCGGTAAGATTTATTTTCAGAATAACGCCACTTGCGATTGCACAAACAGCAGCCAGCAGGTGAATGCGCGCATTGTGCTCATCACGGAAAAGGATACGCATTCCATTGAAAGCATACGTGAAGCTTTTAAGCCTTTTTTTTAAGGTGAATTTCTGTTTTGTCATTATAGGTAATAACGAAAAAAGTTCTCATTTATTTTGCAGCATGCAGCGCCACCCGGTTTCCTTCAGAATCCATAAAAATTGCCATACAGCCGATGTCTTCTGTAATCAGTGTTCGGGGCATGAGCAGTCTTCCTCCATTGGGTTCGATACGGTCTATAATAATTTGAATATCCGGATTTGCGTTCAGATAAATCAGCACACCCTCTGAAGAGGGCTTGTGGTTCGGACCTTTCACGAGTGCCCCGGAAACCTTGCCTTCCATGTTTTGTGAGTTAGGAAAAAAGCTTTCAATATTACCCAGCATTTCGATGGTTTGCATTTTCATGTCAAACAGGGCTTCATAAAATTTCTTTGCCCTTTCCATATCCGCGACGGGTATTTCGAACCAGTTGATTGAGTTTGCAGTGTTATCCATAGTCATTTGTTCATACAATCTTTTTCTTATTTTCAATAGAACTAAATTTAGTTTTATCTGTTTTCTTGATTTCAACAACCTCAAATTTTTCTTTATTCAGTTCTGTATGGCCTGTAAATTCAAGATATTTTTTGAGCACATTCTGATCCATTTTAATTTTTCCTGCAGCTGGTTTAAGCCGGTCTTCACCATTTTTCTTTGCTCCGGAAATCCAGTATTCATCATTGGTTTTGATATCAAGGTAGTTGCCCAGATTGCCAGCTCCTCCGCTACTTTTAAAGGCTTTTCCATTAAAGTAAATGATTTTACCCGATTTGGAATAATTGCCTTTCGTAATCCAGGCGGGGCCGTTGTCATCATAGCCGGTTTTTAATTCAATGTATAGGATACTTTTCATTTTTTCTTTTTCTTTTTATTTACTGCGTCAAACGGTTCAATCACAAAATCCATATAGGTGCTGGAAGCAAAGATGCTTACGTTCTTTCTCTCTGCTGCTTTACAATACAGACAGTATACACGTATATCATACTGACCGGATTTTACTTCTTTAAAATAATAATGACCTTCTTTTGTAAAAACAAAAGTAGAATCCTGTGTCTTAAGGTTCACAAGCATCACCTGCGCACTGTCGTTAACAAGAGGAACATTTTTCTTTCCTTCTTTCATATACACTTTTCCCTGTAGTTTGCTCTGAGCATTCAAATATGAAATTTCGCAAAGAAAAAAGAAAGCTGCCGTTAAAACAGTTATAACTGGGTTCACAAATATCTTTTTAGACATAAAATTTGAAGAATAGAAATAATATCATCACAAATCTACAAATTCCCTTTCACAACCCCGAATCATTTATCCAGATAAAAATTTACATTTTTCAAAAAAAACTTCTGTTCATTATACTAAAAAATAATAATCCTACGTTATTATGTTATAAACAACGGGTAACCCTGAAAAGCGTTGCCAAAAAAAAGAGTAAGGGGAAATTAAATTTGGAGGACCATCGCTATGGCCTATTCGAATATCAGCGCAGCACTGACTGTCGCACAAAAAGCCAGCATCAAGGCTAACATTGATGCCATAAAAACAATCCTTATCTTTCTGGTAAACCTGACGCCGCAGGAAAGAATGAAGTTGCGGAAAACAGGTAACGTACGTTTCGGATACGTAAACGACGTATACAAAGCGGCTGTTGCCAACCCCACAACTTTGCCTGCCGGTTTCAATATTACCGAGTTTGGTAAGGACATGCAACTGCTTTCGGATTTAACCGACATCATGGGCTGGTTGCGTACACTCAACGAAGGGATGGATGATACACTGATGGCCCTGGGCTCGGAGGTGATTCACCAGAGTGATGAAGTGTACGGAATGCTCAAGGTACAGGCCGCCAAAAGCAGCGAC
>JAZDMK010000076.1:0-13995 GCA_043800975.1 Bacteroidota bacterium | reverse complement strand
TAAGCAAAATGGAGATTTACAGTCCGCCCAGATATCGCAATGGTGTAATGAAAAATCAGCTGAAATCCGAAAAAGCAATGCCCATTGTTGAGAAAAGAAAAAAACTTAAGAAATTAAGTCAAAAAGAAAAAAGTGAAGGTATTAGCTTTTTTGAACGTTTAAAAGCACTCTCTTTTGAAAGGATGCGCAATTTCTTCATTATGGAAGAGGAACTTCCTTGAAAGCAACTTTTCTTGTTCAGTATGGTCTTTACGGTTGTGAAGAATTTGTATTTTTACACAACATTAAATTAAAAGATCATGAAGAAAGCGTTTCTTATCCTTGTTGTATCATTATTATCACTAAGTGTCAGGGCGGTTTGGGTTGACAATTTCCCAATTACACTGACTCAGCCTGATGGTTCGGTGATTCATTGCTTTGTTAGTGGTGACGAGTTTTTCAACTGGGCTCATGATGCAGAGGGTTATCCCATAATTCAGAATTCTTCCAATGGCTTTTATTGTTATGCCGTTAGGAGTGGTGAATCGATGATTGCATCTTCATATATTGTAGGAACTGTTAATCCAGCTACTGCTGGGATTGAAAAAGGGGTGGTTTTTCCAAAGGATAACATTTTGCAAAAGAGAACAGCATTAGAAAAGACAAAGATTAAACCGTGGGCAAAAAACTTCGGCGTCATTAATAATCTGGTAATTTTCATCACTTTCAGCGATCAGACTGAGTTCCCGACTCCATTTGCCTTTTATAATAATAAATTCAACAGTTCGAGTCCTGATTCCAATTCGATGTTCAACTATTTTAAAACGGTATCCTACAACCAGCTTGATATTCCATCCACTTTTTACCCATTGCCTTCGGGTGGGCTAGTGGTTTCTTATCACGATCCGAACCCACGCAGTTATTACATGCCTTATGATGCAACAACAAATCCCGGTGGCTATACCGATCAGGGAACTACCGAACAGCAGATGCTGGCTGATGCAATTAATGCAGTAAAAAGTCAGATTCCGGGTGGTATTGATCTTGATTTTAACAACGACGGCTATGTCGATAACATTTGTTTTATTGTAAGAGGTGCACCAACAGCATGGGCAACATTGTTATGGCCTCATCGCTGGTCATTATATACACAAACGGTTACAATCGGAAGTTTGGAAGTATCCGATTACAATCTGCAGATTGAAGATTTTTTCTTTCTTCCGGATCGTGGTGTGGGGGTATTGAATCATGAAATGTTTCATACTCTGAGTGCGCCGGATCTTTATCATTATGATACTGATTATCGTGCATTCAGGTCACTTGGGCCTTGGGATTTGATGGATAAATCCAAAAATCCTTCCCAGTCAATGGGTGCGTGGATGAAAAACAAATATGGTTTATGGATCAGTTCCATTCCGCAAATTACAGCTCCCGGAATTTATACGATTAAGTCAATCATGCATCCTGACAATAATGCATACCAGCTTCAAGTGCCAAACAGCACCGAAGAGTTTTTTGTTTTTGAATACAGGCGCAACACTGGTGTTTTCGAATCTTCAATTCCAGGCTCAGGGCTTCTGATCACAAGAATTAATAATACAGCTTGGGGAAATGCCGATTTCCCTGCCTATCCGGATGAGATTTATGCATACCGGCCCGGTGGAATTGACACAATCAATGGCTTGTATATGAATGCAGCCTTCAGTATAGCTTCCGGCAGAACCACATTTAATAATACAAGTGATCCGTATGATTTTTTCTCTGATAATATTACTTTGGGAGATATTGATATTCACGTGCTCAGTGAAACGGATTCTACGGTAACTTTTTCATTTAACTGGTACACCGGAATTGAAGAAAATGATGCATCAGGAATTATCGTGTATCCAAATCCGGTAAATCAAAGTTTAAACATTGACTGGACTCCATATGCAGGGCAAATTGATCAGATTTCAATTACAGATGCTTTGGGAAGGTCAATATACAAAGGCGAATGTGCGGAAATGATAAAATTTTCGTTTGATTTCAGCCAGTATTCAAAAGGTTTGTATATTGTTAGCCTTAAAGGAAAAACAGTAAACATCAATAAAAAAATCATTGTCAATTAATATCTAATTTATGATCAGGAAATCTTTTTTAATAGCAGCATTATCCCTTGTCAGCATGTTTTCGTTTTCGCAAACTGCCGTTAACTTTACATGCAATGATTGTAACGGAACATCACATACATTATTTGATGAACTGGATGGTGGTAAAATAATAGTAATTTGCTGGGTAATGCCTTGTTCATCATGCCTTGGACCTGCTAAAGCAGCATATGATATGGTTGGAACATTCCAGACTTCGCATCCAAACCGGGTTTATTATTATTTAACGGACGATTATGCAAACAGCACTTGTTCGTACATTGATACCTGGGCAAATACGAGTGGAATGCCTGACACATCATTTATGTGGGAATTTTCTAATACTGCAATTAAAATGACAGATTATGGTTCTACAGGAATGCCCAAAATTGTTGTTCTAGGAACGAATGGCCACAATGTGTTTTATAACATTAACAACGCTGTTGATACATCTGATTTACATCAGGCCATTGATTCAGCATTAGCAATTGCCGGCGTAGAGCAGATCATGAGTTCGTTACCAACCATTAAGGTTTATCCAAATCCGGCCAGTACAGAAGTAACTATTGAAATTCCAAAGGAAATGCAGCACTTTTCTGATATTGAAATTTTAAATGAAACAGGGCAGGTTGTTCAAATTCTTTCAGGTTATTTAGTTTCTGAAAAAAACGAACTAACATTGAATGTTGAGAAATTAAATGCAGGAATTTATTTCTTAAAATTTAATTCAAAAGAAAAGCCTGAGTTTCTAAAGTTGCTTATTCAAAAGTAAAGCCGCAGGGAAGCGCCAAATTAGGTAAAGCATTAAAAACAAGCATAATAAGTGATTATTAGCATGGTATTTAAAGACCTATAATGCTGACTACGTTATGTTAAAAAGCCACGTTTTAAACCTCATTTACTGAAAGTAAAAAGGATCTTAAAAATTGTAAAGTAATAAAGTTTTTTAGGGATTTATCAGCGTTGGCAAATTTGAAGCCCCGTGCAAATCGTAATGAAGGAATACAATCTTAAGCATTCGCTTTTTAGAATGTGGATTGGATTAATCGTTATGCAAACGATTTGCACGGGGCTTCAAATTTATGAAAAAACTTTATTACAGAATTTTTAAGAAAGCGAGCCGAAACGCAGTTTCGCAGGAATCTTATTTAATAAAAGGAAAGGGAGTGGTTAGACTCCCTTTTACTACGTCCTTAGGTAGTATAAAATTATTAATACTATTTTTATTACTGTGGAATTTGGGATATTGATTTTAACAGTTGCCCATTTTCCGATACTTAATTTTATTTGCATATCAAATAAGTGTTAAGTAAAAAGAAACAGTAATACCCTTAGGTCAATAATAATCCTTTTATTGAAAGGCGGGAAGAACCCAAATAAACCGCCAAAAGCCCCTGAGTTGAGTCGGGGGTTTTTAATTATTACAAAGATATGCCTTTTGTGGCTATTTAATATAACGTAAATTATAATGACTTTAACTCCTTGTAAATCAATTAAGGAAAAGTCTTATAATGCTGAATACGTTATGTTAACATTGGCTTGCGCAACTTAATTGACTTGTAAAGTCAAAAGGCACTTTTTAAAATTTAATCTGATAAAATACGATGGGATTTATCAGCGTTGGCAAATTTGAAGCCCGTGCAAATCGTAATGAAGGAATATAATCTTAAGCATTCGCTTTTTAGAATGTGGATTGGATTAATCGTTATGCCTACGATTTGCACGGGCTTCAAATTTATCAAGTATTTTCTCAGATTGTTTAAAAAGAGCGATGCAATACGCAGTATTGCGGATACTTCTAATTTTCATAGATTTAAAACTGAATTTCTGGTTACTTGTAAATCAGTAAAATTAAATCAAGATGGTTCTGGTTTTACTTTCTACTTTGTTGAAACAGAAAATCCAAAAAAGGGATATGAAATACAATGTGGAACTCAAAATGTATTTGATTTTCTATATGACAGAAATCTTAAATGGGAGACCCTGACTCAAAAATAATTTTTATTTTTTCTTTTATTTCATCTGGCATATCCTTTAAATAGGCTATTTGTAATTGATTTACAAATTTTCCATCAATATTTGGTAGTATAATTTTAAAATAAGAATCAATTTTAGTTTCTTTGAAGAAATCAGAATACTCTTTTTCTAATTCTTTTATCCGTTGATCTGTATTCATAGTTTTTTTTCTTCAAAAGTACACTTTTGTCATTTAGATTCAACTAGAGCTTGCCTATTTAATATAACGTAAATTATAATGACTTTAACTCCTTGTAAATCAATTAAGGCAAAGTCTTATAATTAATATTATGTTAAATCGCATTAACATTTTAAAGGGAGCATTTCTGCCCCCTTTTTTCTTATTTCTTTTTTAAAGATTTGATCTTCTCATCTACTTCTTTGTATTTATCCTGTTGTCCTGTTCGGGCATATAATTGTTTTAAAGAAATTAATGTACTCAGATCCTCAGGCAAAAGTGTTCTGGCCTTTTCAAGAAACGGCAATGCTTTATTAAAGTATGCATCCGCTTGTTCTTTTCCTTTAGCATAAATGTTATTGTCCTGAATATTTTTAATCTTATCAGTGATTCTTACACCCTGATTAAAATAAAGTGCACCAAGATTATAAATAGCGTCAAAATAATCGGGTTTCAATTCGATTGCTTTGTTGTAGTTATTTTCGGCTTCAGTAACTGCAGCAAGAATATCTTCCTCTTTTTTGGATGTATCATTTGCAATCTGATCAAAGTTAGTTCCGATAGCAAAATACAGATTGGGATTCTTAGGATCTTTAGATACTGCTATCTTCAGATTTTCCTGCGCTTCTTTTGTTTTTCCCTGTGACAGAAAAATATTGGTTTCAGCAATGATAATTTCAAGATTCCCGGGCATAGCTGATTTTGCTTTTTGAATAACCTTCATCGCTCCTGTCGTATCTTTCTCTGAAAGCAATATGGAAGATAGAGTTACATAAGGTGTCGGATTGTGATAGCGGTTATCAACCAACTTTTTGTAATATTCTTTCACCTTTGGAATATCCTTGCATAATTCTGCTGCTAAACCGGCATTAAATAATGAAACAGTGTCTACTTTTCCATAAGAATAATTAATGTTGGCAGTTTTATCAAACGAACGCATGGCTTCCGGATATTTCTTTTCATTGAAATACTTGACTCCTTTGTTGTAGTATTGTTCTCCACATACAAACATTGTCATCTTCATATCATCGCTGAATTCCTTTTTTGTATCCAGTGTGAGTGCTTTCTGATATGAATTGTAAGAAATTTCAAGCGCATTGCTGTCAAGGTTCATATATTTTGGATTGTCCGACATCGCAATTTGCAAATAAACATTTCCACGGTAAAACCAGGTCTTAGCCCAGTCTTTCGTTTGTTCATGAATCGTAGCTTCGTCAATGCACTTTTTGGCTTTGTCGATGTATCCTTTTTGAGAATAAGAATAAGCACTTGTAACATTCATTGGCTGCGAATAAACCAGCGTAAAGGTTAACATGAAAGTGAATAAAAAAACAAGCTTTTTCATCGTAGTAAAGATTTAGATTTTTAACGCTTTTGCAATAATTTTGCCACAAAGATATATTTTGTTTTTAAAAAAACATATCCTTGCAGCAAATTCTTCATTGAAAATTATTCTTCAGTATTAACGGTAGGCTCTACTTCTCCGGTATCTTCGGTTGTTTCAGTTTCATTTTCTACGTCTTCATCTTCATCCTTAATTACTGTAGAAACAGAAGCTATAGCATCATTTCCTTTAAGATTAATTAACCGAACACCTTGAGTGGCACGGCCCATCACGCGCATGCCGCTAACAGCAATACGAATAATGATTCCTGATTTATTAATAATCATCAGGTCATCGGTATCGATAACGCTCTTAATTGCAATGAGCAAACCTGTTTTGTCGGTGACGTTAATCGTCTTCACTCCTTTTCCGCCACGGTTGGTAATGCGATAATCAGCAACCTGCGTGCGTTTGCCATAGCCATTTTCGGAAACAACCAATACATCTGATGTTTCTGTTTCGACGCAGATCATTCCGATAACTTCATCTTTTTCATGATCCAGAGAAATGCCACGAACACCGCTAGCATTACGGCCCATCGGACGAACCTTTTCTTCATTGAAACGAATGGCCCTTCCTGATTGCAGTGCTATCATGATTTCGTTGGTTCCGTTTGTTAATGCAGCTTCCAGTAATGTATCTCCATCACGAACTCCAATGGCAATGATGCCATTCTGGCGAGGACGTGAGTATGCTTCTAACGAAGTTTTTTTGATAACACCTTTACGGGTACACATTACAATGTAATTGCCGGCAATGTATTCAGGATCGTTAAGATTCTTAACATTAATATATGCTTTCACCTTATCGTCAGGCTCAATATTGATCAGATTCTGAATGGCTCTTCCTTTTGAATTCTTGGTGCCTTCAGGAATTTCATAAACTTTCATCCAGAAACACTTTCCTTTTTCGGTGAAGAAAAGCATGTAGTTGTGCATGGTTGCAATGAACAAGTGTTCGATGTAATCCGCTTCTCTGGAATCACTTCCTTTTGAGCCACGCCCGCCCCTCTTCTGCTGTTTGTATTCAGTAAGCGCTGTGCGTTTGATATATCCAAGGTGTGAAATTGTAATAACTACCGGTTCATCAGCAATCGTATCTTCAATTCTGAAATCTTCCGCTGTATAAACAATGTCGGATCGGGGCTCATCACCGTATTTTTCTTTGATTTCAAGCAATTCGTCTTTGATGATCTGCAGGCGAAGACTAACGTCTTCAATGATTTTTTTAAGATGCTCAATCAGCTTCAGCAATTCATCATATTCCTGTTTGATTTTATCTCTTTCCAAACCCGTCAGGCGCTGCAGGCGCATTTCCAGAATGGCTTTGGACTGAATGTCGGAAAGATTAAAATTCTGCATCAATCCGGCTTTCGCATCATCGGGTGTGCGTGATGCACGAATCAGGGCTATTACTTCATCCAGATGATCCAGTGCGATGAGCAATCCTTCTAAGATATGAGCTCTCTTTTCAGCTTCACGTAGTTCGAACTGGGTGCGGCGCAAAACAATGTCGTGGCGGTGCTCAACAAAGTTGGCTACAAGGTCTTTCAGGTTCAGCATTTGCGGACGTCCGTTGACAAGGCAAATGTTGTTTACACTGAAGGATGATTGTAATTGTGAATATTTATATAATGTATTCAGGACAACATTGGCCACCGCATCGCGTTTTAAGTCAAAAACGATACGAATACCATTGCGATCTGATTCATCACGGATATCTGAAATGCCTTCAATTTGTTTGTCATTGACCAAATCAGCAATTCGTTTTACAAGATCCGATTTGTTTACCTGAAAAGGAATCGATGAAACAATGATTTGTTCTTTGTGTCCATTGGTTTCAATATTGGCATGCGAACGTATTACTATTCGTCCCCGTCCGGTTTCAAATGCATTGCGAACCCCTTCGTATCCGTAGATAATTCCACCTGTTGGAAAATCAGGAGCCTTGATAAACTTCATCAATTCGGGAATCGTGATTTCATTGTTTTCAATGTAGGCAATGATTCCGTTTACAACTTCTGTCAGGTTGTGAGGAGCCATATTGGTAGCCATACCAACCGCAATCCCGGATGCACCATTCAGGAGCAGATTTGGAATTTTAGAAGGCATGATAACAGGCTCTTCTAAAGTATCATCAAAATTGAGTTTGAAATCAACGGTTTCTTTATCAATGTCTGCAATCACTTCCTCGGCGATTTTCTTCAGCCTTGCTTCTGTATAACGCATTGCTGCAGGGCTGTCTCCATCTATTGAACCAAAGTTACCCTGACCGTCAACCAAAGGATAACGCAATGACCATTCCTGTGCCATACGCACCATGGCATCATATACAGATGTATCACCATGTGGGTGATATTTACCAAGTACTTCCCCGACAATTCTCGCTGATTTTTTATACGGTCTGTTTGACATAAGACCGAGATCAAGCATACCATATAAAACACGTCTGTGCACTGGTTTTAAACCATCCCTGACATTGGGCAGTGCGCGTGATACAATAACCGACATTGAATAATCAATGTAGGCTGTCTTCATTTGGTCTTCAATGTTTACTGAAATAATGTTTTCGCCTTCAACCATAATTCGTCTCTTGTTTTTTTCAGGTATTAATAATTTTCATGTGGTTATAAAGCCCGTTAAACATGGCTTTTTGTATTCCTATCTAAGCACACCAGTCAGTCAATCTTAATACATTGTGTAACAACTATTTAAAAAATTAATATTTATTACGAAAATACGTTTTTTTCGGGACACGGCAATGATTTTTTTCAATTTTTTAAACACTTTTCTGTTAAAAAATTTGCAATCGCATGGTAAAAACGATTATACTTGTAAGTTATTTTTGAGGAATAGCATAAATACCAAGGATTATGGACGCAAAATTCTCCCCCCGGGTCAAGGAAATATTGACATACAGCCGCGAAGAAGCTTTACGGCTCGGGAATGATTATATCGGAACGGAACATTTGTTCTTAGGCCTTCTGCGCGATGCAGACGGAACTGCCCAGCAGATTCTGGATACACTGGGTTTGGACAAGACAGAAGTCCGAAAAGTGATTGAAACAACCATTCGCAAGAATTCGATGAATATCGGAAAGCTTGATAATATTCCGCTTGTTAAGCAGACTGAAAAAATTCTCAAGCTTACGCATCTGGAAGCGCGTAACTTTAAAAGCCCGATTATCGGACCGGAGCACCTTCTCTTATCTATTTTAAGGCATGATGACAACATTGTTACACGCACATTGAATAAATACGGTATAGATTATGAGTCGGTGTTTAACGAAGTGAAGCTGATTTCTACCAGCGATCAGCCTACCGATGAGCTTTCGGGTGGTGGCGACGATGAGTCGTTTGAAGAAAAAGAAGGTTACAACACACCTAAAAAAGGTGGCGATGCTAAAACCAAAACTCCTGTGCTGGATAACTTCAGCCGTGATCTGACTCGCGCTGCGGAAGAAGACCGCCTTGATCCTATTGTTGGACGTGACCGCGAACTGGAACGCATCGCACAGATTTTAAGCCGCCGCAAAAAGAACAACCCCATTCTTATTGGTGAGCCGGGCGTTGGTAAATCAGCCATTGCCGAAGGTCTTGCTATCCGTATTATTCAGAGAAAAGTTCCACGTACTTTATTTGATAAACGATTGGTAACGCTTGATATTGCTTCGTTGGTTGCCGGTACCAAATACCGCGGTCAGTTTGAAGAACGCATGAAAGCGTTGATGAATGAACTGGAAAAAAATCCAAACATCATTCTCTTCATTGATGAAATACATACAATCGTTGGTGCTGGCGGTGCTTCAGGTTCACTGGATGCATCCAATATGTTTAAACCAGCCCTCGCCCGTGGTGATGTGCAATGTATTGGTGCAACTACGCTTGATGAATATCGTCAGTATATTGAAAAAGACGGAGCGCTGGATCGCAGGTTCCAAAAGGTTTTGGTTGATCCACCAACGGATGAGGAAACCATCAATATTCTGAATAACATTAAACCCAAATACGAAGAACATCACAATGTAACGTATTCGGATGATGCGATCAAGGCATGTGTGAATCTTACGGTTCGATACATTTCCGACAGATGCCTTCCTGATAAAGCTATTGATGCTTTAGATGAAGCGGGATCACGTGTACATATTACAAACATAAAGGTTCCCAAGGAAATTATCGAAGTAGAAAAGAAAATTGAGGAAGCCAAAGTCAATAAAAACAAAGCCATCAACATTCAGAAGTATGAAGAAGCGGCGAAGTACCGAGATATGGAACGCAAGCTGAACGAAGATCTGGAAAGCGCAAAAAAAACATGGGACGATGAAACCCGCATGAACCGCGAACTTGTATCGGAAGACAATGTTTCGGAAGTGGTGGCTATGATGACAGGTGTTCCGGTTCAACGCATTGCACAGAATGAAAGCGACCGCTTGTCACATATGGGGGAAGAGTTGAAAGGGACTGTAATTGGCCAGGATAGTGCAATTGCAAAAGTAGTTAAGGCAATTCATCGCAACCGTGCTGGATTAAAAGATCCGAACAAACCCATAGGCACCTTTATTTTCTTAGGACCAACGGGTGTTGGCAAAACACATCTTGCGAAAGTGCTTTCCAAATATTTATTTGATACCGATGATGCACTGATTAGAATTGATATGAGCGAATACATGGAAAAATTTGCTGTATCGCGCCTCATTGGAGCTCCTCCGGGATATGTTGGATATGAAGAAGGTGGTCAGCTGACAGAAAAAGTAAGACGTAAACCATATACAGTAATTCTTCTCGATGAAATTGAAAAAGCCCATCCCGATATATTTCACATTATGCTACAAGTGCTGGACGATGGTTTACTGACAGATAGTTTTGGCAGAAAAGTGGATTTTAAAAATACGATTGTCATTATGACTTCCAATATTGGCACGCGGCAGTTAAAGGATTTTGGCGCTGGTGTTGGCTTCCAAACAAATGCCAAGACAAAGGCCATGGATGAATACAACAAAAGTGTTATTGAAAATGCATTAAAGAAAGCCTTTGCGCCTGAGTTCCTCAATCGTATCGATGATGTAATTATTTTCGATTCACTGGAAAAAGAAGATATTCATAAAATCATCGACATCGAGCTTGACAAATTGTACGTTCGTCTTCGCACGCTGGGGTACAAAATCGAACTTACCGAAAAGGCAAAGGACTTTATTGCAGATAAGGGGTATGATGCACAGTATGGAGCAAGGCCTTTGAAACGTGCTATTCAGAAGTACATGGAAGATCCGCTTGCAGAAGAAATCATTCGTTCGAAAGTAAAGGCGGGTGATACGCTGAAGATAGACTATAATGAGACTTCTCAGGAAATGGAAATCACAACCATTCGCAGCGAAAAAGAAACGGAAAAGAAGTAGCTGAATATTATTATTGAAATAAAAAAGCCTCCAAAAGGAGGCTTTTTTTTATACTGTTAAACACGGCCTTTTTTCTTACCGAATTTCTTAAAGCCTTTCTTATTCATTTTTTTCTGCTGAGCAGAATTGTTGCGCGAGAACTTACTCTTACGCATAAAGAAATTGTTGTATTCGTCTGCATGTTTCCCTTTGGATGGACCAGCTTTATCACCCTGAGACTTTTTGAGATAAACATTAGCAAACATATAACTGGCCTGCAAAGAAACAACGCAATAGCTGTCTTTGCGTTTTCCCCAAGGACGGGTAAAGCCATCTAAATAATCTGTATACGTTTTACGCCAGCTGAAATCCAAACCATAAACAATACGTGATTTTTTATGTGTCAGATACGCACCAAAGCCAATGGGAGTGCCAAAACCCAAATTGTGATGTTTGGGATCGATCGCTAAAGGGCGTGGTGTTTCACCTGAAAAAGATTGATAGAGCTTAGGTCTGTTAAAGAAAAAATCAAGCCCAGCTGATGCATAACAATCCAGATTTTGCTTTACAAATTTATAAGAGAAAAAATTGTACTCATAGGTGCTATGAGATTCAAACATGGAGGTCTTAAACACATAGCCACGTGGTTCGCGCGAAGTGCCGGGTGATAACAAATCAGAACCCCCGAGTCTGAAATAATTCAGAGATGTAGTAAACGAATGGTTTTTAGGAAGAATTTTCAAACGTGCGAAGGCTCCAATCATAAATTTCGTCTGGGGCAACTGCATATCAACAAATGAATGCCTTCCCTCCCACTTTTTGCCGCCAACATCGGTGAGTGAATAAACGCTGCCTGTATTAATACCGTATGAGATATTCGTCATGTTAAACTTAACCTGATACTGCCCGATCTGCAAGCCGGCAATTTTAAACTGCGCGCTAGCCTGCGAGATAATCAGAAGTAAAAAAATACCGGTTAAAAGTTTTTTCATAATATAATATGCGGAGTTCTCCAAATGCAAAGATAATTAAAAAATCATTGTTTTATTCAGGTAGTGAAATATTACTAATTAACAGGGTCTTGTTATCAAATTTAGAAGATCACACATTTCTCTGAAACGATGAAGTCCTTCGTTGCCGTAATGAGAAATCATCTTTTCGGCTTCAGCTATGGAACGCACGTGGCAGATTTTATCAGGGCTCTTTGAATAAAATTTATCAGCAACACATATTATTTTTTCTTCTATACTGACAGGCAAATAGTCTTTTTCGGGTAAAGGCAAACCGGACTTTCGGATTTCATCTGCTGTGATCCCCGCCCCTACATGTGTTTCACATACGCGGGCATGTTTGGGAAAGCCTTCTTTTATCATAATTTCCGCACCTAATATTCCATGCATTATGTAAGGATGCTTTCCGTAACATCCGATATCCGGTGCATTCACATAGATGATTCCGATATCATGAAGCATGGCTGCTTCGTACAAAAAGTCTTTATCCGCATGTAGTCCTGGATTTTTTCTAGCAATTGAAAGTGCACAGGAAGCCACAATTGCAGAGTGTACCATCAATAAAAAACGCGTTTCATTCTTCTCACCCACATACTTTTTCAACAGTTGAATCGCATTCATGTATTTGTTTTTTAATCAGACGTTATTATTTGTTTTTTAGTTGCATTGTCAAAAAATCAATTCCCGCCACACTTTTTCTGAAAGATTAAGTGCTTTAAATTCCTTCATTAGCTGATCAACAAGCAAAATGTGATGAATTTTTTCCTTCAGAAAAAGACATACATCTGATAAAGAATGGCTATTAATGTTCAATTCGACTTCATTAATAATTCCCTTTCTGACGGATATTGTACTTTCATATCCTTCCTTCGTTACACGTGAGAACGCGTAATCGGGCGATTTGCCATAAACCCAGGATGCCTTTGCATATTTCGAAAAGGCAATCCGGCTTGTCGTTTCAATGTCATTCTTCTGTAAAGAGCGATGCTCGCCGGAAATAGAATTTATCATTCTTTGAAAAAACAGAAACGAGAACATTTCGAAATTCATTTGAGCGCTAACAAAATCGCAGATGCGGGCAACAGAACTTCGTTTGGACGAAACGGCTTTACTTTCGTAGGTTCCCGTTGGGTTCAAGGCTTCTTTCAACATTTCAATATCAGAAGAAAACAATAAAGTACCGTGATGCAGAACCCGGTTGCCATATATATGCTCTGCATTGCCGGAAATCTTTTTGCCATCAATCAAAAGATCATGACTCGATGAAACTTCGGCATTCATATTCATCGAATGAAGAACATCAACCACAGGCTGCAGCTGCATTTTGTAATCTATTTTGTTTTCTACAGAAATGTTCCGGATAAAAGCATAATTCAGATTACCCTGATCATGATAAACAGCTCCCCCACCGCTGATGCGCCTTGCTAAGCGGATTCCCTGTGCTTTTAAAAATTCTATGTTTGCTTCTGCAAAAGGAATCTGATGCTTTCCGATGATAACCGTTGGACGATTGGAATATACAATGAAGTATTCCTCTTCGCTGCTTTTCAGCAAATGCTCTTCGAGTGCGAGGTTGAAGAAGGGATCGTTGCTGAAGCTGCGTATGCAAAACATGCAGCAAAATTACATGTTAATGTTTTTAAAGTTGATCTGATTTGTAAAGTTTTTAAACGTGCTTTGTGAATAACCTTGACTACAATCTGATTTTCGTTTTTTTTTTAACACATAGGCAGATAGAATTTCATAGGCACATAGAAATGCATACATGCATGCATTGACAGGACTTTTCGCTTTTTGTTACTCGCTCCCACTGCCGCAACACTGGCTGGCTCGTGCTCTCAGCCTTCGGCTTCGGGTGCCACTAAGGCTCCAAGACACCAAGTAACACCAAAGTTTTTTAGACAATAATTAAGAAAGAACAACCTGTA
>JAZDMK010000059.1:0-19556 GCA_043800975.1 Bacteroidota bacterium | reverse complement strand
GTGGATAAGATGATGCTTGTGTTCAAAGACAGTAATGACAGGTTTTATATGAGGTTTAAAAACTCGAGACAGATCATTGACAGTGGACATAAGAAGAGTAAAACAGAATCGGAAGCCAGCGCAGAAGCTATGAAAGCACTGGTGAACATTTCGATTATCGATGCTAACACCAACCTTCCTGTTGAGGGTGCCAAGGTTATACTGGGTGCAGACAACCTTACGGATGAAAGTGATGAAGACGGCTACAGCCTGATTGAAGCTATTGAGGGTGGAACGCATAATCTGCGTATTGAATGTGAGGGGTATGAAACGTATGTTGACCCGAATGTGAAGGTTGAAAATGGTGAGGAAGCCGATTTGATGATATATCTTGTGCCGATAGAAAATGTAAATCCGACGGGATGACCGTTTCGAATTTTTCATTTGTTTTTTTAAGTTTTAGGTTTTAATGAGGGAGCCTCCGGAAACGGGGGCTTTTTTTATTGAACAAGGAGCAAGGAATAAAGAACAAGGAGGTAAGAAGTGAAATGCAATGCCACCAAAACACTAAAACTCAAAAATCCACTAAAAAATACAATGCCACGGAAACACAGATATACAGAAGAACGCAGAAGTTTTTTTACTTAGCGGATTTTTTAACCGCAAAGGCCACAAAGAAAATTTACACAAAGGACACGAAGGCGGCTTCAAAACAATTTCATTTCTTCCTCACTTCTGCTAATTAATTTTTCAAGTCTGCTAACCCTTGTTGCTTCCTGCTTTGCGCTCATCACCCAATAGAATGCCGTTTTTTTATATGAGGGGGCCTGCTTTTGGAAAAACGTCCAGGCTTTTTTATTTTTCTTAAACTTACGTTCAAAGTCATCGGTTAATTTTTCGGGTTTATTTTCGTAGCTGTATATAATTGATTTTTCTTCTTTTCTTTTTTCAAACAAAGCCAGCCCTGATTCTGTCATGAGTCCTTGTTTCTTCAGTTCTTCCACTTTTTTAATGTTGACTGCACTCCAGTTACTTTTTGGCTTTCTGGGTGTAAACCGGATGCAATAACTTTCCTCATCAACCGATTTTCGAATACCGTCTATCCATCCAAAACAAAGCGCTTCATCAACCGATTGCGACCAGGTCATGCTTGGTTTTCCGCTGCCAACCTTGTAATAACCAACCAGCAATTCTGTTTTGCTTTTATGGTTTTTTTCTAACCACTTTCTGAATTCTGATTGCCTGGAAAAAAATATGAGATTCATTATCTAAATTCTAATACTACAAATTAATGATTCTTCGGATTCACAGAAATGACAATGAAAACCAAATACAATGCATCTATGATTAACAAAGAGTGTAAGCCTCAGTTCTACAATTCCTACTCCGCTTTATACTCCATATTCTTTGCTGTAAGACTCTTGTAAGTATTCACAAAGCTCCAGCCCGACTGCGTTTTCATCGATGCAGTCATCTTATCGATTTTAGGAAATAGGGTTCTGTCGGTTAAGAAAATATAGGTTTCGTATCCTGTTTCACGACCATCAAAAATGCCGTTGCATGTGCCGTACCATGTGCCCAACAGCTTGCCAGCAGCGTCATACCCCTTGTATTCGATCTCCGAAAAACGTGGCATTTTTTCTTCTCCGTAATAAACCACACTCACCGACATCCCACGTTCCGTGGTGTTCTTCAGTAAACTTTTTCCTTCATAAGGAAGTGTCTTCAACCGGAATACACTCTTGTCTTTTCCTTCTGTCTTGGGTTCGGTCCATCCGTTTACTGCTACTTTTCCTAAAGGAAGTGTAAGAACTTCCACAGCAAACAAACGGTGGTAATCGAAGCTCACCCAGCCATAGCCTTTATCGCCCCAGTTGGTGGTGCCCCACGAATTCTTAATCAGAAAGCCGTTTGCATCATACCCCACGATGGCCACAGCGTGTCCTTCATTCACTTTATAAATCGTATCGGTGTACTCGGCCTTAATGGTACCGGCACCTACCAGCGACATCAGGTCATTGGTATTGTATTTCTTCTTGGCTTGTTTATAGGTGTATGTTGCGCTATCGTCCTTGATGATGATAAAGTCGTTGGGATCGATTTGTTTGGTTTCACTGCCTGTGTGACTGAACCAGTATGTTGCGTTCACGCCGTATGAAACGGGAATACAGTGCTTGCCCTCATCGAGTTGTTTTTTGATCCAGTCTACATCAATGGCTTTATCACCATCTCTGTATGTGTACATTCCTGGTTGTATCTTATAGGCAAAGGCCGGAAACGAAAGCAGGTCATAGATTTGCGATCCACCCAGATCTTTTTTCATCTTTTCAAAATCACTTTCCGATTCTTTCCAAATGTCAGCATCCGGCTGATAGGGTGCCTGATCTTCGCGCAATGTACCGTCGCTGGTGAGACGGTCGATGTAAAATTTAAGATAGGAGCCCGTTCCATACTTCGGCATGTCTTTATAATGATACAGTTTCGATTGTGCAAATATGTATTGTTCACTCAGATCGTAAGGCATTCCCGGCAGGGTTTCCATGGCGGCGATGATGGCAAATGCAGTGCAGGTGCCACGGTTCTTCTGATTTTTCACAGGGCTTTGCCAGGCGCGGTGATCAACGATAGGTTGTGAAAATAGACCAAGCGAAAGGAAGGTGAAGAGAAGGAAATGAATAATTTTTTTCATGTGAATCGGTGTTGTTTCTACTTCAAATTTATGAAAATTTTTGGAACCCTTTGCACGCGTTGCAAACGGTCAATTCGAGAATTAGTTAATTGGAAAATTAGTGAATGTTCAATATGCCGTTCCTAGCGGAACTTAGATTAACATTGTTCTTGTTTTTTACTCTTCGTTCCTTACTCATCCCTAAATCTCCCTCTCTTTGCCGAGGCACAGAGCCGGACAAGCCTTCTCTATGCATAGAGAAGGGACTTGCAAGGACTTTTTACAAATATGTCGTGCCTAAAGGCACTTGGCTTTTTGTGTATTTGTTTTTTGTGTGGTGTGAACAAAGGTTTCTCTTTAAAAAACAAACAAAAGCAACAACACAATCACAACAACAACAACAATCAAAACCTTCAGTTCCATTTTGAAAAAGGGTTTGTAATCGGTGTAGGGTGCCGTCACCAGTTCCAGTTCGATGCAAATCTGGTCTACGGTTTCTGCATCTTCTCTTTTAAAATAATATTTTTCGGTGGGATAACTGTCGAGCTGTACACCAACATGCTTAGGCTCTCTGTAAAAGTCAATCCCATTGTTCAACAGGGCGGCTTCCAGCTTTGGCATATCCGATGTGCGAATGTTGAAGTAGTAATTATCCTTTTGAAAATCGGCAGCCTTCTTATAGTATTCTGCTTTTTCTGCAATTTCTTCTTCGTATTCGTGCTGCTCTTTTATCTGTTTGCTTTCATATTCTTCAGTCCAGTTTTTTTCACGTAGTATGCGCTTTGCCGTTCGTATGGCATCGTCCTGATAATCGTTCTGGTTTTTCAGAATATCAAAAATCTGATTCTTGGAATATTCTTTATATCGATTGTAGAGTTCGTCTTCCATTGGCATGCGAGGGTTTAATGAAGGACTTCAAATTTAATCAATTTGGGGAATTCTTTGAACGCGTTGAACCGTTGCTAACGACTGAATCCGGTGTATTATCTAGTGTGTCTTTCCTTAGATCAAGAATCCGATTGTAAAGTATCGTCATTTCACACATGCGAAGATTCAGTTGCATTGTTGAAAGATTGCAAATGGCATTAATTACAAGCACTTTTCCAAAATAATAATACTCCCAGGGCATTTCTTCTCCATACCTATTGGTCATCGATTTGGTGCTTATAAAATTATCAGGATTATAATGAAATCGATCTCTGCTCAATTCTAAAAATTCACGAAATTTATCAATCCTTTCCTTTAGATCCCGCCCATGCCCGTCATTAATAAAAAAACTATAAGTAACATCAATCTCGTCTAATCTTTTAACTTGCGAAAGATCTGAAAAGTTATCACTTCCATTGGCATTTATTGCTATTGCTCTTTTCATTTTTTCCATCAAATCATCCAGACTACTAACCAGTTCTTGCAACCTTAAATAATGATTTTTTTCTTTTGTTTTTAAGGTATCGAGCCAAATGTATAGTCTTTCACTATTATCTTCTACAAGCAAAGCTGCGCGTTTCGTTTCTTCATAGTTTTGTAAATTACTGTCGATTACACTGGATGTAACAGACCGGAATGTAGCTGCAAAGATCAAAGAAACTGCAATCATAGCCAGAACTAATGTCAAAACATTGTGTGTTCTGTTTTCCTGCTTTTTACTTACCTCTATGAATGAGAAAATTAATAGACTAATGAATAACCATACGAAACCGAATAACATATAAAGGAAACCAGAAGGCCAGTGTAGTAACAAAAAAAGTGTGCCCGTTGCGAATATTATTGCACCTAAACCATTTATTATGACAAAGACCAACGCTTTGGTTTTTTTGAAGTAACTGATACCCACTAAAACAAAAAGAAAAGCAACTAATAATCCCAAACCAAAAAGCAAACTAATACCTCCAAAAGGGTAATGCATTGTTGTGGCTATACATCCATAACCTACTATCAGGCTAGTAATGATCGCAAAAATTTCAGTAAATTTTTTCATGATATGGTTTATATTTTTAAAGAGAGGATCAAAAATAGAGAAAATATTACATATAGAGGCACGCGTTACGCAGGCTAAACTCGCGCGAACGTAGGTTTAATTTCTATGTCGCTCTATAATAACTTCCTGCCCTGATATACTTTGCTCCTTTCTTTGTTCTAAACCTTACCAGAATATTTTTATCCTGACTATCGGATACCTGAAAATGAAGATGCGGAAAAGCGCTGTAACCAGTGTTTCCGGATAGGCCTATTACCTGCTTTTCTTTCACTGTATCCCCAACATTTACTTTAACACCATCATATTCAAAATGCCAATATTGAGCAACGCTTCCGTCTGCATGTTTTATAAAAATATAGTTCCCGTCAGCATAATTTTTCTGTTTTAAACCACCTTCTTTACTATCAGATCTTGTATCAATTACTAATCCGCCTCTTGCAGCACAAATCGATGAACCTTTTTTCATTTTAAAATCAAAAGCTAATTCCGATTTGTGACTAAAACTGCTGTTCGAACCCTGAATTAATAAATAACTTTTCCCGGCAGTAAAGGGCAGTGAATAAACATAACTTGTGTCATCTTTCACTCTGCCGGACATTAAATCTCTTATTTCTTTATCACTCAATTGACAAAAACCTGTCATTGTTGAACTCATTAAAAAAAATATAGTTAATATCCGGAGTCTCATAAAAGCTTACTGCCAACTAGTTTTAATTAGCAACAAAGGCGCCGCCCTTTTGTCGAGCTTATGTTGAATTATCTGCTTCAAATTTAATCAATTTGGGGAATTCCGAACAGGACACCACTCTTAAAGTCCTTCCGATTAAATGCACCTTTACTTAATTTCAAATTTATTATCCGAAGGTTTCGAATCAGGAATCTGATTATTACCTAGTATTACATCCGTTACCTTTCCTGCGATTTCTTTGGTTATTTCAATCTCGTTTTTTCCTTTCGTCCAGCATTCAGCCGACAATTGATGTATCGTTGTTTTTCCATCGGCAGTTTTGAATTGCAGATATACCGGGACGGGCAATGTACCCGCGTTTTTTATGGTCACGCTGCATTTTCCCGCATTGTATGTTGCTGAAGCAATTGAAAGATCAGGAGTTCCTTGCTCGAAATACCATGCTTTCCAGAACCATGTCATATCTTTTCCGGAAACATTATTGAAAGTATAAAAGAAATCATAGGGCGTGGGATGTTTGTATTTCCAACGTTCCATAAATTCTTTCAGGCATTTGTCAAACACCTCCGCTCCAATTTCTGATTCGAGCAAACGCAGCACCTGCTCCGCCTTTCCGTAATTCAGAATAAAATAAACATCGGGCGTTAGATAATAAGTAGGTGTCATCAATGCGGGTTCAAATTCCTTTCCGGCATACAATGAATACACGTAAGTCGTGTAAGGAGGCACATCTTTCGTAGGTTCAATTTCAGTCTGTATTTTTTCGGGTAACAAAACCGCCAGACTTTCATCCATCCATCCGTATTTGGTTTCGTTGGTTCCCACATAAAAGGGGAAATAAGTATGTGTGATTTCGTGCGAATGTGCATACACCGTTTCGCCACGATTCTCGCAGCTTCCCACGTTGGTCATCATCGGGTATTCCATTCCATCGGCTCCGTCAAAAACGGTCATGCAGGGAAAGGGATAAGCTACACCGGGTCGTTTGTCGATAAGGTAGCGTATGCTTCTGCGGCTGATATCAGTCACTTCTTTATAGTCGGCATGCGCTTCGCTATAGGCTACCTGAAGAAAAAGTTTACCGGCATCTCCCGCACCTGATGGCATGCTACAAGCCTCCCACACGTAATGATCGCTGAGTGCAAACGAAAAATCACTTACGTTTTTTGCATCATATTTCCATGTGGTCCATGCTCCCTGCTTCGTTATCTTACTGTTTTTGTAATCGGCGGGTTGTGCAACAGTAACGGTAGTTTCCGAGCTCATGGCTTTCTTATACTTTCCCAAAAAAGGCTCATTCAAAACGGCATCGGCATTCGACAAAGTTCCTGTGGCCCACACCACAAAGTTTTCAGGAGCACTGATTTCAACGGAGTAGTTTGAGAAGTCATTATAGAATTCCGTGAGTCCGTTATAGTCGCGCATGTCCCAACCGCTAATGTCATCATACACCGCCATCTGCGGATACCACTGTCCCACAAAAAAACTGGACGCATCGTATGTGCCCATCCGGATCTGTGTTTTAGCAGGCATGGTAAAACTCCATTCAATAAAAAATGTAAGGGAAGATTTGGGTGTCATCGGTTTTGTAAGTTTTACAATCAGGTTTGTTCCGCTGCGTGTAAGTATTCCATCCTCTTTACTGCTCACCAGTTCTGTGCCGGCAATCTTCAGGCTTTTGATGTTCACACCCTCGTTCACATCGGCGGGATCGACGGGATAGCGGCGGGCGGCACCCTTTTTAAACAAATCAGGATACAGACGTATCACCAGTTTTTTCAAGGTATCAGGACTGTTGTTGTAATAGCTGATTTCTTCTTTTCCTTCCACAAGGCGGGTGGTGGGCGTGAAGCGCAGTTGTATTTTATAGTCCGATCCGTTTTGCCAGTATTTCGTTCCGGGCTTTCCGTCTTCCGAGCGGGTATTGTTTTTAAGAGCCTTCGCAGCTTCCTTGCTGACGAATAATTTTTCCTGCGCATGCAGGGCTGATGCAGCCAGGCAGAGCACAATTATGAAGAAGATGTTTTTCATACAATAAAGTTGCTGTTTGTTTTCAAATGTAATCATTTTGTTTTCACATAAGCTTGCTTCCCGTAGGAAGGGGATCAACATTTTAGTTAATACCCTGTTTGTGCGCGAAGCAGAATTATTTCGAATTAACAATTTTTATCAGGCAAATGTAGGCGGCTAAACTTTTTTTGGAATCATTCAGTTTCTTGTAACACTTCCCAACAACATAAATTGAACCGTCAGAATTTTCTACCGCCCCTCTGCACTCCTGATAACCCTCATTCGTATTTGACCAATAGTCATCAAATTTTAAATCTTTTGTTAGTTTGATCAGCATAAAATCCAGATCTGAATTATAGTTTTCACCGAGTATCAGATATCCGTTTTTTATAGGAATGAAGTTGCTGATTCGAATATCTTTTCTTGCACTGAAAATAGAAATGCTGTCTCTGATATTACTATTTAAAAACAGTTTGAAAACGTCTTTGGTATAAGATGTAATTGTTAGAAGACCCTTATTGTATAACAGAATTTCATTCTCCTGCAGTTCGAATTTCTTTACTCTTCTTCCGTTTTTCTTTAATACCGAAACTATTTTCCCTTCAATCTTATCATAATCCGTCCCTCTTTTCTTAAAACCCTCATAAGTTGAAGATGCAAACACGAGCGAATCGCTGACAACTAAATTATAACCGAATTTTTCATATTTTCTTCTTTTATCCAGCGTTTTTATCCAACGCTTTTTTCCCTCAGGAGAATACTTTGCAATCGCAATTCTGTTATTCAGATCTTCTTCTTCGAAAAAAACAATTCTTCTGCGATCATTTTGATTTTTCAGGTTGATTCTGACAGGGACTTTACATTCGGCCTCCAGCAATAGGTAGAGATTGTTTTTTTTATCCAGGGCTGCAGCAGGAACAGCGATATTATCTTTATACTTTATGGTTTTCGTCCAAAGAATTTTTCCATCCGAACTGATTTCAGAAATCCAGTAATGCTTCATTTGAACTTCCTCACCAATCACATAAATCCTGTTCTCGCCCGACAGCAGAATTTTCTCAACTCTTTTTTCCTTAAAAACAATTTCCCATTCCTTTTCAAATTGTGCATTCAGTTTAAACACACTGCCACTGCTGATATGTGACTTCTTTCTGTAAATCGCACTTCTTCTGAAATAGGCTGTATCATATATAATGGGAGTGATATATTCATTCGGAAAGTTTATTGAGAACTCAGTTGATATCAATACCGAACCGTCGTCTAATGCAATAATACCGGTAGGTTCGTAATCTCCCAAAACCGTATCGCCATTGGCATTGTCTTCATAAAAAAAGTTTGCCTTCTTCAATTCAGAACCCTGAAACAAGTTCTGAGAGAATGATATTTCAATCTTTAAAAGAATAATAAGTAGCAGCAAATATTTCATGGTCATTGGGAAAGACGATTTAAAGAACTCAATTTTCATTAATGATTCAAAAACAGTTGCTTTTCATACTTTTCAAAGATAGAAAATAAAAGCCACCCATTGTATCCTATAGAAAGCGAGGGAGCACGAGAACACAATTAATGCTTGAGTTTTTGAAAATCATGCAATCCAATTTCTGTAATAAAATAGGGCCACATTTCTCGTGTCAGTGCACCCGGGTACAACGGAACTACCGATGTGGATTCGAAATTTTCTTTTGGATATTTTATGATGTCGGCTTTGTATTGAATGGGATCTTTCATACCATTCTTAAGAATTAAAAGTGTTTCCAAATTTTTATCTTTTTCTTTTTGCGTTTCGCCATGTGTTCCTACGCAAAAAAGAAGTTCAATGGTATTGTTTGCCGGCTTCTCCGATAAGTAACTGTTTTCTTCGTGAGTGTTAATTATCGTATCAAAAGGCTCGTAACTGAGAATGTAATATTTGTATTTCGCCGAATCTGTTTCAACCATTTTCAGAATCAGTTTACTTCTGATAGGAAAAGAAAAACCGTCACGGGGGATAGTATCAAGGTTCTGTGCCGATATGCCATTAAAAGCTAAATACAATGATATTGTCAGTATAAAATTTTTCATGATTCGATGGAATTTTAATTTTTATATTCTGATTTGCTTCAAATTTAAGCAATTTTCGAATCAGGTTCGAAAGCGCAGGTAGTTGAACGGGCTCACAAATAATTATAAGCGCAGCTTACTTCACCCGTTCATTCTTCTGATTGATAAGAATGCTTTCCCCTTTCAGGCTTACCTTTGCTTTTCCACCTTTGAATTTTTCCACATCCGAATAAATGCAGGGAATCACTTCCTTTCCGGTTCCATCAACATAGCCCCACATATTTCCTTTTTTTACACTGCCCAATCCTTCTGAAAAACTTTTCGCTCCATCGTAAATAACAGGAACCACTTCCTTTCCTGTGGTATCCACAAAGCCCCATTTGGGAATGTCGTCCGTCATTATCTTTACCAGAGAATAACCTTCAATAAATCCTTCCATGCCGAAATATAAGCAGGGAACTATTTCTTTTCCGTTCATATCTACCCGTCCGTATTTCCCGTCTTTCTTCACGCCGGAATAACCTTTGTGGAATTCTCCTGTTGATTCATAGATGAAAGGTGTTATTACTTTTCCCATTTTATCGATGTGACCCCACTTGGTTCCTTTCTTCACATGCGCGCGTCCGTTTTTGAAATTGCCCGCCCAGTCGTATTCGCAGGGAAGAATCATTTTTCCGGTTTTATCAATATAACCATATTTCCCGTTCATGATAACACACGAAAGCTCTTCCTGAAAGAAGCCCATTCCATCGTATATAAAAGGCAATACTTCCTTTCCGTTTATATCTATACAGCCATACTTTCCACCTTTTTTCGTCTTGAACATTTCGCCGACAGAAACCAATTGGGCTTCATAAATTATAGGTATCACTTCTTTTCCTGTTGAATCTATTGCGCCCCATTTGCCCGATTTACAAACGCCTGCAAAGTTTCTGCTCATATCATTTGCCTGATCATAAATAACTGGAATAACTACTTTACCTTTCTTATCCATGTATCCCCACTTTCCATCCTGAACCACGGTTGCCAGACGGCTGCCGTAATTGCCAATATGGGTATAGATAAGGGGTACCACCATCTTCCCGCTTTTGTTGTAGCATCCGTATTTGTTTTCATTTCCTATCACAATTAAATCTGAAAAACGCATGCTGCGATAAAACCAATCGTCGGCTTCATCATAGATTACGGGGACAATTTCTTTTCCGCTTTTATCAATGAAGCCGTATAAACTTTTCCATTCATCGAGCTTCATCACGCGCGCCACGCCATCCATGAAGGATTCTATTTCTTCATACTTAGCATCACAGATTATTTTTCCGGTAGTATCAATTAAACCATGCAGGTTGTTGAATGAAAACACGGCGAGATCATCGCGGAATTTTTCTACCTGGTAGTTTTTTTGGGTTGGTTCAAACGTTCGTGTTTGTGAATCGAACGTGCCGTCGATTTTGTTTTGTGCAGTGGCTGTATTGAGCAGCAGGCAAAGGATGAAGAATTGAATGTAAAAATTTCTTTTCATAAGAAGTGCTGCTAAAGGTTTTGGGTATTGACAAATGTAATGAATTTTGGAATTGTGGTAATAGCCATTCAGAGTGAAATCTTAAGGCATCAGAGTATGGTGAGAACGGATCGTAGTTTGATGCGAAGGCATCAGCGTTTGGTGAGAGCCTATCGGAGTTCGATGCGAAAGCTTCAGCGTTTGATGCGAAGGCATCAGCGCTTGGTGAGAACATCTCAGAGTTCGATGCAAAAGTTTCAGAGTTTGATGCGAAGGCATCAGCGTTTGATGAGAGCCTCTCGGAGTTCGATGCGAAAGCTTCAGAGTTTGATGCGAAGGCTTCAGCGTTTGGTGAGAGCCTCTCGGAGTTCGATGCGAAAGCTTCAGAGTAAAGTCAAAACGCATCAGAGTGAAATCTTAAGGAATCGTAGCAAGATCATAGCCTTTCGGAGTGAAATCATCAGGCATTAGAGTTTGATCAAAGGCGATTCCCGCTTTCGCGGGAATGACTGAAGCGGGATTGGAAACGGTGTGAAGTGAAATTTTTGGTTCCTGCTTGCGCAGGAACGACTGATGGGGTGAGTTGGCCAGCGCTCGTATTACAATGTCACTCCTTCGGAGTTTATCGATAGGTATTTTAAATGTTTCGCATTCTAACATCTTTTGCTGTTGGTTGCAAGCCTTTCTGTACGCGTAAATGCGAAACATTAAAATAAAAAAGCCCCGCTTCTGAATTGTACCGGAGGCAGGGTGCGGGGCTTTTGGACAACCTTTCATTACTATTCGGCAGGTGTTGTATTATCTACCGGAGTGAGGTAAACAACGAGGTCGACTTCGTCGCTGCCTTCAACTGTTACATTAGGGTTGTCGTAGGTTTCGTAGCCGTCACATTCGACATGTACTTTCTGTGAACCTTTGGGTATCTTTTCGATGTAGGCATAACCGTCGTCGTCGCTTTCGTCTTCTATTCCGGTTTCACCGGCGATGATTTTGGCGCCTGTTACGGGCATGTTTGTTATCGAATCGAGTACTGTGATGTTCATCAAGCCGAAGCCTGATTCGAGTACTGCTTCATCTTCTTCCGCGGTCTTACGGTGGCCGGGATCGATGACCTTACGTGCATTTGCAAATGTTAAATACACTTCGGGATGTGTGATTTCGAATGCAAGCATGAGCTTGTCGACTTCGTTTGAAAGAAGATTACGAATTTCAAAATCGAGTTTGGCTATCATTTTGTTGTTGGCTGTGCTATGACTACGAGCGGCTTCGGGCTCTTCGCTCAGTGCTCTGAAAGTATCCAGATCGTGAACGAATTCTGCAAACACAGTACTTGTAATGCCATAAGTGGCAAGCAAGCCAACACCAATAAGGTTCACTTTATCAACAATCGCCTGACAAGCCGGAATAAAAATATTATCGGTCTTGCGTTCGAGATGAGAGCGGTTGATATGGGATGCTTCACGCAGAGCAGAATCATCAATGCGGTTTGCATAAGCGAAGAGCCCTCCGGCAACTCTGCATGTTTCAGCAGCAACGCGCATTTTGATTTTGTTCTTTTGTTCGGTTATCCCAGTGATATCAGATTCCTGTTCTGCGATGATGGATTCCATCATTTCCACCTTGACTTTTACGTCGTCTACGGCTGTCTGGAGAGCAGGTACTCCATTGAGCACGCCGGAGTGTTTGTCGTAAACCGTAATCACGACTTTGTTCCGACGTAGGCGGGCTTTAAACCATTTATTCATATGGCTTAAAATTTAGGGATTTGAACTTAATTGCCGCCCACAGGGGCGGGCTGTCGATATATTAACGGAGGGAATTTGGGTTTAGTATTGAGGATTAAAAATAAAAAAAATGCCACTAAAACACAAAAACACAGAAGGGCAGAAGTTTTTTTACTTTGCGGTTTTCTTTAACACATAGGCAACAGTAGGAAAACATAGCCACATAGAAAGGCAGGCATGCAGTAGCAGGTACTTTCGTTTTTTTTCTTGCCACGAAAACACCAAAGCACAAAAATTCACTAAAAATACAATGCCACCAAAACACGAAGACACCAAGGAACACCAAAAAAGTGGCAGTTGTATTTGCAGGAGCAGCGAAGTACGAAACTAGTTACTGGTTACAAGTGACAGGTGAACCAGTTATCAGTAAACGGTAATCAGAGAAAGTGACCGTTAATGTTGAACGATTTATTTGCTTGTGTTTCTGTACCTATGAAAGGTTAACATTCGGGATAATAAAACAGATTGCTTTTCATCGCAAATGAAATCAACTACAAAATCAACTTCAGTTTCGTTTTCAATTTTATAATCGGTGATATTGATTTTACTAAAAATTTCTTTGATCTCGCCAATGCTTACATGCATCTTTTTGAATATCCTTACACACTTACCCATCTCTCAAATTTTCCATTAGTACGTATGCGAAATGAAAAACGTTTCAAATGGAGAAAGCGCGATGTATTTGCCAGCAAGGGTTTCGAAAAAAGAACAGCCAAATGAAAACGCTGATTGAGTGCGAGATGAAAAATATTTTCGGGTAGGGTAATAACATTTTGCATTGTTAGCGGATAAAGGTGTAAAATGACTTTATTAACCTTTTATGAAAAACCTAATTCTTGATTTTATCAATTTGTTTTTTCCAACACAGGAAAAGAAAAGCATTGCTGAAGTTGTTTTTCTGCTGGTGTTTTTTGTACTGGCTTTCGGACTAATGATCTTGTTTTCGTAAATTAGTTCAGGCAAAAACAATTAACCACAGATAGCACAAATGAACACAGACAAAGCACAGAAAAAGTTAAGTGTTACAAACAAAAAAATGAAGAAAGAATTTGGAAATGAGGTGATTTTGGAGTAGTATTGTAATGGGAAGACATTATTAAAATGATGAAAATAAGTGTTTACAAACGATTAAAAACGGACTAGTAGTAGTTTACTAGTTAGCGGAAATATTAATATTAAACCACATAAATATGACAAAATCAATTTCAAAAGACGGAACAGTTCGAAGGTGTGTTTTTTCTGAGACTGTTTTGCTCGTTAATGAAGAAGAGGAACAACTAATCTACGACATCATTGACGATAAACTAAAAATGAAATTCCAAATTGCATTTACTTTTTGTAATGAGGGTTCTGAAAATTCCTCTTCTGGTAATTTATCAGAAGACAAAAAAACGATAAATGTGACTCTTCACAATTGGAATTCAAGTAATGGCGTGGAACTGAAAAAAGCACTTCAATATACCACTGCGGAAACAAAGAAAAAGGTGTGGATAAAATATAAAACTTGGGCTGACAAAAAACTCAATTTTAGAAGTTTCACTTTAACGGTTTGGGGGGAAGAATAATATGGCAAAGACAACTTCAAAAAATCCAGACCCAGACATGGATATGAATCTAAACACAACAGGTGAAACAACAACCGTTAGCAAATTAGATTTGTTATCTGGGAAACATACAACAGGAATAATTGTAGCAATTCTTTTTATAGTCACATTCTTTGGGTTATTGTATTTAGAATGTAATAAACCGGACTTATCAAAAGGACTAGAGACAGGTTTAGTTGGACTTCTTGGAGTGTTTGCAGGCTTTTATGCTGGGACAACTCTTCAAAAAAAATAATACTACGTCTACAGGCTTCTGCTTTCAGTGGCGGGGCAGTGGCTCGTTGGACAAGAACGTAATAAATGAAACAAAATAGTACATCGTGGAAAATTCAGTGGTTAAAAAATCGCCACCGAAAAGCAAGCGCCAAACCGTTAGAGGAATTTTGGGGTAGCAGGCTAAACATTTAATTACAAAAAATAATAATCAAAAATTAACGGGGAAGCTGAAAACCACAAAGAGTAAGCGCCACTTAAATAAATTCAAATATGTCAAGAATAATGACACCTGTCGAAAAGGAAAGATTTAGGGGCTATTTCCAAAACCTCAATGTTGACCAAGCACTTGTATCAGGTGAATCGACAAAAGTTTACAATTGCATTTCATGGACAGTTGGGGTCACAACTCAATGGTTGTGGCCAGGTTCTAACTTAACTGACTTTGACACGTTTTATATGCGTTATGGCCTGACAAGAGCAGCAAATGGGCAAGTCGCAGCTTGGGGACATGCATCAAATAATATGACACATGGTTGTATATCTGGAATAGACCATGGACCAAGATGGGAATCGAAATGCGGAAGTGATTTGAAAATTCAACATGATTTAAATGAATTGACAGGAAATTCATATGGTCGTGTAATCGCATTTTACACAAAGACACATAAACTTGAATCTAAATCTTTAAAATTAAAAGATTTGCTTATGAAAGATAAAAAACAAATCAGCAAGGAGGAAATTGCTCTTATTAACGAAGAGATAATTAAACTCCCTAAAAAAGTAGTTCTTGATTTTGAAACAAACTTTACATATTGGAAAAAGACTTGGTTTAAAGGTCTTCTTGCGATAGACTCAAATCCCACTTCTAGAGTCGGAAGTCTTGAGTTCTTCAGATTAGTAGATATGGGAGAAAAGATAGTTCCTTTAGTAATACAAAAGTTGATGGATGAAGAGAACTTTTTTGCCCTACAACTATATGAAAGACTTCAGAAACAACCAAACTTATTAATTGAGCATAATGTCAATGATGATATAATTCTCGAAGGTGAACAAGGAAGGGCTTTTAGGACAGTAAAAACATACTTTAAAAATAAATAAAACGGCAGCAAACTGCTATATGCCATTTTAAAAGAAGACACAAAAATGAAACGACAAGCAATTTTAATAGGAGCACCTGGTAGTATATATTCTGACAATTATTTACAAGGTGTAGACTTTGACATTAAAAATTATATTAAATTTCTTCAATCACCATCTGGTGGTGCTTGGGACAAATCTGAAATTATTGCAGTTAAAAATCCTGACAAAGAGAAGTTGCTAAAACTTGTAAAAACAATTAATGCCGACTATGTTTTAACTGTTTTCTCAGGACACGGAGCATATTCTTTAAGCGGTCGGACCATACTTGCAATAAATAGAACTCAACATTTGACATTGGGCAATTTAGTTACTAAAGCACCTAAACAAATGTTTGTAGTTGACACTTGTAGGAGTTTTATTGACTCTGGAATTTCGGGGTTTTTAGGAGAGGAACTTCGTAATTTTCCATCTCGGTTGACAAAACAACAAGCAAGAATAATCTTCGACAATTATTTAAGAAAATGTGAAAATGGTGCTGTTATTTGTTATTCTTGTTCAATTGGGGAAACATCTATAGACTCAAATGACGGTGGTTATTTTACGACATCTTTGCTTGACAAAACGCAACAATGGATTGAAAGACCAAGTAAATTTAATATTCTACCTATAAACTCTGCTTTTACTTTAGCGAAAAATTATTTAGTTACAAATTTGACTGACGAGCAAAATCCTCAATTAAAAACTACTCGACAAAGACAATTTTGGTTTCCTTTTGCTATTAGAAAAGCCATACAAACATTTTAGATGAATAAAAAAAGACTCATTACAGCACATTTGCAATAGGCGGGGTTCCCTATCGTGCTACTTCGCGGTGTGCTGAAAAGCCCGCCCATCGTAAATCTGCAAATCGTTATGTGCAACCTAAAACAGACACTGCTAAAACGAACCGACAAACATAAAACGAATTAAAATATTTTCTTTATGGACATGCCAGAAACACTTAAAAAGCAATTTGACGCATTAAAGATTGACAAGCATCCGCATTTAATCTGTATTTCCAACTATAAAGGTGGAGTAGGTAAAACGACCATTACGACATTGCTTGGATATTACCTTGCAAACAAAGGAAACAAAGTATTGCTGTTTGACATTGACCCACAATGCAGTTTGTCTTTAGCTGTTGGATTTGAGCCAGCAAAAGTTGATAAAACAGCTTTTACAATTTATCATTTAGTGACACCCAACAAATGGCATGACATAAAAAAGGTAAAGTTTCACGAGTATGTTGACGATGTTCCCGATAAGTTCGCACCCAAGACACTTAAGATTATTAAAGGAGCGTTTAACGTTGACGAGTTAGATATTGAGATAACAAAAGCAATAGTAGAAAACGACAGGACAGCTGACATGCTTTTCGGTTATTGCCGCAATATGCTCAACAGCTTCAGGGACTTTGATTACATTCTTGTTGATTGTCCACCAAATAAAATGTATTTGACACAAGCAATGCTTCGGGCTTGTAGTTACTTTATGACAGTTACAATTCCAGACAAGATTTCTGTTTACGGTATGCCACGACTACTGCGTTGGGTAAGGGAAATTCCTAAGAACGAAAAACCGAAAATGTTAGGAGTTGTTCTTAACGCTGTTAATCGTACAGGCGGTAACGAGTTTGGAACAATTAACCAACAAACTGCCATTAAGGATTTACTGACCGCTGTGAAAAAGGATTTTGATGTAAATGAAAAATCAATTATTGGAGAACATCCAATAATTGCCCGTATTCCACGACTTGATGTTGTTTCAAGGTTTTTAAGTCAAGGTTCTGAAAAGATTGCTTGGTTTGATTTGAAAAAATCTGCAAGTGAACAGCGTTCCGTTTCGGAAATAATGATGACTTTCGTATCACGAATTGAAAAAAGAATTTCTGACTATGCCAAAATTTGATTTCTTCATAAGCCCTGGTGACGAGTTGCCAAAAAAACTGCAAACAATTTTGCAGGACTATTTTTCTGAAAAAGATTTTGAAAAGCTGACAAAGTTTGGAGGAAGAATTCAAATTTCTGTTACTGCTCCATTCACTGAAAGAAAAGAGCAAGACAGCAAACTTTTGATTGATAATGCTTTTATTGAAGAACTTAAAACCAATCCTTCTCAGTCGGACGAAAAGCTAAAAACACTTACAAAAAAACAACTTATAGAAGTTGCGACACTTTTGAATTTTCCAACGACCGCCAAAGCAACAACAAAGGAAATTAAGAAAACCATTTATGACCACTTGAACTCTTCAGAAAAGTGGGATAGAATTTCAGGAGCCTAAGAAAAAGCAATACAGTAATATTTTGTCCGTTATGCGTCATTCTAATAATAGATAACTGTGGAAACTGAACACAAATTTATATTACTGACTAAAAATCCCAAAAAGGGTTTGAATACAGAGGCTGGGTTTTTAGTGGTTGATCACTACTTTAAAACAATAAAGCAAACAAGAGAGAAGTGGAGAAAAGAAAAGAAATTACTTAATGTAAATTGGACAGAACATAATGGAGAAAAGAAGAAAAGTATTCCAGTTAATTATTTAAAAATTGCTGAACATATTAGAGAAACTGGTTCATTCAACCCTTTTGTTTTTAATTTGCCAATAATGGAGTGTTTTTGGCTAGATCATTCATTAGATATGAAGTTGAATTTTCACATTACAGACCACACTGGCACGTTGGGTCTAGTAAGTGGAACTCCACAGCAACAATATGGAGACAAATATCCTATCAAACCAAATTTGCAAAGAGAAGGGCATCTTTATACAACTTTTCAACCACAACTTTTAAAAAGAATAATTAGTCAGCGAACAAAACTTATTCAAACTTCAAATTTTGCGGTCAAGGATGATTGGGTTTTCGACTTAAGAACACTAGTAAGTGATACCATATCTCTTATCGACATTACTCTTACCCAGTTTTATATTAAAGCTGAATATGATCCTCTTCCGGGTTGGAGGTTTGATAAGAAAAGACTTGGTGAAAGACATGGAAGAAGACTTAGTGATAAATTCAAATGGATATTTCAGGTTACGGGAAATAATTTAGACATCGAATCAGAGCTTACAAGTTTAAATATGTTGAAGGAACTAAGAAACCATCTAATGCACTTTGATCCACCTTCATTAATTATCACTTTAGAAGAAGCAACTATTTGGCTAAATCAAATTATTGACATTGGTATTATTCTTATTAAAATTCGGAAAGCAATAAAATCTGAAATTTCTTTAGGCTTAGTAAATTATATTCTCCAACGAGAAGCAGTATTTGTTCCTATTAACCAAACTAGGAAAAGAAAACCAGTTGGGGAAAATCCAAATGAAGATTATTACTCTGCAACTTGGCCAAAATAAATTAAATTTAGATAAAGAACGAACGTATATATTATTTACATGCTGCCGCGATTGTAAAAGAATGCATTAAAAAAATTGCATTCTTAAAAATTAACTCCCATCTTTGCAATTCCACCGTTCATTAAATAGAATCTTAATTACGATTGAGATATAATAAAAGCGGAAGCTTTTATTCTTGCCATAGAAAACTGGTAATTTTAAGATGTACAAGAATAATAAGTAGACGCTCACGCATGCGTGGGCTGTTTCTTATTTGTACATCGGGTATACCAGTACCTCTATGGCAGATGTAGTTTCAGTTCCACGCTATTTTTTTGCGGAAAGGTTAGTAAAAAAATGAGGGATAAAACAGCATGGAACGAAGAAGACCCTCACATCAAAAGCGTGTGTATTCGCGCCATTTGATACACTTACAAAGAATGTTTTTTTTGATAAAAGACATTGCATTTGCTGTTATTCTGCATCTGAAATCTGGTATGTTTTTGTTGCAAGCATGAGTATGGCACATGCGCCGACAGGCGTGGGGTGGCTTATTCCGGCTTGCGGGTTTACCAGAACCTCAGATGCGGATAAGTTCACTTCCACGCTTTTTTAAACAAAAAAATGGATTACACCTTTCT
>JAZDMK010000077.1:0-18168 GCA_043800975.1 Bacteroidota bacterium | reverse complement strand
CTACTTATTTAGTTGTTTACACGATAAAGATCGTTGCTTAGACGGCTTTTATCGTTGGTTAAACGACTAAGATCGTTGGTTACACTATCAAGTTCGATGCTTACACTGATAAGATCGATGGTTACACGTCTAAGATCGTTGGTTACACGACTAAGATCGTTGGTTACACGACTAAGATCGTTGCTTACACGTCTAAGATCGTTGGTTACACGACTAAGATCGTTGGTTACACGATCAAGATCGATGCTTACACGGCTAAGATCGTTGGTTACACGACTAAGATCGTTGGTTACACGGCTAAGATCGTTGGTTACACGGCTAAGATCGTTGGTTACACGGCTAAGATCGTTGGTTACACGGCTAAGATCGATGCTTACACGGCTAAGATCGTTGGTTACACGATCAAGATCGATGCTTACACGGCTAAGATCGTTGGTTACACGGCTAAGATCGATGCTGACTGCTGCTGGAGCGGCGGTTACTAGTTATCAGTTATTAGTTAATTGGGGAAAATCTGAACCTTCCTGAAAAAACTTGACACTTTTTGAGGTAGTTAATAAAAAGTGTTTACAGGATTTAGGCAAACGCCAGTTCTGCATTTACACACAGACTTTGACGCAACGAAACCATGCGAATATCTTGTGGAAGACCCAGCATATCGATCTGCTTTTCCTGAACCACAATTAACAGTTTAGCATTATAGTTAAATGATGTTTTGATAATGAATGAATGACTTTTGGTAATTGAAAAGTAGTTTTTGATAAATGGGCGTAACGGTATGATAGTTTTCACCTGTCTATTTACAAATTACACATTAGATTTGATTGTAACATTAATGTAAAGCTATGAAAAACTTAATCATTATTTCGTTAAAAAGGATTGAGAAGTGTTTGTTAATTGCTTCAATAATTCAGCTGAGTTTTTGCGATCTTTTAGCAATTTCTCCGGTTACGCCACCACCACCACCATCGAATGATGACCCTTGTACTGCGGCTGCATTAACTGTTAGCCTTGTTTGTAATTATCAAACATACACAAATGTTGGGGCGACAGAGACACCAACTACCCTTGCGCCAGGTACTATTACAGACTGGCCTTATATTCCTTCAAGCTATTTTGAACACCAGGCAATTTTTCAATCTAGTAACTATAAAGATGTTTGGTTCTCAGCCGTTGTGCCAGCTTCGGGTAATTTGCAAATTCAAATTGACCCCAATTCCACTTCTCATAAAGGGATAGGCCTTTGTATGTACAAAGGAAATAGTTGTAGTTCACTGACTGTTTTTCGTACGATTACGGTTATTGACACAATCAATCCGCGGTGTTTTCCACCTCTAAGAGTATATCCTTGGGATAATCTTGCAGGTCAAACGGTTTGGATCCGTTTTTGGGCTTTTGATTACAATGAGGAAGCTACCTTTGATTTGTGTGCAACAGAACCGGATGGTTCCGATCAATTACAAATTACAACTTTGAATAATATGAGTTTGAATTACATGGTTAGTCAGGTTTTTTCATCTGCACCCTGCGACTCAATATTTAATGCTGTTTACACAGGCTCTGCTCAAAGTGCCGGATATTTCACAAACGGATCATTAGTTGGGTTTAATAGTGGTATTGCCATGGCTAGTGGCAAAGTTAATAACATTAGAGGTAATGGGATGAATATTTTCTCTAACGATAATATGGGCACGGGTGGTGACACGCAACTGGGTAGTAATGGAATGGATGCATCTGTTCTGACTTTCAATTATATTCCCTCAACTGACACATTACGATTCAGATATATATTTGGTTCTGAGGAATTCAGCAGATTTGTTACTACTGGTGTTAACGATGTTTTTGGATTTTTAATTAGTGGTCCAAATCCATTGGGTGGAAGTTACACCTCTCTTAATTTTGCACTTGTTAATTCACAGGTTGTTTCTATTAATACCATAAATAATGGTCAACATAGATATGAATCCTATGGCCCTTGTAATAATTGTGCTTTTTATCGGGATAACTTTTGTGGTGAGTTACCCGTTTCCTGGAATGGCCTTACAGTAACTTTAGAAGCAAAAATTGCTGTTGTTCCATGTTCTACTTATTCTTTAAAAATGGGTATTCAGGACATTCAGGATAGTTGGTATGATTGCGGCCTGCTTTTCGAAGCAAAAACGGGCCTTCAGCCGGGCACTGGGAATGTTATGAATTATAATAACTCCGGCACTCCCACATCGCAAGTTGAAGAAGGTTGTTCCTATTACATGGTATTTAACCGTCCTGATTCATTAAACATTAATGACTCTCTGTCATTCTATCCGAATATTACTGGTACGGCTACTATGGGAATCGACTATACCAATATACCACAACCGGTTTGGTTTGCACCTGGCCAGATGACGGATACTGTTTACTACAATGTGTTACCTGATGGTATTACGGAACCTAATGAGTATATTATTTTAAACATAGGCGGCGGCTGCCCTTGCACACCTACTACTGTAGTAGACACTTTATATTTTGTCGATAATCATCCAACCAATCCGGTGATTACTCCTAACCAAACCATTTGTCAGGGAGCTGGACCAATAACAATATCTGTCTCAATCAATCCTTTGATTAGCCCTTCGTCTGTTAATTACAACTGGAGTCCTGTAGCAGGAAATAACAGTTCTATCTCTGTTAATCCTGTGACTACTACTACATATTATGTTACCATTTCTCGTCCCTGTCATTCAGATACGGTGTTACAAACAACTGTGACTGTAGTGAATGCAATTACACCTCAGATTATAGCTACAGACACAATCTTATGCATAGGACAAAGCAGCAGTTTCACCTTTAATGGGTCATCTCCATCAACAACATTATTTAATTGGACATTCAGCGGAGGCGCACCTGCTACAGCCAGTGGAGCCGGACCACATACTGTTAGTTGGGCAGCATCGGGGAATCATCTCGTACAGTTGCAGATCGATAACCAAGGCTGTATCAGTGATACAAGTATTTCTGTCTATGTTATGCCAGGGCCTCTGAACCCGGTGATTACAAATAATGCAACCATTTGTGCAGGGCAGAATACAACCTTATCCGTTACAGTAAATCCTGCTATTAATCCATCCTCAGTTTCGTATTCCTGGAGCCCGGTTGCAGGGAGCAGTTCTTCCGTTTCGGTCGCACCCTTAGTTACTACTACCTATCAGGTAACCGTAACTACTCCATGCGAAGATTCAATATTATTTGTGACTGTAACTGTAGTCCCAACTTTGCCGGCATCTTTTACAATATCAGACAACCTCTTATGTGTAGGTGAGTCTGCTATCGTTGAGTACAATGGAAGTGTTTCTGCCGGAATGCAATTCAATTGGACGTTTAACGGCGGAACCCCTACAACTGTAAATGGTCCTGGTCCACACACTATAACCTGGAACAATCCAGGAACATTTAATATTGGATTAGAACTCAATAATATTGGTTGTGTTTCGGATTGCACAATTAATATTACAGTAAGACCCGGGCCTGTATTTGTGATCAATTCATCCGATGCACACTGCGGTCAAAACATTGGGAGTGCTACCTATACACCTACAGGAAATTGTAATGGATGCAGTGTGATTTGGAGTACTACTGAAACTACAGCAACAATAAACCATTTGTCGGCTGGGAATTATTCGATTACTGTAACTGATGATGCCGGATGCGAAACAATGGGAAATGTTATTATAAATGATATTCCCGGACCTCATGCAGATTTCTACTCTAGTCCGCAAGTTGTTTCTACAAATAACCCTGAAGTACACTTTTTTGATCAATCTACGCCTGTTGTAATAAGCTGGGCATGGACTTTTGGAGATCTAACAGGAAGTTCTTCAATACAAAATCCGACATATAATTACGAGCAAGTGGGAGATTATTTAGTAACCCTTTTAGTAACTGATCCATGGGGATGCTCGGATACAACAAGCAAAGTAATTCAAGTGAAGGAAAATATGACGTTTTACGTTCCTTCTGCTTTTACACCCGATGGGGATGGATTGAATGATCTCTTTGGTCCGTATGGAACCGTTCTGGATCCTGACAATTTCGAATTTTATATCTTCAATCGTTGGGGAGAAATGATTTTTAAAACGAATGACATAAATCGACGCTGGGATGGAACATATTTGGGAAGACCTGTTGAAGGTGGTATTTATATTTGGCTTGCTATTGTTAAAGAAATTGACGGGTTCAAACAAAAATATGAAGGTCATGTTACATTAATCCGATAATATTATGGCTATGAAAAAGAGAAACACAATTCGGTTGTCGATTATATACATCGTGCTCCATGTACTTTTTCTGCCATTCAGGAGCTTCAGTCAGCTTCAATGCAATATTTTTGCAACTGCAGCAGACACGGTTGTTTGTAATAGTGATTCTGTTCATTTGTTTTCTAACGGCTCCATCTACACCCTTGAAATGTCGAATAATTTCGATGACGGAACGATAGGGTCGGGTTGGGCTGCAACATCTTCAGCCACGGTTACCAGTAGCATGTGTGTGCCACATCCTAGCGCAACAAATTATCTTTGGATGGCAAATACGCCAGCTCCTCGTTCTTTTGAATCTATCGACTTTGATGTACATAACGGAGGATTCATTCAGTGGGACATGCGATATGCCATTCAGGGAAATGCTTCCCCTTGCGAAGGACCCGATCAGCCCGATGAAGGAGTAGCCCTTCAATTTTCTACAAATGGGGGTGGAATGTGGACTGACTGGAAATATTTTCAACCCGATGGAAGTATACTTATTTCCAATCCTTTTGTTACGTCACCTTCTGTTAATAATGGACAAACAACATTATTCACAAACTGGAGTACGCAAAATTGGCCAATTCCGGCGGCAGCACAAACAAGCGCAACGCGTTTTCGTTGGTTTCAGGCCAATGCTACAGGAGCTGAATATGACAACTGGGGTATTGAAGATATCAAAATCACATCGTCCCAGCCTTCACACTTGCATTGGGTAGCTTCTCCTGCTGCATACATATCAAATGATACTGTTGCTAATCCAACGGCATTCATTACTCAAACAACTACTTTTACTGTTACTATTTCCAATGGGATTGACTCATGTTTCTCATCAATTACAATAACAGTTGCACCCCCACCTACATCTTTCTTTACAGTTGATTCGCCTGTATGTACCTCTTCAAATTCAACAATAACGTACACGGGAAACGCACCAGCCACTGCGACGTACAATTGGAATTTTGACGGAGGAGCTGTTGTGTCAGGCACTGGGCAAGGTCCCTATGAAATCAACTGGATTACACCAGGTATTCATAATGTAAGTTTAACAGTTGAAGTGGGCGATTGCCAGTCTCAGCCATCTAGTGTTACGGTAAATGTATATGAGATGACTGCACAGATTAACGTAATTGATTCCTTAACTTGCAACGGAGTAAGCAATGGATCCGCAGCGGTTGCAGTAACTGGGGGTATGGGAAGTCTGAGCTATGTTTGGAACACAACCCCACAGCAATATTCTTCAACGGCTGTCGGATTGGCTGCACAAGTTCCATATTCAGTTACAACAACAGATCAATATGGATGTGTAGTTACAGAGAGCATCACCCTGACGCAACCTGCCCCTATCGAACTATATACTTCTAACGATACTACCGTTTGTGACGGGTCAGTGGTTAATTTATCAGCTTATGCAACAGGTGGAACAATGCCGTATACCTATAGCTGGAGCAATGCAAGTTCAGGTTCAAATACAACAATAACCACTGCAGGAAATATTACAATGACGGTTACTGCAACTGATAACGATCTTTGTTCCGTTTCAGAAACTATACAAATATTAACTATCCCTTTGAATGGAGACATTACGGCAGATACCTTATCTGATGTAATTTCACACGAATTTCTTTTTTCCTGGAACGGAGATGTAGCATCAAATTATGTGTGGAATTTCGGAGATGGAACAACAGGAACAGGAATATCTGTAAGTCACATATACGCAGAAGCCGGAACATACATAGTTACACTTACTGCTACAGGCAACCTGCCTGAAGGTTGCATTTATACTTTTACTATTTTAATTGAAGTGATTTATCCAAGCTTAATAGAAATACCCAATGTTTTCACGCCCAATGGAGATGGAATGAATGATTACTTCATGATAAAACATGATGGGGAATTTCTTTCATTCAATTGCAGCATATTCAGTCGATGGGGCAATTTGGTTTTTCAAACTGAAATCCCCGATTTTAAATGGGATGGTAACGGGCAAAGTGATGGTGTTTACTTTTATATCATTGATGCGGAGGCAACTGATAAGAAAGTATACAGCTTGAAAGGAAATGTGACAATTATCAGGTAGACCAATTATTATTTCTCTAAACCCCTTACATGTTCTTTTTTATTATTCCAATCAAGAGTACAGATATCTGCACACTTGTTTTTTAAAATAATCAACTAAAACTTTTTCTTTAAAAATTAAATAAAAAATGAGTGTTCATAAGAAAACTCTTTTGCAAAATACTTCAAAAAAATATTTCACATCACAAGAATAATTATGACACGTGATTTTAATACAACAAATAATCCATTTTCATGTAGATAATACCAGAAGCAGAATTTTGTTTTTCAAAATTTCATTACATTGATCAATATTGCTATCTTTGAATCGAGGCCCAATTTCAAAAAGATGATAAAAAAGATTAAGCATATTATTCTAATAACAATAATGACTTCTGTCTTTTCAAACGTGTTAGCTGATAAATACTCAGATAGTCTATTATCAGTTGCAGACACAGCAAAGGGTTTAGTAAAAGCAAATGCTTTTGTAGAAATGGCAGAACATTATTTTTACAATTTCTATGGATTGAAAACCGTGGAGCTGGACAGCACCCTGAAATACTTTGTTCAGGCATTGGGAATCACAGCTTCAAACAATGACGTTCCACAAACATTGGAAATCTTAAGTAAATTATCATTAATTTACTATAGCGTCAAAGAATATTCTAATTCATTGTATATAGATTTGTTTTTGTTAAAAATATACAAAGCAAACGGCAATAGAGAAAAAGAAGCTGCTCATTTAAATAGAATTGCATTGGCATACCGGTTTATTGGAGAGCGTGAAAAGGCCTTTTATTACTCATATCAATGTGAAAAAATCTGTTTGAAGTATCATCTATACACTTCTCTTGCGAATGTTAAGATTGTCATGGCTGAAATGGATATGGACAGTGGAGAATATTCAAAAGCTTATGAAAAACTAAAAGAAGCCATTTATTATTCAAAAATTCAGTTAAAGATTGAGGGGTATCCTTTCAAAAAACTTTTAACCGGAAATAGGGGTGAACTCCCACAAAAAAGAATTTGGTCAACCGCAATGACCTATGTTGCTACCGGTCATTGCCTATCTCAAAACAAAGCCTATTCTACTGCTCTTGCCTATTTAGATACTGCTGAGATTATTGCATCAGGGGGGGCCCAGGGTCCTTACATATTTCAGTTTATTATGGACACCAGAAAGGAAATCTGGAAGAAACTAAACAATGTTGACAGCACACTAAAATACACAGAATTGTATATAATTTATAAAGACTCTGTTGCCAGTTCTGCAAACGATTTTAATCAGAGCATACTGAATGTTATAAAACTCTCGCGTGAAAAAAAACTGAAACTTTTACAACAGGAAAACGAAATCAAAGAATTAAAAATTCAAAGAATTAATGTAATAATTTTTGGTGTCATTTTACTATTTGTAATATTTATTGGAATGTCGTATTTATTAGTAAGGCAACAACGAATAAAAAGAATGAAAGATAAAGTTCAGCTAGAGCAACGGGCTTTGCAATTGCAAATGAACCCACATTTTATATCAAATGCATTAGTTGCTATACAGAGTTTTATTTTTACCGGCGAGAAATTTCAAGCAGGCAAATTTCTTTCCGATTTTTCTGAATTAATGAGACTTATTCTCAGGAATTCAAGAGAAAGCCATATCTCGCTTGATAAGGAAATAAGCTTATTGGAACATTATTTAGAACTACAGCAACTCAGATATTCCGATAAGTTTGAATGGTTCATTGCCATTGATTCGTCGGTTTTGCCAGAACACATCTTTATTCCTCCAATGTTAACACAGCCATTCGTTGAAAATGCAGTAGAGCACGGGGTTGTTCCAAAGCAGGGGGCCGGGAAAATAAATATCACGTTTCGAACAGAAGGGGACTTTTTGGTATATGAAGTAAAGGATAACGGTGTCGGGCGAAAAGTGTCAGCTTCATTGAAAAAGAATGAGAGCCGGGTCTCTTTATCCACAGAGATAACGATAGAACGCCTAAAACTGATAACCAAAAAAAAGGAATCGGAAATATTTCAGTATACTGATGTCTTAGAGAGAAAAAATATTCCTTCAGGCACTATTGTAACAATGAAAATCCCATTTAAATTTTTAAAATATGATTAATACAGTAATTATTGATGATGAAAAAAAATCAAGGGCTGCTATTAGTGCAATTCTTACAGAAAGCTGTCCAGAGGTAAGAATTGTTGGCGAGGCCGATAGTGTATCCTCGGGGATCGAAGTAATCAATAAATTAAAGCCTGATTTAATATTTCTCGATATTCGTATGACAGACGGTACAGGGTTTAATCTATTGAGTCAGTTTGACCATTTGGATTTTCATATTATTTTTATTACTGGGTATGAAGAATATGCTTTGAAGGCGATTAAAATAAGCGCTTTAGATTACATACTTAAGCCCATCAACCCATATGAAATTATTGCCGCAATTGAAAAGTATAAAGCAGTAGCTGAAAAAACATCAAATCAACACAAACAGCTCACAGCAAAGACAAATCTTTTCCGCCATATTTCCGGGAAGCCCCATAAAATTACCATTCGCACATCCGACAGTCTTCAATATATCAACATTGAAGAGATTATCCGCTTACAAAGTGAACGAAATTATACCAGTTTCTATTTGAAAAACGGGAAAAGTATTCTTGTGTCGAAAACGCTTGGAGACTTCGAATCATTATTAGATGGTTATGGTTTTCTTCGGGTTCAGCAATCACACATTATTAATGTTCAATATGTAGTTCGCTACGTGAAAAGTGAAGGCGGGTATATTGTTATGTGTGATGAAAGTAAAATACCCATTTCAATTAAAATTAAAGATGCAGTATTGAGTATTCTTGAATCGATTTGAATAGCAAATCGCCTACAATTTATGAAAATTCTGCTGAATTAACGAATTAAAGTCACATTTCCTTTTGCATTGTAATCTTCCAGACCATATTGCCCGATGGATATGATATAGTAATAAACACCATCTGAAGCTGGGTTATTGTTTATGGTACCATTCCATAATAAATCATAATTATCTGTTATAAAAACCAAACGCCCCCAACGATTAAAGATTTCCATGTGAAAACTTTTATATCCCGAAAGAACCGGCCCAAAAAAATCATTGAAACCGTCTGCATTTGGAGAAAAAACATTCGGAATTTCAATCTCTAAAAGGGGTAGAATTTCAATACTTTTTATGATTGTATCCGTACAATTATTTGCATTTGTTACAATCAGCATAATATTGTACACACCCGGATTCTCATAGGATACTGTTGGGTTCTGAAGATTTGATGTAGTACCGTTGCCAAAATCCCAGTACCACTGGACAGAGCCTGTTGTCAGATCTGTGAAATTTACTGTTGTAATATTCCCGGGAATGGGAAATGAAGAAGAGAAATCGCCTTGAAGTATGTCAACGTATACGGTTACAGATGAGGAGCCGTTACAACCCGATGTAGATCCTGTTATACTGTATGTTGTGGTTTGTATTAATGGAGGAGTAATAGCCGGGTTACCTGATAAACCACCGCTCCATGTATAACTGCTTGCCCCGCTTGGTACCAATGTTGCAGATTGCCCGGGGCAAATGGTAACATCATCCACCTCAATATTTAGCCCGGGAGCAATGATAACCACTACGGTGTCCATACTTGTTTGTCCACACATATCGTTAACTGTTACAATATAAGTAGTTGTGGAAAGAGGCATAACTTGAACGGATTGAGTATTACCAGCACTATTATTCCACAAATATGTATAGGGCGCAAGCCCTCCGATTACATTTGCAATAAGGTCAGCAGTATCTCCACTGCATATTGTTTGATCGGGAGTTAAATTGATATTAAGAGGTGTGTTGTCTTTAATAAAAATTTTTATTGTGTCAGAAACTGCGCCGCATGGTGAAAAGGATTGCAATATTATTGTAACCGTTTCAATCCCTTCTGCTATACCATCTGTGAGTGGGTGAATTATAATCGAGTCAGCAGTTCCTCCAATTGGAATTGTAATACTGGCAGGAATGGTCGAATAATCAGTGCCATTTGTTGCAGTTCCTCCGACAGTATAATTTATAGTTATTGGTGATGTCGCCGGAACTCCAAGATTAATATGCAAAATTGCATCACTACATCCTTCAACAGCATATGATCCCATCGAAGAATTCGTATATTCAAGACTTGTCGAAGTACCATTCGAAAAAAAACTATTCGCTTCAAGAAAAACACCTGAACCGAATGAGCCATCTCCCATATCGCTGATTGCAAGTTTAATGTGAAAAGTATCACAGGCTATCACTTTTGCCCATGCAGTTAGAACTGTTGTAAATCCATTAAATGCGATAGTCGCACCCGTATTATTCACATAGTATGCGGAATTAGAAAGGGATTGGCAACCAGTTGTGGGATTTCCGGAGCCGGGGTATCCACTGTTTACAGTATTTATTGCTACAGGCATACCATTTGGTAATGTTGCAATGTTAATACCGCTATTTGAAAATGACCCACTTATTCCGGGACCACTAATAAAAAACCCGAAATAATCATTAAAGGCAGAGCAGACATAGTCAGGGTATTCTTCAGAACCAAATACATATCTGAATTTTACAGTATCGCCCAACGGAACAAAATCAAACTCTAAAACACACGCATCAATACTCGCTGTATCAAATTGACTACCTGTTAATATATGACCTGATAAGGCTTGAATGTCTACATCTCCAGGTAAACTTGGAGTCATATCTCCCCCAAAAAAACCATAAGAACTTTGATTAACTCCGAAATTTGGATCTTTGATCTCACCAGTTCCCATAAGTATTCCACTGTCTAGCCCTACATTTGTAAACCCAGAGAATTTGCCAATCATAAGTGGACTCCCCGTGTAAGTGACATTTGACACTGTAACCCCTCCTCCTAACAAAACATCTTGAACTAATTGTGTTGGTGTATAGGTTTGCTGAATTATCAACTGAGCTTCAACAAAACAAAAATGGATAATTAACACGATTGATAATGTAATCTTGCGCATAGTGGTTTATGTTTTAAACAAAAGTAAGGAGCTCTTCGTGCAACAAATAGTAGAAGTATCATATGATAAGTATTGTTTATCAAAATGACATTTTCAATTATCAAATGAAAACTGACAGATTTTTGCGTAACAAAATTGTTGGACTATTTGAAATAATCGTCACCGTTTTTTCCAATAGTATTTTATGATTTCTGTGTTGGGAGCATTTGTTTTTTCAGACAGGATCTTTAATGAATCAAAAAGTGCCAGGAAACAATATTTTGAATACAGCCCGTTTAGTATTTATTAGAAAAAATCGGAAAGACAATAAAGAGAAAAAAAGACGCTTTCTGATTAATGGCAGAGGTTCTATGGGGTTGTGCAAATACCGGTTTTGGTTCATTGGAGTCTTTTCAAAAAGAGAAGGCATCGTAAACGACAGAGTACAGAGATAGTTTGTATTTATGTTTTGATAAGTCAAACAGTTGTTATGATAATGATGAGAGAAAACTTTCAATTGTTGGTGATATTTTTGAAAAAAAACAGAATGAAATGTGGAAAGATTTAAATAAAATTCAACAAATTGTATTGATAATTACTATGTTTTATTTTGTCAAACCTACTATAGGAATGTCACAGGGCACAACTCCTCATATCCCTGAAAAATTTGCGACCGGAACTTACCAGTCATTATTCGGAGATCAAAGTGCAAATTCCATTCAGTTGATGAAAGCCGATTTTACAACTGCGCCATCCGTTAAGTGGTCAATCGCGGCAATATACCCTGACTATTGGCTAGCCCCTACAATAGGAGATGTCAATGGAGATGGATCAAATGAAGTAGTATATGTAAATGATAATGGTGATATAAAAGCACTTAATGGAAATACGGGAGCTGTGATATGGACTGGAGCAGTTGGATCAACGGGAGGTGTTGCGCCTGTAATAGCGGATATTAATAATGATGGTCAAATGGAAGTAATAGTTGGAGGCACGGAAGTGAATTGCTTACGAGGAAGTAACGGTACTCTTCTATGGCAATACACAACAGGGCCATCGCCAAATAATGCGATCACAAGTCCGTTGGTTACCGATGTGGAAGGTGATGGCGTGAAAGAAATCATTTACCGGTTTGATAACGATGTAAGGGCTTTGAATGGTGTTAACGGCACTTTAATTTGGACTTTCCCCATGCCCTGTAATTTTCAGGCACACTGCACCCCTACTGCCAAAGATGTAGATTGTGATGGGATTATGGAGATCTTTGTTTTTGGAAATTCTGAATATGCATATTCGCTGAAAGGAACTACAGGTTCAATTATTTGGCAATATCAAGCACCGTCATTACCAGCATATGAACCAACTTTAGCTGTTGCTGATATCAACAATGACTGCACAGATGAAATTGTTTTCGTTGGAAACGATTCCAGAACTATTGTATTGAATGCTATTACAGGAGCTCAAATTGCCATAAGCGGGTGGATGACTACAGGTTTTCCAAACTCAACACCATGCCTTGTAGATATTGATGGAGATGATGATCTTGAAATTATTGAACTAAGTTCAAATATGATGATGGGTGGTTCACCCACAATACTTGCGTTGAGTAATACTTTAGCTACAATATGGTCAACTCCGCTTAATCCAGGAGAAGACTGGCCAAATTTATTTGCCACTCCAATTGCGGGGGAGTTCAAATCATCTAACTCTGGTCTGGAAATATTATTTGCTTCTGACTGGAATTTATATCTGTTGTCTGCATCCAGTGGTACAATTTTATGGAGCGTGCCACTTAGAAGTGATGGATTTGCTGTTGGGGATATTGATAACGATGGTTGTGTGGAAATTGTGGCAGGGGATTATACTTTTACTGCGCTAGATAACAATGCCTCTAGCGGATGTGGAATAATTACTGCTCCTGTTCCCAATAATGATTTCACAGCAGACAGTCTCTCATGCAACTGCTTTAACATAACAAGTCAGACTTCAGCTTGTGTTACTTCCTGGAGTTGGGAATTCCCTAATGCAACACCGGCAACCTCCAGCTTAGAGAATCCCGGGCAGGTTTGTTTTAACGCACCAGGTAACTATAATGTAACATTAATTACAAACCCGGGCACAAGTTGCTCTGATACAATCACTCATCCTGTTACCGTCTACCCCTGTGTATTCTCTGTCGACCTGCAAGCAAGTCAGGATTCTATTTGCTTTGGTGAGTGCACCGATTTATCAGCATTTGTGATCCCTGGCGTTCCTCCTTATAGCTACACATGGAGCAGTGGTCTTCCTTCATCTGCAGGTCCGCACAATGTTTGCCCACAGTCGACAACCACGTATTATGTAACAGCAACCGACAGCAATGGAGATATTGCAATAGACTCAGTAATAATAACTGTGAATCCACTGCCCGTTTTCTCAATAAATTTAACACAAGTAACCTGTAACAGTTTGTGTAATGGATCGGCTCTGATAACGCCGTCTGTAGGGACATCTCCTTACACCTATCTATGGAATAATAGTCAGACAGTAAACCCATTGACAAACTTATGTGCTGGAAATTATTTTGTAACCGTTACTGATCATAATGGTTGTTCTTCTACAGATGCAATTGTTATTACAGAGCCCCCTGCCATTCTGGTGCAAATTACACATACAGATATTTCATGCCATGGAGACAGTACAGGTAGTATTCAGGTACTGTCAAGCGGAGGAATGGGTACATTAACCTATTTGTGGTCATACCAAAACCAGACAGGACCAACCCTGAATCAAATTCCAGCAGGTTTTTACTCAGTAACTGTGACAGATTCCATTGGTTGTTCTCAAGTTGACACGGTTACAGTAGTGCAACCTTCTCCGATCAATATTGCTATTACAAGCATTAGCCCGGCAATATGTAATAATCCTAACGGTTCTGCAACAGTGATTGCAAATGGTGGAACACCAGGCTATTCATATGTATGGCCAGGAGCAACCGGACCCTCAGCATCCGGTCTTGCTGCAGGGGATTATATCGTTACAGTAACGGATGCAAGTAATTGTCAACAGACCTTACAGGTTACAATCCCGAGTGACCCCGGCAATTTAGTACTTCTTGTTATCACGGAGCCGGATCATTGTGGACAGGGTATTGGAAGCGCAACGGCGCAGGTCAGCAATGGGGTATCCCCAATCACTTACCAATGGAGTGTTCCAGGAAGCAATGGGCAGACAATTCAAAATCTGGGAGAGGGAGAATATACTGTCTCTGCAACTGACGTTAACGGGTGTTCTGTATATGCAACATTTTATATAAGTAACATACCCGGACCTGATGCTGAATTCACAATTTCGCCTCCTTCAGCCTCCATCAGCAATCCAACGATATTCTTTTTTGATGAAACATCGGGTTCGGTGACATCGTGGCAATGGAATTTTGGAGATTTATCAGGCAGTTCTTCTCAACAAAACCCCGCATATTCTTATAATCAAGCAGGAACATATAACGTTTTTTTACTTGTTACTGATGCATGGGGCTGCACAGATACTGTGTCGAAACCTGTACATATACAGGATGAAATGACATTTTATGTGCCAAACGCTTTCACGCCCGACGCCGATGGCTTGAATGAAACCTTCGGTCCCTACGGAACCGTTTTAGATCCTGATCACTTTGAGTTTTACATATTCAATCGTTGGGGTGAAAAATTGTTTGCTTCAAACAACTTTAATCAAAGATGGGATGGTAAGTATAATGGAAGACTTGTTGAACAAGGTGTATACATATGGCTTGCCATAGTTAAAGAAATTGATGGCAGACCACAGAAATATGAAGGACATGTTAGTGTGATATATTAATTGTCCTTTTTATAATCAGAAAAAGAAAAATTTAATACTTCATTTTGAAAGGAAACAAAATTTTCTCTTAATTCTGTCCGATTTTATCTGGTTTTTTTTGAAATCTAAACACTGTTTTTTCAAATGCAAAGGACGGGTTATCATAGAAAGCTTCCTCTTTATCATATGGCAATTCATTTCGCTGATTGTTAAGTATTTTTACTTAAAATCAATCAGCTTGAAAACAAGAACAAAATCGAACTCCGGCAAAGCATGGATTTCAATTTATTTCTAAACTAGGTTCCATTAACAAACTTGATAATTCATATATACATATTAAGCAATAGCATACAATTTTTAATAAACAAAGTCTTTACATTCTACTTATATACAGTCTCATTATTACATCATTAATAAAAAAAGAAAATATTATGAAAGTTAAATTTTCAATATTATTAGTAGCATTCGCACTAACTTTTGCTCAAAATATTTATGCACAGAAAAAAGGAGGCGCAAATTGCAGCATTGCATCACAACCAGCAAGAATTATCACTCTTCCTTTCAATCAATCTGACACACTTTACAGCACAACAGCTCCTGTTGTGGATCAGGTAAATGATTACGACGGGACAAACACAACTGTTCTATCGGGAATGTCTACGCGTTATATGACTGGTCGCGACTATTTGTATCGTTTCACCGCAACCCAGACGGGACCTGTGGAGATTGACCTGACGTATGCTAGTGCGAGTTGTAGACACATGTCAATACTTGTTTTTGAAGTAGCGGCAGGGCCGTCGCTGGGGCAATGCATTGCCTATAATTATGATGCATTGACTGCCGGCCTTCCAACTATAACCGGGCAGGTGTGTATTGCTAATGTAAAATCCGGGGTAAGTTATTTTGTTATGGTGGATAGCTGGGGTTGGTGGATAACCAATGTGTCGAGAAGTCGGTATACAATTAACATTAAATATAATCCTTTACAAACAGCTTGTACAAATCTGGGATTTGAAAGTGGGAATTTCTCTAATTGGCACGGGACAAGTGGGTATGCTAATAATCCTCATAATCCACTTGCGATTCATGCCAATTACTGCGCAGCAACCCCCGGCACAGCAAGCGCTCAATTCTCAATAGTAAGCGGGGGAACAGATGCATACGGAGGGTTTCCAAGAGTATTTCAGGGAAGTAATTCCGCTCTTATAGGCAATGGTGCTACAGTGGGTTCCGAAGGGGCTCAACTGATCACTTCTTTTGTTGTTACACCCACAAACAATGTATTTACATACAGCTATGCCATGGTGATTCAGAATGGGACTTTACATCCCTATGATTCAGCAAATTCTTTTATTGAAGTTAAAGTTTATGATGAGAATGGAGACACTATTCCATGCACCAAATTTTTTGCAGCTGCATCAGCTAGCAGTCCCGGGTTTACGCAGGTGGGAGCAACGGATGTCTTTTATAAAGCATGGACAACACAATCGGTAGATCTCTCAAGTCAGGTTGGTAAGATTGTAACACTTGTAATTACTACTTCCGACTGCACAGGCACTGAGCATTTTGCCTATGCATATTTAGATTGCGCTTGTAGTAATAATACGATTACCATCAGCGGTACTTGTAATCCTTTAACATTAACAGCTCCTCCCGGATATGCTTCCTATTCTTGGTCACCCGGTGGTGCAACAACACAAGCAATAAACGTTACTACATCTGGCACCTATACTTGCAATATGGTATCTGCATCAGGCTGCACCTTTTCTGTTGACACAGCTGTATTAGCAGGACTTTCTCCAACAGTAAACGTAAACAGCCCCTCAATTTGCAGCGGCCAAACAGCAACTTTAACAGCAAATGGTGCTTCAACCTATTCCTGGAGTACAGGCGGATCCACAAATCCGATTACAGTCAACCCAACTGCAACAACAACTTATTCAGTAACCGGAACTACAGCGGGATGTACTGGAACTACTACTAGCATAGTTACTGTGAGTCCACTGCCCGTTATCTCCGCTCCTGCCAACACAACGGTATGTCCGGGAACAGCGATCCCTGCAGGAAGTATTACAAGTACACCTGCCGGTGCAACCTACACCTGGGCAAACTCAAATACCGCTATCGGTCTTGCTGCAAGCGGTACAGGGCAGGTACCCGGATTTACGGCTACCAACACAACAAGTGCGGCAATCACAGGAACCATAACGATCACGCCTACTCTCGGGACATGCGCAGGTACACCGGTTTCTTATACGATTACCGTGAGTCCGCTGCCCGTTATCTCCGCTCCTGCTAACTCAACGGTATGTCCGGGAACAGCGATATCTTCAGGAAGTATTACAAGTACCCCTGCTGGTGCAACCTACACATGGGCAAACTCAAATACCGCTATCGGTCTTGCTGCAAGCGGTACAGGGCAGGTACCCGGATTTACGGCTACCAACACAACAAGTGCGGCAATCACAGGAACCATAACGATCACGCCTACTCTCGGAACCTGTGTTGGAACTCCGGTTACTTATACAATCACTGTTAACCCTCTACCCGTTATTACTGCGCCTGCAAACATTACGGTTTGTTCTGGAACGGCTATTCCTGCCGGTAGTATTACCAGCACTCCTGCCGGGGCAACCTACACATGGACAAACTCGAATACTGCAATCGGACTTGCTGCCAGCGGAACGGGACAGGTGCCTGCGTTTGCTGCTAACAACACAACCAGTGCTGCTATCACTGGAACTATTTCTGTGACACCAGCTATTGGAGCTTGTATTGGAACTCCGGTTACCTATACTATCACGGTTAACCCTCTACCCGTTATTTCTGCCCCTGCAAACATTACGGTTTGTTCCGGCACGGCTATTCCTGCAGGTAGTATCACCAGCACTCCTGCCGGGGCAACCTATACATGGACGAACTCGAATACCGCAATCGGACTTGCTGCCAGCGGAACGGGACAGGTGCCTGCGTTTACTGCTAACAACACAACCAGTGCTGCTATCA
>JAZDMK010000043.1:0-2334 GCA_043800975.1 Bacteroidota bacterium | reverse complement strand
CTTGATGTTTCTGATCTGGCTGCCGGCAGTTATTATGTTTCAGTGCAGACTGAAAATAAAATCACCACTGAAAAAGTGATGATCATGAACTAACAAATATTGTAATGAAATTCCTGAAAGTGCCCTGTTTGAGGCACTTTTTTTATTTATCAAAAAAGGGATGCTCTTCCTGAAAATCGGGTTTATAATAACCACTGCTCTCCGCATCCTGAACCCAACCCCTGTGAAAGCCATAATGTTCAAGCGCATCAACAACTTTCTGATATTCATCCGCAGAGGCTTTTTTATCAATACCTTTTATTTTTTTCGCAGCCGGTGTTGGATAATATTGCGACATCAGCGATATATGAAGCAAAGGAGAAATTTCTTCAGCAAGCATTTTTAACGCATTCACACTGTTTTCAACATGTCCTGGCAAAACAAGATGGCGTACAATCACACCTGACCCAGCCTGTCCTTCATTATTAAGGCGAACAGAAGTTCCTTTCTGCCTTACCATCTCTTTGATCGCTGAAAACGCTGTTTCAGGATAATCAGGCACATCAGAAAGTTCAAAAGCTAAATTTTTATCAGAGTATTTGAAATCGGGCAGATAAACATCAATCAAGCCTTCAATGTATTTTAATGTTTCCACTTTATCGTAAGCATTGGAATTATATACAACAACAGGATTTCTGTCAATAGTATGCAGCTTTTCAATAATGGTTTTCATTTGCGGAATGCAATGCGATGGAGAAACAAAACCCAGCAGATTTGTCCCTGAATCAAGAATTTTGCAAATTTCATTTACTGATTTTTCCAGACTCATTTCTGTGTCTGGCAAACAACAAGTGTTACGGCTTATCTGGTAATTCTGGCAGTAAACACATTGAAGGTTGCAATGCGAAAAAAAAACATTGCATATCCCGTTCTTCCCACTGATAACAGGTTCTTCCCCCATATGCAGGAAGATGGAACTTATATTAAATCCTGCACCGCTCATGCAATATCCCATACCTCCTTTCACTCTGTTAACATGGCATTCGCGCGGACAAATAGAACACTTTTCTAATACACTTAGAAATTTATCATTATTATCGTTTAGCTTCGCTGTCATACTTTGTCAATATGCTTCGCTGACATTCATGGTCATTTGCTGCAACACAGCGTCATTTATCGTCATTTTGCTTCGCTGTTATACATGGTCATTTAGCTTCGCCCTCATACATTGTAATTATGTAAAGTTTATTTCTTGTTAATGACAATAAATGACTATGAATGACAACAAATGACGTTTAATGACGTCACGAAGTGACAAACGATTTTCTTTTCAATCCTTTACTTTAAACCTTGAACAAAACTTTAAGGTGCAAAGTTCTGAAAATAATCGGTAATTTTGACAGCAATATTTTAGTAAACAGTAAAAGGAATAATATTTGATTTGATCGTTTTTCATTTTAAAGATTAAGAATGCCCGATATTATTAGATTATTACCAGACAGTGTTGCCAACCAGATAGCAGCTGGCGAAGTGATACAACGCCCCGCATCGGCTGTGAAAGAGTTACTGGAAAACGCCATCGATTCGGGTTCATCACTCATAAAACTTATTATCAAAGATTCCGGAAAAGCATTAATTCATGTAATTGACAACGGTTGCGGAATGTCGGAAACCGACGCCCGGCTTTGCTTTGAAAGGCATGCCACTTCAAAGATCAAGGATGCTGCCGATCTTTTTAACATACGTACTATGGGTTTCCGCGGCGAAGCACTGGCATCCATTGCTGCTATCGCACAGGTGGAACTCAAAACAAAAAGGATAGGCGATAATGTTGGAACAGTTGTAAACATTGAAGGTTCGGAAGTAAAAAGCCAGGAAGCCTGCCAGTGCACTGAAGGTACAGGCATTCAGGTGAAGAATTTATTTTTTAATGTTCCGGCGCGCAGGAATTTTCTTAAAAGCAATGCTGTTGAAACAAGCCATATCCTTGAGGAATTTTACAGGGTGGCCCTACCCTTTCCTTACATCACTTTTGAAATGCATCATAATAGCAGCGAGGTTCACAGGTTGCCAGCAACACAACTAAAACAACGCATTGTAAATATTTATGGAAACAATTACAATGAACGCCTGCTTAATGTTGCCACTGAAACAGGAATCTGCAAAATTTCCGGTTATGTAGGGAAAGCGGAACACGCTAAAAAAACGAGAGGAGAACAGTTTTTCTTCGTGAATAAGCGTTTTATTAAAAGCGCTTATCTTCACCATGCTGTCGTTACTGCTTATGAGGAAATGCTTCCGGCAAATTCTTTTCCCTCCTATTTCCTGTTCATTGAAATCGATCCCAAAGAAATC
>JAZDMK010000001.1:0-20938 GCA_043800975.1 Bacteroidota bacterium | reverse complement strand
ATCAAACTGCACCATGGCACTGTCGAATTCTCGCTTAGCAAGATAAATACTTCCGATGTTATTATAGCATGCCGCAATATCTTCGAGTGCGCCCAGCTCGCGGGAAAGCTTCAGCGACTGATCGTAATAGCTAAGGGCTGTTTTATAGTTACCTGATTCAAAATAAGCGCTGCCCAGATTATTCAACGTTCCGGGAAGGGTTGATTTATCATCCAGACTCTTTTTTATTTTCAGAGAACGGGAATAATAATCAATTGCTTTGGGATAATTTTTTTGATCATGATACAATCCACCAATGTTATTCAGACATTTGGAAATACCTGCCTGATCTCCCGTTGCTTCACGTATGCGTAATGATTTTTGATAATACTCAATTGCCTGCGAAAAATTTCCCATATCGGCAAACACAGCGCCCATGCTATTTAAACAAATTGAAAGCGACTTTTTATTTCCCAATTCATAAAACAAACGAACTGCTTCCTGATAGAACACCAGTGCATTTACGAAGTCACCGGTTATATAACAAACAAATCCAATGTAATCATTTGCTTTGGCAGTAAACTTTTTATAATAATCAGGTTTGTCTTTGGGAACTGCTAAAGATGCATTGCGCGATTTTTCAAGCGCCAGCGTATAATAACGAATTGCTTTTTCGGGTTCAGTGGTTTCAAACTGTTCACCGATTTTTAAATACAACTTAATCTTTACAGTATCATTGCTTGCTTTGGGTAACAATGCAATCAGACTATCAGCAACTGAAAGCTTCTGAGCATACAGAACTGAAGAAGATAATACCAACAGTAAAAAAAATATTCTATGCATTATTTTTAGAATCATTAATTCAAAACAAAAAGCCAGCGTACACCCAGATACAGCCCTTTAAACACATAACCAAGTATACCGAGTTTTTTTCTTTCATTTAAGTAAACTGTTATCGTTGAATAATCAATCTGACTTTGTAAGAAAGTTAACTTGCCTTTTAAAAGTTCAATTTCACGGGTGACACGCTCAAGCTCTTTTTCAACTTTCAGAATTTCATTTACACCGACAGCTTTTGCCAGCAGTTCATTGTAACGCAAACGCGTTCGTTCATAATTATCCAGACGAAGTGCGAGGTCAAAATATTGCTCAGTAACATCTTCACCATACACGCTTTTATTTCTCATCTTTCCGATTTTCGCAATATCTGCAAGTGCTGCATTCAGGTTTGCAGATTTAATACGAATGACTGAAGTGCGTTGACCCAATGACTGCGCATAGCCTTCATACTTTTCTGCAATACGCTTCAGTTGTGCATTAGCAGAATCCACTTTTTTAATTTTTAGATCTGCGGAAGCATCATAAATAATTTTTTTATCGAGACTGTCTTCGGTTTTTCCATCCATGAAATTTCCCTGATCACCAGAGTTTGCCGACACACCTCCCGTTTTAACCTGCACACCCGACACATATTCAAATCCACCGGAGGCTGAATTTTTCTCACTCCAGCCGGAAGAACCGGATGATGAAAATCTTGTATTTTTATAGCTACCTTTTGACCGATAGTATTTCTTATGCGTATGGCATGAAAAAAACGCAAGTGAAAATACAAACAGAAAACAGAGGAGAATATTTTTTTTCATTTGATATCTGTTTCGAATTATCTCACAAAAAGCCATTTTACACTTACATACATTCCTTTGAATATGTATCCCAGGATTCCGAGTTTCCTCTTTTCCGTCAGATAAACTGTAATTGTAGAATAATCTACCTGATTTTTTAGCAGATTCAGTTTCCCTTTCAGCAGTTCTATTTCACGGTTCACACGCTCCAGTTCTTTTTCTACTTTCAACATTTCATCCACGTTGCTGGCTTTGGCAAGTAATTCATTATAACGAATACGGGCACGCTCATAGTTATCCAGACGCAGCGCGAGATCATAGTATTGTTCTGTCACATCATTCCCATACAAGCTTTTATTTCTTTGTTTGCCAAACTTTGCAATTTCAGCGATTGCGGCATTCAGATTCGCCGATTTCACTCTGATTACTGATGTTCTGGGACCCAACGATTGCGCATATCCATCAAATTTTTCTGCAATGCGCTTCAATTGTGCATTTGCCGTATCCACTTTCTTAACCTTCAGATCACAGGAAGCATTGTAAACAATTTTTTTGTCGATTCCATCTTCCTTTTTTCCATCCATGAAGTTTGCCTTATCACCTCCGGAAATATCAGCATTTTCCATTTTTCCGGCAACACCCATAAAATCACCGTTACTTCTAAAAGCGCGAAAACCATCATTATCAGAAACATTTCTTGATCCCCGATATGAACCTGAATCGTATGCCGGCGAATAGGAACGGGTAGCACACGAACTGATTACAAAAGCTGCAATCACGAATAGAAAATATTTGATTTTGTTATTCATATAGGTAAATATTTATCGCTGCTAAGTTAATAATTTCCTGAAAATAGCTGTATAAATCTGTTCATGTTTTGTGCATCAAATTTTTCTTGCTAATTTTACCGCATAAATTAAATTAAACATTGAGTATGAAAGTTGTTGTTGTTGGTTCAGGTTATGTCGGTCTGGTGACCGGAACATGCTTCGCTGAAGTAGGGATAGATGTGATTTGTGTGGATATCGATGTGAATAAAATCGAAAATCTTAAAAAGGGGATTTCTCCCATTTATGAACCCGGCCTCGATCAGATGATCGCCCGCAATGTTGAAAAGAACAAACTTCATTTTTCCACTGACCTTGCAGGTTGCATTCATGATGCTGATGTTATCTTCAGTGCAGTTGGAACCCCTCCTGATGAAGATGGAAGCGCTGATTTGAAATATGTTATCGACGTGGCTCGCACGATTGGTCAGAACATGAAGGATTATGTGCTGATTGTTACAAAAAGCACCGTTCCTGTAGGTACTGCAAAGAAAGTTCGTCAGGCTGTTGAAGATGAATTAAAGAAAAGAAACCTCAACATACCTTTTGATGTAGCCTCTAACCCTGAGTTTCTAAAGGAAGGCGATGCCATCGATGATTTCATGAAACCGGATCGTATTGTTGTGGGTATTGAATCTGCCCGCGCTGAAGACTTAATGAAAAGACTTTATAAACCATTTGTTCTGAACGGACATCCCGTTATTTTCATGGATATTCCATCCGCTGAAATGACGAAATATGCTGCAAATTCAATGCTGGCAACACGTATCAGTTTCATGAATGACATTGCCAACTTATGTGAAATCGTTGGTGCTGATGTAAACCTTGTTCGTAAAGGAATTGGAAGTGACACACGCATTGGCCAGAAATTTTTGTATGCAGGTGCAGGCTATGGCGGATCCTGCTTTCCGAAAGATGTGAAAGCATTAATTAAAACAGCTGATGAAAACGGATATTCTCTCAGGGTTTTGAAATCAGTGGAAGAAGTGAATGACGATCAAAAACATATTCTTTTCGAAAAAGCAAAAAAATATTTTGACGGAAATTTAAAAGGCAAAAAAATCGCAATGTGGGGACTTTCGTTCAAGCCACAGACTGACGATATGCGTGAAGCTCCTGCATTGGTTCTTATTGATTTATTTATCAAAGAAGGTGCAACTGTAAGAGCGTATGATCCAGTAGCAATTGAAGAATGCCACCGCAGAATCGGTGATAAAATCGAATATGCAAAAGATTTATATGATGCATTAACCGATGCTGATTGCCTATTGCTTGTAACTGAATGGACTGAATTCCGCTTTCCTGATTTCAGCAATATGAAAAAACTGATGAAGGGAAAAGTTATTATTGACGGAAGAAATATTTATGATCCAAAAGAAATAAAAGAAGCCGGCTTCGACTATTCCTGCATCGGATTAAAAACAAATTAAAATGAAGAAAAAAATACTGGTTACCGGAGGCGCCGGATTTCTCGGTTCTCATCTTTGCGAACGTTTGCTGCAGGATGGAAACGAAGTGATCTGCCTTGACAATTATTTCACCGGGCAGAAACAAAATGTAGTGCATCTTCTGAATAATCCGTATTTCGAAGTAATACGCCACGATGTGACTATGCCCTTCTTCATTGAAGTGGATGAAATCTACAACATGGCATGCCCTGCTTCTCCGATTCATTATCAATATAATCCTATCAAGACAATCAAGACTTCTGTCATGGGCGCCATCAATATGCTTGGGCTTGCCAAACGCATCCGCGCAAAAATTTTGCAGGCTTCTACCAGTGAAGTATATGGTGATCCCGCAATTCATCCGCAGACAGAAGATTACTGGGGAAATGTAAATCCTATCGGTATCCGCTCCTGCTATGATGAAGGAAAGCGTTGTGCTGAATCCTTATTTGTAAATTATCACAAACAAAATCAGGTAAACATTCGCATTGCACGCATCTTCAACACATACGGCCCACGTATGCACCCCAACGACGGACGCGTGGTTTCCAACTTTATTGTGCAGGCTTTGAAAGGCAATGATATCACGGTATTTGGCGATGGAAGCCAGACAAGAAGTTTTTCTTACGTTGATGATACAGTGAATGGATTAATTCGTCTGATGAATACCGGTGATGAAATGACATCGCCTGTAAACCTTGGCAATCCTGATGAATTCACTATTCTCGAATTGGCCAATGAAGTAATCCGACAGACCGGATCAAAGTCAAAAATTGTTTTCGAAGCGCTGCCTGAGGATGATCCAACGCAACGTCAGCCCGACATATCGCTTGCCACACGCAGCTTTGGATGGAAACCGGAAATAAAACTGAAAGAAGGAATTGAAAAAACAATTACTTATTTTAAATCTCTTCTTGCATGAACAATATTCTGATTACCGGCGCCAACGGGCAATTGGGAAGGGAGCTACGCGACCGTTCTTCAGAATACAAAGAATTTAATTACATTTTTACCGATATCGAAGAACTCGATATTACAAATACCAAAAGCGTTTCCGATTTTTTTGCAAAGAATTCTATTGATGTTGTCATCAACTGTGCAGCTTATACAAATGTTGATAAGGCAGAAGATGAACCCAACACGGCCATGCTTCTCAATGCCAATGCACCGGCCTATCTGGCAAAAACATGTGAAATTCATCATGCACGCATGATTCATATTTCTACAGATTATGTTTTTGACGGAAAAGTAAACAAACCCTACACAGAAGAAGACGCCACTGATCCACAGGGCACCTATGCAAAAACAAAACGTGAAGGTGAGCTATCAGTTCTAAACAATACTTCCAACGGACTTGTTATTCGTACTTCCTGGCTGTATTCTCCATACAATAATAATTTCATGAAAACCATTCTGCGTATCAGCCGCGAGAAAAATGAAATTAAAGTAGTGAACGATCAGGTCGGTGCTCCCACATATGCTGGACACTTGGCAGACGCGTTGCTTCATCGCATTGTTCCGCGCATTCAGCGCACCAGCCCTTCAAAAACATCCATCTATCATTTCTGTAACGAAGGCTTCTGCAGTTGGTTTGTATTCGCTAAAGAAATTGTTGAACTAAGCGGAAACAACTGTAATGTTTTACCAATTACTACCGCTGAGTATCCCATGAAATCTCCCAGACCTGCATACAGCGTGCTTGATAATTCTAAAATAAAACAGGATTTCTGCCTGCAGATTCCTGACTGGAAAGCCGGGTTGAAAGAGGCATACAACAAGATGCAGGTTTTATCTCAAATTTAATTTTCTTATTTTTATGGAAACTGTCAACAGTTTAATTCTGGATAAAGCCCGTGTCTGGCTTGCTGAACCTTTTGATAAAACAACACAGGATGAAGTTCATGAACTAATAGAAAACAATCCCGCCGGATTAACCGACGCCTTTTACCGCACATTGGAATTCGGCACTGGCGGCTTGCGAGGCATCATGGGTGCTGGAACCAACCGCATGAATAAATACACGGTGGGTATGGCAACACAGGGTCTAGCCAACTATCTTAAGAAAGCGCTTCCCGCAGAAAAAGAAATTAAAATGGCGATCGCTTACGATTGCCGCAACAACAGTGAATTTTTTGCAAATATTGCTGCCGATATTCTTTCTTCTAACGGGATCAAAGTTTTTCTTTTTGATGCATTGCGCCCCACACCTGAACTTTCCTTTGCAATCAGAGAATTAAAATGTCACAGCGGAATTGTTATTACTGCATCTCACAATCCCAAAGAATACAATGGTTACAAAGTTTATTGGAATGATGGAGGACAACTTGTTCCTCCGCATGATAAAAATGTAATTGATGAAGTAGAGAAAATTTTATCCGTCAAGGATGTTCTGTGGAATAGAAATAACGAACTGGTTGTAACAATCGGAAAAGAGATTGATGAAATTTATTTGAAAAATATTGCTGCGCTTTCGCTCTCGCCTGAAGCTATACAGCAAAACAAAGAAATGAAGATCGTGTATACACCTATACACGGAAGCGGTGTGAAACTGGTACCTGAAATACTTTCACGTTTTGGATTTAAAAATATTTCTGTTGTTGAATCACAAATGATCAACGATGGAAATTTCCCGACGGTTCATTCACCCAATCCTGAAGAACCAGATGCGTTGAAACTCGCCATGCAAAAGGCCGACACCGATGGTGCAGATCTTGTGATGGCGACCGATCCTGATGCAGACCGTGTGGGTATCGCAGTACGTGACAACAACGGAAAAATGATTCTTCTGAACGGCAACCAGACCGGCGCTTTGCTCACGTATTACATTCTTCGTCGTTATAAAGAATTAAACAAACTTGATGGAAAACAATACATCGTTAAAACGATTGTCACTTCTCAACTGCTTGTCGACATTGCCTCTTCGTTCGGCGTGGATCATTTCAATGTACTGACAGGATTCAAATATATTGCCGAAATAATTAAAGATAATGAAGGCAAACGTCAGTATATTTTTGGCGGTGAAGAAAGTTACGGCTACCTCGCTGCAGAATTTGTTCGTGATAAAGATGCCGTGATGAGTTGCGCCTTGATTGCTGAAATGGCTGCCTGGGCTGCAACACAGAATATGACTTTGTATCAGTTGCTGCTTTTCATTTATAAAGAATTCGGATTCTACAAAGAATCTCTTCTCTCTGTAACAAAAAAAGGAAAAGAAGGAGCCGAGGAAATTGAAGCCATGATGGCCGGTTACAGAACGAATCCTCCAACAAACATTAACAATTCGAAAGTAATCCGCATAGCGGATTACAAGGCGCAAACCATTACTGATTGTGTTTCGAATACAGATGTTGTTTCAACCGGACAGCCCAAATCGAACGTACTTCAGTTTTTCACAGATGACGGAAGTATAATAACCGTAAGGCCTTCCGGAACAGAACCGAAAATTAAATTTTATTTCGGCATCAAAGAAAGTGTAACGGATCCAGAAAAAATGAATGAAACAGAAGTGTTGCTTAACAAGCGTTTACAAAACATTGCGGCTTCTCTTCAACTAAATTGATTATAATTTTATAAAATGAAAAAAATATTTTTCTCGATACTGCTTGGCTTCTTTTCCCTAAATGCATTTTGCCAATCTGATTCTCTTCAACTGATTCCTTATCCTTCTCATGTTAAAATCACAAGTGGAAAATTTCTTATTTCAGATAATTTCTCTTTAAGTATTGATGGTAAACTTCCTGGAAAAAGAATTCATGATTATGCATTTCGTTTTTTGCAAAGGCTTGATAAACGTTGTGCTCAGTTTTTCAAATACGACACGGCCAAATCCGACAAAGCACCCCTTCAGATTCAGTGTAAAGAAGCAGGAAAAACAATTCCTGGAACGGATGAATCCTATAAGTTGATAATTAATCCCGAAAACATTGTGCTTGATGCAGCCACCGATCTGGGTGCGATGCATGGTCTTGAAACTTTGCTTCAATTGCTTACTTTCGACAAATATGGTTATTACTTTCCTTGTTGTGAAATCAGCGATAGTCCGCGCTTTCCATGGCGTGGCCTGATGCTCGATGTATGCCGTCACTTTATGCCGGTGGAAGTGATCAAAAGAAATATTGATGCCATGGCTTCTGTGAAAATGAACGTGCTTCATCTTCATCTTTCCGAAGATCAGGGTTTCCGGGTAGAATGCAAAACATTCCCAAAGTTGCATGAAATGGGCTCCAACGGAGATTATTTTACGCAGGATCAAATCCGTGAAATCTTAAAATATGCCGAAGCCCGTGGAATTATGGTCGTTCCGGAATTTGATATTCCCGGCCATTCCACTTCCTGGTTCGTTGGGTATCCGCAATACGCAAGTGCTCCTGGTCCTTATTCTGTTGAGAAAAAATTTGGTGTTTGTGATCCCACTTTCAATCCTACTGATGAAAAAGTGTATTTATTTTTTGATTCTTTCTTTAAAGAAATATCGGCTCTTTTCCCTTCTCCTTTCATGCATATTGGCGGAGATGAAAACAACGGAAAACAGTGGGATTCCAGCGCAGTAATTCAGGCATTCAAAAAGAAAAACAACCTGAAAAATAATCATGAACTGCAGGGATATTTCAACAAACGTATTCTTAAAATGCTGACCAAATATGGAAAGCGAATGATCGGCTGGGATGAAATTCTTCAGCCCGGATTTCCTGACAATATTGTAATACAGTCGTGGCGCGGTAAAGATTCGATGATGAGTGCGGCAAAAAAGAATTATGCGACCATTCTTTCCAACGGATATTATATCGATCTGTGTGAATCAACGCAACGGCATTACATGAATGACCCGTTGCCCGCAGGAAATGATCTTACTGAAAAAGAACAAAAATTAATTCTCGGTGGTGAAGCCACCATGTGGGCAGAGCTTGTGACTCCTGAAAATGTTGATTCTCGCATCTGGCCACGAACGGCCGCTATCGCAGAAAGACTGTGGTCTTCTTCATCTTTAAAAAGCATGGCTTTTCTGATGACACGTCTCGAAAAATACAACCTCATTTCCGAAGAATTTGGCCTGACACAAATTAAAAATCAGGACATGATGTTGCGTAAACTAACACAGGAATCGAATAATACAGATTTGCACACAATGCTTGAATTCGTTCAACCTATACAGTTTTACAAACGCCATCAGTACAGAACCTATTATCAAACCGATCCTCTGACACGTCTCGTTGATATTAGCGTACCTGATCCTATTCCTGCGTTCTGGTTTAATTACCATGTATTTCATTATTCAATTGATAAAGATAAAAAGCATCTTGATTTTATCGGACAGGAAGTGCAACGCCTTGGAAATGCAGTTCAAGTGATACAGAAAAATATTCTGATAAAACCCTATCTCAATGAAATGGATACGTTGGTTACGAATTTGAATTCTTTATGTAAAATCACAACGGAAGCATTGGGATATTTAAAAAAGGGTAAAAAACCGTCGGCCGAATGGATGGCGCAAAGCCAGGCTAATCTTATTGCAGCACGAAAGCCTTGTGAAGAAATGGAAATTGTAATTGCAGGCAGTGTCGAAATTCTTGTAAACATGTTAAAATGAAATACACGCTGGAAATATGTTGTGATTCGATAACATCCGTCGATGCTGCGATAGCAGGTGGCGCACACCGTATTGAACTTTGCACTGCGTTATCTGTGGGTGGGCTCACACCCTCGGCAGCACTAATAGAAAAAAGTATTGAAAGAAATAAAGTTCCGGTTTTTGTTTTAATCCGACCCCGCATTGGCGATTTTATTTATTCGGAAGCAGAAAAAGAAATTCTATTCCGTGATATCGTTCACGCGCGCTCATTGGGTGTTGCAGGCATAGTGAGCGGCGCACTGAATGCTGATGGGTCAATTGATGAAGAGACATCCAGACAAATTGTAAGACTTGCATCACCGCTTCCCTGTACTTTTCATCGTGCTTTTGATTATGTGAAAGATTTTTCAGCATCACTGGAAATAATTATTAATTGCGGTTTTCAGCGAATTCTTACATCCGGCGGTGCGGCAACTGCTTTTGATGGAATCCAAATACTTAAAGAATTGAATCAAAAAGCCAACAACCGCATTCACATTTTGGCGGGTGGTGGAATTAATGATAAAAATATAGCAGGCATCGCAACAGAGACGGACATTTCCGAATTTCATGCATCCGCAAAAATAACCTTTTCAGGTAATGCTACGTATAAGGAAAGTAATACTCTAATTTCGGCACCTAACTTAACCGATGAATCAGATTACTTTCTTACCGACACAGCACAGGTCGAGGCTTTACTCAAGTCGCTCGACGCTGTTTAGCTTTTTATTCCTATTTATTTTCTTTGCGGCTACAAATTTATCAGCTCAAAACACAGAAAGATCAGGAACACTGATTACAAAACTGGATAATTTCAGTTTTTGTAAATCAGGAACAAAAGAATGGTATCCGGCGAAAGTACCTGGAACTGTTCATACCGATCTTTATAAAAACAATTTAATATCTGATCCTTTCTATAGCAACAATGAAGAGCAATTGCAATGGATTGAAAAGGATGACTGGATTTATAAAACCCGCTTTTATCTTTCCCCTGAAGTATTAAAACGAGATCGTATCGAACTGGTTTTTGACGGACTTGATACGTATACTCAGATAAAATTCAACGGTAAAAAAATCGGAACAACCAACAACATGTTTGTTCAGTGGGTCTTTGATGTCAAGCAATTCGCAAAAGACAGTAACACGCTTGAAATACTTTTTTATTCACCCACAGAATATGCTTTGTCGCTATTTTCTCAGAGCAAATATGTTCTTCCGGCAGGCAACGATCGTGGCGATCCCAAAACAAGTGTATACACACGAAAAGCTCCGTATCAATACGGCTGGGACTGGGGCCCTCGCTTTGTTACATCGGGCATATGGAGACCTGCATACATTCGGTCTTGGAATCTTGCGCGTATCAGTGACGTTTATTTTTTACGTGGAGAAGTGAATGCAGATGAAGCTGTTTTCACGGCACAAATGGAAACAGAATCACTGGCTGATGCCACAGCAACCATCACTATACTTGTAAACGGACAATTTGCAACATCCAAAGAAACTGAATTCAGAAAAGGACTAAACAAAGAAGATTTAGAATTCAGAATATTTAAACCTGTTCTGTGGTGGCCGAATGGCATGGGAAAGCAGCAATTGTATACTGTACAGTGTGTGATTGAAGTTGCCAATAGAAAAGATACGTTAACAAAAAGAATTGCTGTTCGAGATATTCAGTTTATCAATACCCGCGACATGGACGGTACATCATTTTATTTTAAAGTGAACGGCATTCCCGTGTTTATGAAAGGTGCCAACCATGTTCCCTTGAATCATTTCACAACCGAAGTAACCGATGAAAAATACCGGCAGACGATAAAAATGGCAACGGATGTTAACATGAATATGCTTCGTGTTTGGGGTGGCGGTATATATGAAAATGATATTTTTTATGATCTGTGTGATGAAAACGGAATCCTCGTCTGGCAGGATTTCATGTTCGCCGGCTCGCTTTATCCCTGGGATGCAGCATTTATGGATAATGTAAAAGCAGAAGCTGAATACAATGTTCGAAGACTCAGAAATCACGCATGTTTAGCGCTATGGTGCGGCAACAACGAAATTGAAGAAGGATGGAACCATTGGGGATGGCAACGTCAGTATAGTTATTCGCCTGAAGACACAGCTGCCATTTGGAATGGCTACAAACTTCTTTTCAGAAAATTATTGCCTGATATTGAAAACAAACTGGATACGCAATCGGCCTACTGGCCATCATCTCCTCAGTACGGCTGGGGTAACAAGGAAAGCTACAGAAGCGGAGATTCACATTATTGGGGTGTTTGGTGGGGTAATGAACCTTTTGAAAATTACAAAGAAAAAACAGGAAGATTTGCCTCGGAGTATGGCTTTCAGGCAATGCCTGAACTGAATACATTTTTGTCATTTACCGGAATCGACCAGTTGTCGCTTGATTCCGCAGGTGTTAAAAATCATCAGAAGCACCCAACCGGTTATAAAACCATTCTATCCTACATGAAGCAGTATCTGGCAGAGCCAGTCAACTTCAGGGAAATGATTTATCTGAGCCAGCTTCTACAGGCCGAAGGAATGCGCATTGCAATCGAATCTCACAGAAACAGCAAACCCATTTGCATGGGATCTTTGTTCTGGCAGTTGAGCGATACCTGGCCAGTTACTTCCTGGTCATGCTTTGATTATAATTTAAAGCCGAAAGCGTTTTATTATCAACTGAAAGAATTGTTTGCTCCTGTTTTACTTTCTGCCACGCTTATGAAAGACAACATGGTTGTAACGATTAACTCGGAACTACAGCGCAGAATACTTGCCAAACTAATTATTAAACTGTATAATTTTGATGGGAAACTCATCGGTAAAGATGAAAAGACGATTCATATTTTACCGAACACACCTTCCGCTTATCAGGTGTGGAATTTACCAAACAGCTTCAAAATGAAAGACACTACGCGCTGTTTTGCAACTGTGGAATTATCTGAAGACAGCCTGATACTGGCACATTCGAACATTTATTTTGCACGACCCGGGTCATTGAAAATCCCGCCTGCCATAATGAATGTTACAACTGAAAAGAAAAACAATCAATACATCATCCATTTGAGAGCTGTTTCGTTTGTGAAAAGCATTTATCTTTCCACGCTCAGCTCACCCGGAGTTTTCTCTGAAAATTTCTTCGACCTGCTACCCGGACAAGCAAAAGATGTCATCTTCACTCCTGCAGGAAACTACAGTGGAGAGCTTTTGCTGGATATCATCACGATGAATGAGTTTTTGAATAAGAAGAAGAAATAAAAGGTCAGAAGCTGGAAGTCGGGAAGGACATTTTGTAAAGAAAGGAATTGAAAATCATTGCGGATTGCGGATTTTTGGTTTTTAATAGTCTTTACATTGATTACTGAAAATAATTTATTATTTTTGAAAACGAATCAGAATTCTGCTTTTCAATTTCAAACAAAAATTTATACTATGGAAAAGTTTATGAAAATCCCCTACTATATTCCCCTCTTAGGAATACTTATCAGTCTGGCTCTTTTCATTTTTGTGGCATCTAATCAAGACATGAACTTACTGATAGTGGGTGTGGTTCTTTTTCATCTTTCGGGTTGGATTCTGACAGCCAAATTTTTTATTTCTACACTCGGGCTTTTCAGTTCGGTACTGGATACAAAATAAATTAAAATCATTACTACGGCTCAATTTCCTGCAATTGCATTCTTCATTTTTTAAAAAAAATGTACCTTTGAACAATTTTACAGCACTTCTTACGTTCTTAGAAGAATCAATTTGAATTATGATGTCCTTCCTAAAGAAATTTTTATTGCTTGCCGGTATACTTGTGTTTCTTTTCTCCTGCAGAAAAGACAAAGAAATAACCGACCCCACTGCTAAACCCGGTTTTTCAGATGACACCGTCATGTTCGACACCGTGTTTACGACCATTGGTTCCACAACCAAACAACTGAAAGTTTACAACCCCTTCAACAAATCGCTGAAGATATCTTCGATTTATCTGGCCGGCGGACAGGCTTCCAACTTCAGAATCAATATCAACGGGCAGGAAACCCTTTCGGCTACCAATATTATCATTCGTCCCAAAGACAGTCTTTACATTTTTATCACCGTACGTGTCGATCCCAACAATTCGTATACACCTTTTGTAATAAGTGATTCCATTGTATTTGAAACCAATGGAAATATTCAGGATGTTAATCTGGTGGCATGGGGACAGAATGCCTATTACCACACCCCTGATCATTTTTATGCGAACTTCCCGGCTTACTCCATTATTGATTGTAACTCAACATGGACCAATGATAAACCGCATGTGATATACGGATATGCCGTGGTTGATTCCGCATGCAGCCTGACTATGCAGCCAGGTACTCGTGTATATATGCACAACAATTCAGTGCTTTGGATATACAAAGACGGTACTTTGAAAATTAATGGCAGCCTTGCTGATCCTGTAAAAATTCAGGGCGACCGGCTGGAATCATCTTATGCTGACCTTCCCGGTCAATGGGGAAAGATCTGGCTTTCGAAAGAAAGCAAAAACAATGTGATCGATTGGGCGATTATTAAAAACGGAACGATCGGCATTCAGGTAGATACGCTCGGAAACTCTTCAAACCCGACGCTAACCCTTACCAACACCAAGATACTGAACATGAGTGGCGCAGGCATTTACGCACAGAATTCAAAAATTGTTGCTAATAATACAGTTGTCGCCAATTGCGCACAATATGCTGTGGCCCTTACCCTGGGTGGCGATTACGACTTCCGGCATTGCACTTTTGCTAATTATTGGACATATGGCACTCGCCAAACACCCCTTCTGCTTCTGAATAATTATTATGAAGATGTTTATGGCACAACCCATGTGTATGCCCTGACCAACGCATATTTTGCCAACTGCATTGTTTATGGCAGCAATGATAATGAAATTGGATTTGATAAAAATTCTGCAGGTCCATTTGTGTATAAATTCTTTTACTCTCTCCTGAAGATTGATCCCGCAGTGAATACAACGGATATTAACTTTTTTGAAGGCATTATTAAAAATTCAGATCCAGCTTTCAATGACGCGACTATAAATGATTACAGATTACAAGCAGTATCCGCTGCTTTAAAAGTTGCTGACATGACTGTTTCTAACGCGATTCCTACCGACATCAATAATGTCAGCCGACTGATAGACCCACCTTCTGACATGGGTGCTTACGAATATCAGCCTTGATTTATTTTTTTAAATTCAGCAAAAACTGAATTGTATTAACACCATCTGCATAGTCCCACGGATCGGGTTGTTGCGCCTTTCCGGGTTTAACAAAATTATTTCCGGGCAATAAACTCACCACACACTGAAGTTGTGCAGCATCCGCATTCACTTTACTGATTGCCTCTTCCACCCTTTCGTATTCTTCAAAATAAAGAACCGATACAGGGGATGCATAGGTATTTGATTTTTTCAGAATCAGAAAATCATTTCCAAAAAAAGAATCCTGGTTCATCATAAATATCGCACGCTGATAGTCGAAGTTGTTCATATACTTCGTATGCTGCATCACACTTTGCCATTTTTCACAGGCTAACAGAAAGGCAGTGAAATCGTAATCTCTCGGCACAAAAAGTTTAGAAACATTACGACAACCTAACCCAAAATACTGAAAAATATCATCTGATAAATTCGTTAATTCCTCCGCAGTCTCATTACCAGTCAGTGTGGCTGCAGAGTTGCGATGCCCGCGCAAAATGTTTGGATAGTCATTAAAATATTGTTCGAAATAACGGTGTGAATTATTGCTTCCGCTGGCTATTACTGCATCAAATCCTTTAAGGCGTGGATCCGAAAATTGGATTGCATCCGCCATTCTTCCATCTACCAATTGAATTGTTTCAACAAGATGTTTAATCAGCAATGTATCCGTAGACGAAGGTTTAATCAACGCCTTGTTTCCAGAAAGCAAAATGCAAAAAAGATCATGCGCGCAGGCAAAGGGAATATTTCCCGGGGCGATAACGGCAACTGTTTTCTCATTTTGATTCTCAAAAAGTGAAGAATCATACCGGCGTAACCAATTTTGTAACACTTCAGGCTTTAGCATATCAATCAGCGACTGCAGTGCAAAAGAAGACTGTTCGACCGTAAACCAGGGATTGTGTGCACAGGCTTGTTCAAAAGTTGATAATAATTTTTCGTTTGATGCGTTATCCTTTACAGCACATAATTGCGTCTGCAAAAGTGTTCCTGTTTGAGCAAGTATATCGATACGTTCCGAAAGATGCATGAAAGATTTTGTTAAATTTGCGCAAGCTTTTGCGGTTTGTAAAATTAGCGTTTTTGTTATTCACACTTCATGAAAAAAATTCTTCTTACACGTATTATCATTTTACTTTTCTGTTTTCCTGCTTTTTCACAGAAGAAAAACAAATGCTGTTCGGAAGCGGAAGATTCTTTGAAGTATTATGGAAAAGCCATGCTGGCCGCTCAGAATCCTTTACAAAATGATAAAGCCGCTGCTCGTTTCCGCGAGTTATTTTTTGAAACTTTGAATTGTGAAAATGCATTCTCCTACCCTTTCGATTCTCTGAAAATGATTTCTAAGATTCTTTCTCCTGATAAAAAATTCAGGCTGCTGAACTGGCAATACAGAAGAAAAGATGGAAAACATTGTTACTATTGTTTTATTCAGCTTAAGAATCCGAAAACCAAGAAAGTTGATCTGATTGAACTGACTGATAATTCTTCAGAAATCGACGGCCCGGAATCAAGGCAACTGAATGCGGAGAACTGGTACGGCGCTTTGTATTATCAAATGGTTCCGGTTAAAGTAAACGGTAAAAAATATTACACTTTGTTGGGAATGAAGTGGAACAACAGCCTTTCTTCAAAAAAGGTAATTGATGTGTTGTGGTTTAATGATCAAAACCAACCCGTCTTTGGTGAATCTATTTTCAAATACGGAATGCTTCCTGTGCGCCGCATCGTATTTGAGTTTTCAACCCAGGCGTCGATGATGCTGCGTTACGAAAAAAAGAAAAAATATATCATCTGGGAGCACCTTGCACCCACGCATTCACATCTTTCCGGCAGCTTTCAATTTTACGGACCCGACGGTAGTTATGACGCATTAAAATTTGATGACGGTAAATGGAATTATATTCCTGATGCGAATGTTCCGCAGACAAAACCGCAAAAAAGAGACACTTCGAAAGTAATTCGCAAGAAACAACCCGACATGCCTTACATGAAAAAGAACAAATAATTTTCTTTCTCATACCTGTATTGGCTTTCCCTTAAATGATTTAATTTTGGCACAGAGTTTGAAACCCGGTACTGATCTTTTCGGCTTATGAAACAATTTATAATTTACCTGCTATTAATAGTACCGTTTTCGGTTACTGCCCAAAGTACACCTGAAGAACTTTTTGGAAAAGGTCTTGAGATGGTGACCAAGGCAAAGCTGGATTCGGGAATTTACTATTACGATCAGGCAATTGCATTAAAGCCAAACTATCACGAAGCCTTTTTCCGTCGCGGGCTGGCTTGGGACAAAAAAGGTGACATCGCAAAAGCAATTGCAGATTACACATCGGCAATAAGCATTTTTGAAAAGCCTGTTTACTATAACAACCGCGGGATTGATTACTCAATCACAGCTGATTTTGACAAAGCTATGGCTGATTATGACAAAGCGATCAGTATTGATCCCACTTACGGACAATCGTTCTTAAACAAAGGATATATCTACGTTCAGCAGAATAATAACAACCTGGCCTGCGATAATTTTCGCAAGGCAAAGGAACTTGGCTTATATATGGCCGAGGAAGCTATAAATTATTACTGCAAATGAAACTGGAATTAATTTTAATTCACATATTTTGACTAATTTTGTATTAACGGAATGTTTAACTCTAAAAAACCTCGTATGAAAAAGTTACTATTATTCGGAATCTCAGTTTTCCTCTTTAGCGGATTTACTTTCGCACAAACAAAACAAACCGGCCCTCTGTTTGACAAACTGCAAGGTGTCAAGTCAGAAAAAACCCGCGGTGGCGATCCCAACATTAAAATCGAAAAGCGTGTTAACGGTGATGCCAAAGAATCATTCGTTATCCAGCCATCTACCAAAGGATCTGACAAACCTAACAGCGTATATTGCGATCTCGTATTTGACAATTGGACCAATTACTACGTTAACTGCTACGTTGCAGGAAACATGGAAGGTTATGTTTCTCCCTGGGGAAAATCTACTATTACCGTTGCCGGTGGCGACACCAAAGTATACGTTGTTGCTGAACTCAGCGACGGAAGCCGTATGACCTGGGGTCCCAGCAATCGTTATTGCTACAACCAGGAATGGACTGTTTACGTTCAGTAAAATTATAAGCAGGAGCTGAATTTTCAGCTCCTGTGTTATTTGATTTTTTAGGGAAATCTAACAACAAACCCTGAAATTATGAAAATGAAAAAAATACTATTCGCTATTCCTATGTTTGTTTTGATGGTTTCTATGATGCTATCATCTCAAAATGCACAGGCTCAAGCCAAGCCTACCAAATATGCTTTGATTATTGCAATCTCTGCATATCCTGAAAGCACAGGCTGGGGACAGATTAGCTCGTATAATGACTGGCCATTAATTAAAAATGCATTGCTGAAGCAGGGATTTCCCGAAGAAAACATTGTCATTCTTGAAGATGATAAATGCAATAAGGATGGAATCATGAAAGCTATGCGTGAACACCTGATCAACAAAGTGAAACCCGGTGACATCGCTATGTTTCATTATTCTGGACATGGCCAGCAAATTGCCGATGATGACGGTGATGAAATTAACGGATATGATGAATGTCTCGTTCCTTTCAATGCAAACGTAAATTATGAAGTTGGCGTTTATGAAGGACAAAATCACCTTCGTGATGATGAATTCGGCGCTCTTCTTACTGAAGTTCGCGATCGCGTAGGACCCACCGGAAATGTACTTGTTACTATTGACGCATGCTATTCCGGAACCATTACACGTGGTGACATGTCGAACAAATCACGCGGAACAAACGAAAAAATGTGCCCGCCAAACTATAAACCAGTCATTAAAGAAACTGATAAGAATAAATTATCTGGTGGATTGATGGAAAAACCCGTAGCTCGTGGCAATGTGAAAGTCGACAAGCTTGCTCCTATGGTTGTTATCAGCGGTGCAAAACAAGATGAACCCAACTATGAATGCCGTGATGATGAAGGCAAACCGGTTGGTTCTCTTTCATACACATTTAGTAAAAATCTGATTAAATGCGGGAAGTCTTCTACTTATCTTGGGCTATGCGATTATATCAAAAGTGATATGGCAACCGTTGCACCACGCCAGACTCCGCAGATTGAAGGCGATGTTAACCGCGAAATTTTTGGCGGAAACGCAGTGGATCAGGCAGCATACTACAAAATCAAATCATGGGATAACGACACTTTGTTTGTTATGTCAGCCGGCATGATGGCAGGGATTTTTGACGGATCCGTGATCGGCCTTTATCCTGCCGGAACCAGCGACCCGAATAAAGCCCTTCCCATTGCAACCGGTGTGGTTGAAAGATCAACACAGTTTGATTGCAAAGTTCACATGGAAAAGACCATTGAAAAAGGAAACTATTGGGCATTCGTCCGTCAGCAGAACTTTGGAGATATTCGTGTAAGCATGCTTCTGAGCATTTCTGATAAAGTTCTATTGAAAAAAGTTCAAACCGACATCGAAGCCAAACCTATTGTGAAGCTTGTTGACAAAGCTCCCCAACTGATTGTGGAAACACAGATGAAAGGAAAAGACAACTACCTTATCCTTCGCACACCTGATGATATGATTGTGTATAATGAGATAATCACAGCTGAAAAAACAGACGAAGTGGTTTCTAAAATGATTACTGAAGTTACTTTTTTCGCTCGTTCCAATTATCTAAAAAATGCCAACCTTGTTAACCCCGATCTCAATGTTGAGATACAGGTAGTACCTATCAAAACAGATAATTTCGGAAATATTATTTCAAAAGGTGATCCCAAATCAGCTTATACTGAAGGAAACCAGATTCTGTATCATGACGGTGACGAATTTATTTTCCGCGTGATCAACAGCGGTGGAACCGCAGCTTATTTTAACATTATCGATATTCAGCCAGACAACCGCATCAACGTGCTTGTTCCTGGTGAAAGAGACGGCGCTGCAGAATACAGGATTAATCCCGGTGATACGATTGAACTGAAAAGAATTCCTTTTACGTTTGGTCCTCCCTATGGAAAAGATATTTTTAAAGTATTTGCTTCTGCTGAACAAATTGACCTCCGTCCTGTTTTCGCAAATCTGAAAGCCGGCACACGCGGTGCGATGAATCCGCTTGAAGTACTCGTATCCGACTGCATGCAGGGCACACGTGGCGCTGCACCCAGCAATGTTCCTACATCTTCGATAAATGTCAATTCTATTGTAATAAACATTGCAGAAAAAAAATAATCCCTATAATAATAACTAAACAACACTAAAATGAAAAAACTACTTTTAATTGTACTCGTAGCATTTACTGCACAAGCATTTGTTAACAAAGCACAGGCACAAACCGACCGCAAAGTTATGGTTGTAAAAAGTGTCGATGTTGAAAAAACACGCGGTGCGAACCCTAATATTAAAACAGCTGTGAAGGCACCTAATTCTGACAATGGAGTAAAACCATCCAATGTAAAAAAAGGAAATGCTGAAGGCACTACCGATTGCGAAATTGCATTTGATAACTACACAAACTTCTTTGTTGATGTGTATGTTGATGGATCTTATAAAGGAACCATTGGTGACTGGGGAACCCTTTACATCAATGCTTCATCAGGCTACAAGTCTGTTTACTGTATCTCTTCCGGTGGCACCAAAGAATGGAAAGTTGATGGAAGTTGTGAAGGTAACTTTCTCTGGAAATTGCAGTAATCTGCAACTTTTTTATACGAAAAGCATAATCCACATGGATTATGCTTTTTTTGTCTCTTAACATTTTTTAGAAGTTTTCGCAAAAATAAAACACGGAAATTAACTATTTTCGTAAAAAATTAAGGCATTATGAAGAAGGCTTTATTCGGGTTGTTTCTGTTTTCATTCTTATCCTCCTGTGTAGCACAGAACAGCGGCTATAACATTCAGCTCAAAATTAAAGGATACAAAGATACAACCTGCTATCTCGGCAATCACTTTGGTGACAAGCAATACATTCGCGATACCGGAATGATTAATTCAAAAGGAATCGCCGTATTCACAGGAAAGAAAAGCCTTCCCGCAGGGATTTATCTGGGCGTAATGCCAGGCAAAACATTTTTTGAGTTTATTGTAACCGACGAAAACCAAACTTTTTCTCTTGAAACCGACAAAGCCGATCTTGTTGGCAAAATGAAAGTGAGTGGCTCACAGGAAAACACCTGGTTTTTTGACTACCTGCAGTTCGTTTACAAAC